>JBCDCO010000386.1:0-4110 GCA_039181635.1 Cyanobacteria bacterium P01_G01_bin.19 | reverse complement strand
CCATAACCATCTCGAAATCACTGTCACATTAAATGTTTCAAGATAGCTGGTTGAAACCTTGTTCTCTCGTTCAATAATTCAAAATAAGGAACTCTGAAATAACTGATTTTTCGTAGAAAAAGATCCCAAATGGGTTCTATATATTGTATTGCATTGCGCTTTGAAGGGTAATCCTTGCTACATTCTGTTGAATTTTAGGTCGTTCGCCAACAATCAGCTTGTAGCTAAGAGCTTTTAGTGAAACAATAATAATGTCAACAATTGTTAAGCACGGGCGAACTATTCATGGATCGAGGCAAAGCTATTGCTGTATTTACAGGAGCAATTTCAATTTTAATTGCGATCGCCTATCTGGTAATCGTTCAATTATTGGACTTTCGTGGCGAGATGATTCCCGCACCCATAAATCAACTACCATCCTCTGATGTTCACGTTTTACTCACCCACGAACACCTATAAGTATTACTCACAGTATGGGTGCAATAAGCCTGAAAACTTGTCCGTGTTTACACTCGATCTGAGATCCCACAGTCGTTAAATCTGTGGGTAAATACTATGGCAGAAGCAAAATAAGCAGCTTATCTTGGATGAGTTAATTTAGTTGCTGGCAGAACACTCCATGCTTAGGGATGCTAGTCAAAAGCAGGTAATCCAAAAGTTTTCTTTCATTGAAGATGTAGACGCATCTCGTGGAATCAAGACCGCAGATCGACAGGTTAGTGATGAGATTGAGGTCGATATCGATCGCGCCTTTAATTTTATACCTCAAACAAACTCCAATTCAACGTCAGTCTCCCAGGAGTCCGAAACAGCCGACGAGTCAGACAAAAGTAGTAAGGCGATCGTAACCATAAATGACAACGATACAGTCAAAGCCAATACTTTGACCAGACTTACTAAGTCTGATGTTTCTGAGTTGGATTTAGCCGAAATAATCAGATATTCTGCTTTAAATTATCCTGTTGGCAGTAAAGTCCCCCAAAGGCGCAACTATTTAGGTAAAATTTTATTCGCTCTCTCCTGTAGCTATAGCTTGTTTGTCCTGTGGTGGCTATTTGGACATCAGGGAATTAAGCTAATAACTCATCTGACGGGAGGGAAATATATCACCCTGTCCCGCTCCGATGTAGAGTTTATCGATCGCTTGGAGAAGTCTATCACGACTCTAGACCGCCAACTAGCAGCGAAAAAGGCTGAGTCTGAGGGCGATCAAGTAATGTATGTTCCTGTGTACACTCCCCAAAATAGTACGCCAACCGTTTCTGCGCCTGCTACTCTCGCCAAACCTCAAACCCCATCAAGCAGAACTGGCTTCCCTACCACTCCACCAGCTTTAAAAATTCCCGCACCGCCACCTTTGCCCACAGCAACACCCATACCTGAAAGTACTGTCGCTCCCCAGCCTGCTGATGCTCCCCAACCAGTAGCCGCCAAACCTGTTATTAAACACACCCTTACTGGTATTTTAGATTTGGGCGTGGGTAAATCTGCTGCTTTGATTAGAGTTAATGGTCAAACCAGACGTTTTTGGATTGGAGAAGAGATCGGCAATAGTGGCTGGATCTTAGAATCTGTCACCAATCAAACCGCTAAAGTTAAAGATGGAGCGCGAATTCGTTCTATCGCTGTGGGGGAAACATTCTAAGATGGTATACATGAATATTTGAGATCTGGAAAACAGCGATATGGGCTTATTTGATGATATTAATAACTTTCTAGAAGAGCGACTGGATGAGTTTCTGCGAGATAATCCCCATTTAGAATTGCAGGCAATTGAAGAGCAACTGCGCGAGCAAGAGCAGGATACCAGAAAACTAATCGCCAAACTCCAGCTAGAGGAAAAAAGCCTCCAAGATCGAATCTTAGAAATCGCCAATAACATTCAAACTTGGCACAGTAGAATTGGCAAAGCTGAAACCGCCAAAAGACCAGATTTGGCTAATGCAGCCAGGGAAAGAGAAGCAGAATTACTCCGACAGGGCAATCAAATCTGGGGGCAAATGGAAGGAGTAAAGCAGCGGGGAGTTAAAGCAAAAGAGCTATTGGTACAAATAGGTCAAAAGCGCGAAGAGGTTAAAACTCAATCTGCCAGTGCCGCTCGCGCTTCTTCTACCTCTGGTACATTTAACAGTAAATATCCCAGTGACACTGTAGGCTGGGATCGTGGTGGAACGGCTTCTAACAGTCGCAGCGTAGATCCTTTGGAGGCAGAATTTCAGCAGTGGGAAGTAGATGAAGAGCTAGAGAGAATTAAGAAAAATATGAATCGCTAGAGCATCAGTTAGGACAGTTAGGACAGTCATAAAGGACATTGTCTCCTTATTTCGTTAACAATTAAATTTTGTCCGAACTATTGTCGAAGCATTCTTCCCTTAATTGATCACACGCCTCATTCAACAGTTAACAATGCACAATGCACAATAAACAATTGTCCATTAATGACAAAAGAACGACACTTTGACTGAGCATACAAAGTGTCGTTTTTTTAAATCAAGTGGCTAGATAACCAGTAGATCGGAGTTAATTGAAAAGCTCACTTTTAAGACTTATCTGAAACCAAAATAACGTGCATTTGATTTCTACCACGAAAATTCTTTTCGTAAACTTCTGCCACATCAGAAAGTTGAGAAGCAATTTCTTTTAGCTTGTCTTTTCCTAAATGGACAAAAGCTTTTTCTCTTCCTTTAAACCGCATAGAAAACTTAACTTTGTTGCCATCGGATAAGAAGCTGCGAGCTTGCCTTAGCTTAGTTTTCAAATCGCCAATATCGGTAAGGTATCTAACCTTTAATTCTTTGACTGCGTTATCTTTCTGCTTTTTCTTCGCTTCCGATTCTTTCTTCTGCAGCTGATATTTATACTTACCGTAATCTATTAACTTACATACTGGAGGAGATGCTTGAGGAGCTATTTCTACTAAGTCTAGCTGTCTTTCTGTGGCTAACGCTAGTGCTTGCTGTAGAGATTCAATACCAATTTGCTCGCCGCTACTGTCTATAACTCTTACTTCTTGCGCCCTAATCTTGCCGTTAATTCTATGTCTATCTCGTTTTTGCAATGGCTTAACAAATTTTCTTCTAGATCTTCTCAAAAGATTCTCCTTAACGTTACTTCTGTTCTGCAGTATAGCGAAGGATTATAAATCGCGCAAAAATATGCACGCCAAACTCATTTCACTTTTTGGGTATTTTGTCATTTTATGCCTGCCATTTTATTGCCAAAGATAGAGGTGTCTTGCTACTTAAAATGTCAAGTTTGTAGTTAGTATAAAAAAATAATATAGCTCAAGAATAAGTTTAAGATAAATGCCAATTCCCATCCCTCAACGTCCTAGCGGCTACAGATTAGGCGATAGCGATGCACCCGTACAGATAGAGATGTTTTTCGACTTAGAATGCCCTTTTTCCAAGAAGGGATGGCAAACAGTCTTACAGGTAGTTGAAGCTTATTCTGCCGAACAATTATATGTAATATTGCAACCGATGACTTTAGGCAATCATCGTCAAAGTTGGGACGCGACAAAAGCAGCGATCGCAGTTGCAGGGCAAGATACTAATAAATTTATTGACTTTGTTAACTATATTCTTGATCGCCAGTCGGAATTTGCTAACGAAGCGTCTAAAGATACGACTCAGACTCAGTGGCATCAAACTTTAGCTGGCTATGCAGTAGAAGCAACCGAGTGGACAGACAAAGATAAATTTATCGAGCTTTTAAACAGCAAAGAGATCTATTCTCAAGCCAGAATACCCGCCCGTTTTGCAGCGGTAAAGGGAGTATGGTCTACACCTACCTATTTTATCAATGGCGCAGAAGTAACGGACTTATCGTCTCAGTCGAGTCTGACAGATTGGCAAAATAAAATCGATTCGCTTTTATAAACCGAGTAGTAGATTGAGGCGATACTAACAGCTTGATCGAGCCAGATAATCTTAATCTAGAATTATTAAGCCTCTTCTTATTGCCAAGCTAAGAGCTGAAAGCTACCCCTGTTAAGGTGAGCAATTGTACTAGTCAAAACTGCCAGAAATGCGATGCCTTCGGCTAGCTCCGCAATCGCGATCGATGGCATTCTAAAAGAAACTTGGTAATCAGAGATTTCGTTTCATG
>JBCDCO010000385.1:0-4116 GCA_039181635.1 Cyanobacteria bacterium P01_G01_bin.19 | reverse complement strand
CGGAGGGGTTACGATAGATGTGTTAAAAAAATACGTTCAAGAGCAACAAAGGCTTTAGCCGCATGTGGCTCCCCGCTAAACCCTGTCTGGTTTTCATCCCGTCGCTGAAAGCGAGGGTCTTCAACCAGAAGAAAAGATAAATAGTTTCAGGTAGTCGAACTATAGCCACATCTGGTTCTGGTTCGCTATTGTCAAGGGTAATCGGATGAGATTCTTGAATTTCAGCAATATTATTTAAAATGCTTCTCAAATATTTAACTATACTGCTATTGGTATAACTATGTTCGACTCCCTCTGGACTCACTTCAATAATCTCTCCTTCCAAAAATTCAACTGACTTTCCTTCCAATAATCCAAAGTCAACCAATTCGTGCCATTCTGTGATCGACCATTTGTAGGTAGTTAAAGTCATAATACCTGTCTCAATTAATTGTCTATCTATTTATTGTATGGATTGCCAATGCGATCGCGAATAGTTTGGCATAAATCAACATAGCTCGATCGAGCATCTATTTAAACTAACACTCTAGTTAGGCGTGTATCTGGCTGGTATGCCATGTTAATAGACCTGTCTTGAAAATAGACGTTGTAACAACGTAAATTCGTTAAATTCTCTATTTTCATTCCTGGGTTGTGAACGATAGTTCATGGCATCTCTTGCATAAGTCCGATAAACGTTGGTTGAGTATCGGGAAAGGGGAAAAGCGATCGCTTCTTTAATCTGAGATTCAATCTCCTTGAGTCTTTATAAAAAATTCTTCTTTTGCGTCTTTGCGAGAGATCCAATTTATAAATATTAATTGCAACTTCAAGGAGAAATGGTATTACCCCTTTCCCAGTTTCCATAGACTAATTTCCTTCTTAGGAGTCAATAATTTTCCCCGCTTTTTGCAGTTGTGTTACCACCTTTTCCCCCAACCACCAGCCAACAGCCCCAGACAGCCCAGACAGAACGGTCATTGGTGCTAAAATCCAAGCTTGACTCAACCAAGCAGCAAACGCTTCTCCTGCCACATAAGCCCCGATTAAAGCCCCTGCAACCGTAGCACTGCTAAAAAAAAGCACATTCCCTAGTAAGCGATCGCGCTTTTTGCGATATCCTCCTCGCGCTAACATGACTAGCTCTGTGACTAAAATTGCCACAGCGAGAAAGGCACTAATAATCAGAGAAACGCGACTTAAAATCAGTGCCAGCGTACCAATGGTTAAGGCGACGCTGCCATTGCGCTGCAATCTTGCCATGGCTAAAGTCAGAAATATTCCTGCCAAAGGCGCCCAGACAATGGTGCGAATCCCTGGTAATGGAATGGAAATTACTAAGGGAACGGTGACAATACTAGCAATGGCGATACCAATACTCATAAACGCAGCAAAGACGTAATCTCCTAGCTGCCAAGGTTTTCGCTTTCGTGATGACATAAACTTCTCCTAAAACTGACTGCGTAAGCCAACTAAAGCCCTAATTCCAGGGGCTTTGGCGGTGGAAGTGGGATAAAAGTAATCTGTATCGAACAGATTTTCTACAGACAAAGTGAGTTCTTGTGTGGGGGTAAGTTTATACCCCAAACCCAGATCGACCGCAAATGCGCCCTCGGTTCCTTCGCCAACGATACCGTCGGTGAGTAAAACTTCTCCTTGGTCATCGTAGATGCGAGTTTGTAAAAAGCTACTAAAGCGATCGCCTTCATACAGTAAACGCACTAAAGCAGTGGTCGGAAAATCTTCTAACTGACTTAGCGGTTGACCCGACTCATCTTCACTATCAGCAATGGCAAGATTCCCTTCAATCGACCATTGCGGACTCAATTGATAGCCGAGGCTGAATTCTACCCCCTGGATTAAGATGTCTTTATTGGCTGTTTGCAGCGTGGGACTGCCGGTCGGTCCAGCGGTAGTTAGAGGAGCAACCCCGACAAAATCACTGATGTCATTGCGAAAATAGGTCACGCCACCGTTTAACGAGCCGTTATCAAAGTTTAGTCCGATGTCGAAATTATTCGCTCGTTCTGGGTCTAAATCGGGATTAGAGCGCACAAACCCGCGAGTTGGGGCAAAAGAGTCTTCAGCAAAGAGGTCTTGCAGGGTAGGCGGTCGAAAGCCTTGGGCAAAGTAGGCGCGGGCAGCTAAATTATCGGTCAATTCATAGACCAAACCAGCATTAAAGGTAACAGCACTATCATCCCTTTCGTCTCCACCGCTTTCTGTATCAAAAAGATCGAAGCGAATCCCACCAGCAAGGGTTAAATCCGCGATCGCATCAAATGTTGACTGTAGGAAAACCCCGTTAAAGGTTCGCGTGCCCAGAGGGGGGTCGCTGGCTGAAACTTCACTAGCAGGAGGAGGAATTGTCGGCTCAAAAAGAACAAAATCTGTCTCTGTATAGGTTTGGGAGGTTTGGGCATCTCGACTAAAATCATAACCGTAGGTAAGAGTGAGGTCTTCACTAAGAAGATTGCTAGTTCCTTGGGCGGAAAAGCCGAAGGTTTCGGTGAGGATATCTTGCTGATTATCGTTGATTTGCACTCCTGGAACTAAGATTGGCGGTCCCATACCAGTAGCGATGGGAAAGGGTCTGGTAATTTCCTGAGTCGAATCAAAACGTCGATCGCTGCGGAGATAATAGCCTTCTAACTCTACTTCCGTTGCTCCTTTACGGGTATAGTTTAAGGAGAAGCGATCGGTGTTGCGAAAATCGCTTTCGGCGCGGGTGAAAGGAGCGGTAAAACCGCTTAAATCTGCATCATTTTGCCGAAACAGTTCTCCCCTGATTTCTAAACGATCGCGATCGCTAAAATCAATTCCCCCTGCTGCGTAAGCGTTAAACACTTCGTAATCAGTCCCCAAAGCAATATCATTGCCATCTCCATCTTCCGCATCTCCTCCCGTTCGCGCAGCTAAACCTAAAACATAGTTTGAGCCAGCAACTTCTAAGTTGCCATTAAATTCGGCAAACCCGCCTCCATAGAAATAGGAGCGAACCCCAAACTCGCGATTGGGTCGCGGGGTGGTAGTAATCACATTAACTACACCGCCAAAGGCATCCGCGCCATAAAGGGAAGAAGCAGGACCTTTGAGGACTTCAATCCGTTCGATGCGAAAGGGATCGATGGAGCCCAAATCGGGACCAAACTCCAGATTCGGTTGGCGATTGCCATTGACGAGTAGACCAATTCGTTCCCCCGTCACCCCGCGAATGTTGGCTGAAGAAGTAATCGGTCCAAGGCGATTGAGAGTCACCCCTGGAACAGTTTGGATCGCATCTCCCGTATTGCGGATTAATGCCCGACGTCGATTTAGTTCCTCTTCTGTCACTGTTTCCACACTGGCGGGGGTTTCGGTCACGGGAGTAGGACGGCGAGTGCTGATGATCGTAAATTCTTGAATGGGCGCAGGTAAAACGGTCACTGTCAAACTAGTAGGGGCTGGTTTTAGAGAGATATCGGGTTGCCCATCGTTGCCAACTACCTCCACGCGCACTGTGCGATCGTCCAAAGGAAAAACCCTCACAGCAGCAATGTCAGGAGTCGGGTTATTGCGGATGAATTGCTCCCCTCCAACTAAGTTAAGTTGCGTATTGGGAAAATCAATGGCGAGGGTGGTTTCATTCAGGGGCGTTTGCTGTCCAGAAGGAAGTTCAAATCCCGCATCGAGGCTAATTGTCAAACCACCATCGGCAGTTGCTTCCACCTGCACTTGAGTAATTCTTGTTTGTGTTTGCGCTAAAACGGGCTGCACGATTGTAGTAACTAAGGCACTCAAACTAACCACTGAAAATAAACGGTTCACCCTAACTCCTCATATTCAGACTTTCAATTCTTCTCAATTTTCAAGGGGAAGAAAAAACTTTCAAAAAATCATACCAGCTTCATCAAAACCCATCTATGCCTATCCCCTGTTAGGGTATAGCAAAGCATGAGACTTAACTGTACTGTTGAAATTATGAGCAATTTTTAGGAATCGTAGCGAGTAAAATGATGTCTTCTGCCCCAGTGCGTATCACTGTAATTGCCCCAACTGCTTGTCTGGGGGATCTCGGTCGGGCAGTTGTCCGCCTCCAAACTGAGAACTCTGCCATTGAACTTGATGCTTTCTCGGTGCGCCAAATCCAAGACGGCT
>JBCDCO010000384.1:0-4146 GCA_039181635.1 Cyanobacteria bacterium P01_G01_bin.19 | reverse complement strand
CCAGATTATATTTATGGGACGTGCAGATAAAGTTGTTTTAGCCTATTCGGGTGGGGTCGATACCACCGTATGTATTCCTTATCTAAAAAATGAGTGGGGAGTAAAAGAAGTAATTACCCTCGCCGCCGATTTGGGACAGGGGGATGAGTTGGGTCCCATTCAAAAGAAAGCTCTAAAATGTGGGGCAGTAGAGTCTTTGGTCGAAGATGCCACCGAAAGCTTTGTTCGCGACTATGCTTTTCCCGCTATTCAAGCTAATACCCTGTACGAAAATCGCTATCCTCTCTCTACAGCGTTGGCACGTCCTTTGATTGCCAAATTACTAGTAGATGCTGCAGAAAAATATGGGGCGGATGCAGTGGCACACGGATGTACGGGAAAAGGCAACGATCAAGTACGTTTTGATGTTGGCATCATGGCGTTAAATCCCAACTTAAAAGTGCTAGCACCTGCTAGAGAGTGGGGCATGAGCCGCGAGGAGGCTATTTCTTATGGCGAAAAGTTTGGCTTAGAATTTCCTGTTAAAAAATCCTCTCCTTTCAGCATCGATCGCAATTTACTCGGTCGCAGTATTGAGGCTGGTCCATTAGAAGATCCGATGGTCGAACCTCCTGAAGAAATTTTTGTGATGACCAAGGCGATCGCCGATACTCCAGACGAGCCAGAGTATATTACTATCGGTTTTGAAAAAGGTCTTCCCGTAAATATAAATGGCGAAAAACTATCTCCTGTCGCTCTAATTACCAAGTTGAACGATCTTGCGGGCAAACATGGTATCGGACGCATTGATATGCTAGAAAATCGCGTTGTCGGGATTAAGTCAAGAGAGATTTACGAAGCACCAGCTTTACTCGTGTTAATTCAAGCCCATAGAGATTTAGAAAGCTTGACTCTTACAGGAGATGTAACTCAATACAAGCGCGGTATCGAGCAATCTTATGGCGAACTGATCTATCGTGGCTTATGGTACAGTCCCCTAAAAGCGGCACTAGATGGCTTTATTCAGCAGACTCAAGAAAGAGTTACAGGAGAAGTCAGAATCAAGCTATTTAAGGGCAATGCCATAATTGTCGGTCGTCAATCCGATAATTCGATCTATGCTCCCGATTTGGCTACTTACGGTGCAGAAGACGAATTCGACCACAAAGCAGCAGAAGGCTTTATCTATATTTGGGGTCTGCCTACTAGAGTTTGGTCGCAAAAAACTCGAGGAATGTAGAGTTTTTTGTTTACCCAATTAAAAAAACCATGAATCCATCAAGATATATGGATTCATGGTTTTTAAATTTCTCTTAATCGACGTTAGCTTTGCTTTTCTGGAGTAAATTTTAAAGATACACCGTTCATACAGTAACGCTGTCCTGTAGGCTTGGGACCATCGCCAAATACATGACCTAAATGCCCGCCACAGCGACTACAGTGTACTTCTGTCCTGGTCATAAACAAAGAGCGATCCACTGTGGTATCGATCGCCCCTTCTAAAGGCTTATAGAAGCTAGGCCATCCCGTACGGCTATTAAACTTGGTTTTAGAGTTAAACAGAGGTTGACCGCATCCAGCACAAAGATAGGTGCCATCTTCGTAAACTTTGTCTAAAGGACTGGTTCCAGCTCTTTCCGTACCGTGTTTTCTTAGTACGCGGAACTCTTCAGGAGAAAGAATTTCTTTCCATTCCTGCTCGGTTTTTTGAACCTCATATTGGTTTTTAGCAGTTGTCATAATTATTAAATGAGTAATATGTAAAGAATTGCAAACTCTAATATTATGACGCGAGTTTGCTAAAACTAGCTATTCATAGTTAGAACGATAAACCTTTGGTGTTACTCCTACACACTTGCGAAAGTGTTGTGTCATTTGAGATTGAGAGCTAAAACCACATTCATAGGCAATATCTATTAAAGATAAGTTACTATATTTGATTAAATTTTTTGCCTGTTCTACTCGCTGCCGAATAACATATCTATAGGGTGCAATTCCCGTAGACTTTTTGAAAAGATGACAGAAATAATATTGACTCAAATCTAGCATTTGAGCAATATCACTTAGTTTGATGGGTTTTGCTAAATTGTCTTGGATATATTCAATTGATTGCTTTAGCTTGAGTGAGGATAGTCCTGTCTGATACTCCTGTAGAGTCGAATGTCTGGCTGTATAGTTCCTAAACAGGTGCATAGATAGAGTGCCAAACAAAGACTCTGCATAAAGTTGATCGCGATCACCCGAATCAAAATTGGCTTTAATATTAAGGGCAATATGATAGATTAAAGGGTCTCTTTTAGCAAAAGTAGGCAACAGTTCGACTTGCTCATGACATTCTGCTCCATAGGCAATTTGAGAAATAATCGCGGGTTCGATGTTGAAAATAATTTCCTCTGATGTTTCAGTTTCAACCTTTTGCCAATGACGAAATTTTGCGGGGATGATAGCGATGTCACCAGTCTGAGTGTTTTCTGTTTTTACCAAATCGCCGATCTTTCTGAGAGAGTTCGATCTAGGTTGTAGACTAACTTCAATATTGTGATGTTGAAAAGAGTGTTCAGGCAGTTCTCCAGCTCCGTTGCGGAAGTGAATTACGCCCTGTCCTGGAAGTTTTGTTTCGTATAATTTCGTCAATTTTTGGTATTGATTTAGCCTTATAACATCTTCTTCTTTTGTCAGATCTATACTCAAAAGTTGGGACTCAGGCATAGCTTTAAGCCGATAATTTTTTACTTAAATTGTTTGTTTGAATTATTGATTTGGCTGTCAACCGATCGCGTCTTTTTTTGTTTAAAATTTTTTTGCTTGATTTTTAGCTTTATCGCTACTTCAGATCGAATTGGCAGTCGAAATAAATTAAATTTATAGTAGAGATATCTAGAGCGGAGTATCTTAGATAGTACTTATAGTATTTATTAGAAAATAAATCTGTATTGAACGAAACATTTGAACATAAAAATAAATGGGGGAAAGAATATTTGGATACTGTCAAATTATCTCACCGCCAAGCAATATTACATTCAATCATCTTTATTATCTTTTAAAGTTATTCTTTTATTCACTCAAGCAATAAAAAATAATCTAGGTTAATATTCTTTAAAAAGATCGAATTTATAACTAAAATCACTTGATCCAAAACAACATTTGCATAAAAATAACAATAATCAAGTAGAACTAAGCTCAGTATTTTTTTAGATTTGAAACTTAACTGCTACAGCGAAATAATAAATATCCCTTATGTTGCTGAATAAAAAAGTAGCTTTGATTATTGGCATCAAAGACGATATTGGTAGTGTTACTGCAGAAATAATGGCTCGAGAAGGGGCAAAAGTCGTAATCGCCGAGCGAAATTTATCAGACGGTCAAGCCTTAGCAGAAAAAATAGTGGCTGGTGGTGGGGAAGCAGTTTATGCAGAAATGAACGTTACTCTAAGCAATCATCATCAAGCTACGATCGCTAGAATTGTTCGAGACTATGGTCGATTAGATGTCGCTTTTAATAATGTCAGCGTCGATGGCGATTTTTTCCCTTTGGCACAGCAATCAGAGAATATGGTGGTCGGGGTAATTGATGTAAATCTGAATGGCATGTGGTTGAGTATGAAATATCAAATCGAGCAAATGCTCAAGAATGGAGGTGGCTCGATTGTCAATAATGTCTCCCATTTTGATTCGAATGGTTCTCCTGGCTGCTCTCTTTTCTGCGCTACCAAATCTGCTGTAACAACTATGAGCAAAGTTGCAGCTAGCGAATACGCATCTAATAATATTCGCATCAATACTATTTCTCCTGGTGCTTATCGCAATAACATCAAAACCCCATCCACCAATAGCTGTTTCGATGTTCGGAAAATGGCAGAAGCTATAGTTTGGTTATGCTCGGACAAAGCTTCTACAGTCACGGGGCAAGAACTGCTTTTAAATAGCAACATGCCCATCCCAGGCAATAGATCCCTGGCGTAAATAATTGATGTTACGCGCTAATTAATCTGTCAGAGTGGGTAGAAGGTAGTGGGTAGAAGGTAGTAGTGCGACTTGTTGGGTGCTAATCAAATAATTGAAAACCACCCGTTCAGAACCATGAAATCTGAATAACTAATGTAGCTTACAGGTGAAATTCCTGTCATTGTGCTGCCAATTGAATCCATTTTCTGCGTGCTTAGAAGT
>JBCDCO010000383.1:0-4153 GCA_039181635.1 Cyanobacteria bacterium P01_G01_bin.19 | reverse complement strand
TCACTCATGAGTTTTGTCTTTCCTCCCCAACAACAAGGTTGATAATTGTTTTAGCTCTCGCTCATCTGATGTTATGCCCTTGTGGTACTCTTCCTTGCAAAGATACGGGTTAGGTTTTTCTACCCTGGCGATTGTTTGAGCGAAAAGCCGTTGCGGGGGTCAGATGCGGCACAGCCCTTAAAGGGCAGCTCGTCTACGATTGGGCGCGTTAGCGCCGTGCCTTTCTCCCGTTGAGGCTATTGAAGCTGTTGAGTTTACTTGAGGAGAGAGAAATTGTAGTGACCCAGCTTTAGGGCGGTTTTGAACAACTGAGGATACCACGGTCTACTACTTTTTCTCAAGTATCAGGATTTGATACCTTAATTTCAAGAAACAATCATTTCTTCTAAGGCAGTTTGTAGATCCTGAGTTAATTGGGCTACGGCTTTTTTCGCGCTTTGGCGATTTTGCCTGTAGGTTGTGGCGCGACGTGAAACGTTAATTGGTTTGCCTACAGTTACAGTAGACTTACGCCATCCTAGACGGGGACGACGGGGGCTTTTATTGCCTTTGATTCTGGCGATCGCATCAAATAAGATTAAACTGGTTTCAGCAAATCTTTCAAAACTAGGTCTGTCTTTGACATAAGTGCCTGTGACTGCTACAAAACTTTCTGCCAAACGCATATGCAGCATCCGTAATTCTGCTTCGGCAGCGATCCAGTCTGCTAACCCTCGTCGAACGGGGGATAGATTTTCTAGTTCCTCTGGTTGATAGCGATAAATATACTTCCAGCCAGCTTCTTCCAAACGGCGACAGCGTTTGATAACGTTGCCGTTTGGTTTCAGGTTGAAATAGGACTCCCCTGCTTGCAAAGAGACATCCAGAAGTTTTTGCAGCCTAGCGGTGAGATTGGCTTCGGCCTCTGGCAAATTTAGCTCGGCAACTGGAAGTTGATAATGATAAAAACAACGATAAAACTCTTCCATTTCCGAGACGAGATAGTTTCCTATTCTTAATAAGCGCGAGTAATATAGTTCTCCAGTTATGTTGCTGCTATCATTGCTAGCACTTAGAGGCGACAAACCACAGTCTCGTTCTAAATTAGTTAGCAGGCGATCTAGTTTTGACCACTGGGGATTGAGGTAATGATATTGAATATTAATCGGCACCACAATCGTTTCTTCTACTCGATTGGCTTTTGCCAAATCCTCGACGTTCCAAAATGCCAATTGCGCTACTCCAGGTTCGAGAGGACTAACAATTTCACTATGCCCATTGGTAGCCCCTTCGGGAGCGACAACTAGGGGAAATCTACCATCCAGCAATAATTCTCGAATCTTTTCAATCGCTCGCAGATCGAGAGCCTTACCGCGATGTACAGGAACACCGCCGATTCGAGAAAATAGCCACCCTAGCCAATCTCCCGCCCAAATAGTCATACCTCTGTCATACATAAAGTGACTGTGGATTGGCGTTTTGAGATCGATATTTTGCTGGCGGGCAATCTTGGGTATGCCACGGGATAATAAATGCAACCCACTTAAAGGATCGTCCACCTCACAATGACGGAAGGCAAGAATCAGACGAATTTTTCCCATCTGAAAGCGGGCGAAAAGCTCGACTAAAGATTCTCCATTAACTATCTCAATTTTACCGATCCCTGCTGGCAGCCAAGGTTGTAAACGCCATCTTTGCAAAACTGGTAAAGACCAATGTAGCAAACGTAAAATTAAAGTATTAAAACGGGGTGGAATAAAATCTAGTTTCGATTGGGCGCGAGGCATATTTTAAATGGTTGGTGGTTAGTTGTTGGTTGTTGGTTGTTGGTGGTTAGTTGTTGCTGGTTAGTTGTCCTAAAGGACATTATGACTCCTGACTCCTGACTCCTGACTCCTGACTCCTGACTCCTGACTTCCATTAAAGATGTTTTTCCAGCCAATCATTTATATCTGTTAATACCTCTAAATAGTTGAGATCGTTGTGTAATTCGTGATAGCTGTCGGGATACTCACGCATTTCTTTATCTGCTATGGTTGTACGTTCGAAAAAAGTTCGACTGCCAGCAAGGGGAGTAACGCGATCGCTTCCGCCATGCAGCACTAATAAGGGAATTTGTAACTCGCTAGCACGGGCATTAACCCAGTCAATAGTTCTCAGTATTTCTGTAGCTAATCTGGCAGTACCCTGACTATGACGCAGAGTATCTTGGGCATAGGCAGCTACTACTTCTGGATCGCGCGAACCAGTTGACAGGTCTATGCCTGAGTTTAAAGCAAAATGAGGTCGGATACGAGATAGCATCTTGCCAACTAATAATTTCCAAGGAGAGACGTTCAATCCTAATGCGGGAGACAGCAAAATTAGTCCCTGTAGTTGCGGGGATTCTCTTAAAAGATAGTCTAAAGCAATTGTTCCCCCCATACTTTGACCGATGAGAAATAGTGGCAGCTGAGATTCTTGAGTTCTAATAAACTCGATAAAGGCTGCTAAATCCGCCCGATACTCTGCCCAACTATTGATGTAGCCCCGTTGACCAGGCGATCGCCCATGTCCCCGCAGATCGAAACTATAGATGATGTAATGGCGATCAATTAGATATTCCACCAGCCTGGTAAAAATACCGCTATGTCCTCCGTGTCCATGAACTACCACCAAAACTGCTTTGGCTGCAGCTTGAGGATGCCAGCTTTGATAATATAGCTCCAGTTTGCCCGTACCATAGAAAGTTCCCGCTTGATTTTGTTTCCTCATACCAATCTTTATTGCTCTTTTTGTTTGCCGACTTAATCCTGATTTTTCACATAAGACCCTCACAGCTTCTTCAAACTGTTGCCTTATTCTCAAAATGCAGTTGTCCATCGATCGTACTCAACCATGGAAGTAAGTCTGATGTTGAAAACCAAAACTCGTAACCATTAGTGTTGAGTCTGCATCCCACAGTGATAAGCTGTGCAAATATTCTTTGCTAAAGGTTTTAAGTAGCAAGGAACTTTGTGATTTTATTACTAACCCAAAGATGAAGCTAACCCAAATCTATACCAAAACTTATATTGTCATTCCTCTGGCGCTAATATTACTGGCACTTTCCTTCTCTGATACTTTAGCTTATCTACTGACAGAAGTACGGTGGTTTGAGGCGGTTGGTTTTACCCAGGTTTTTTGGACGCGGTTAACATGGCAAGTGTTGATTTGGATTGTCACCTCTGCTGTCTATTTTGCGGTTTTGTGGAGTAATTATCGATGGGCGATGAAAGGCAAGCCAGCTAGCAATTGTAGCTTAACTATTAGCTTAAAATCGGTAAATTAGATCGCCAAACTAATTTATACCAATCACACTCAATTAAAATTGTTATCCAAATTTGCGAGGTAAAAGTCATGCCTTGGGAACATACTAATAGCGGTCGATTACGCAGTCAAATTTTTACTGCACCAATTCCTAGCCGTTATCAAATCCAACAAGTAGAATTAGAACGGTCTAATCCAATGACGAAAGAAATAGATTCTTCTGTTAGTCTGTTCTTTCTCTGGACAACGATCTTCAGCATCATCATCTTGGCTTTGGTCAAAATTTTATATAAGTTAGAAGTATTAAAAACGTATAATTTGTCTGTTTTTTCTCATTCCCAGGTTCCCTGCCAAAAATGCATCTTCTTCAACGATAATATATATCTCAAATGCGCTGTTCATCCTCATTCTGCATTTACCAAACAAGCGATTGATTGCTCGGACTACCGTAACTTAGATGAGAATTATACTTTAAACAATATTACTTCTGAAGTTAAGACCATAGTAAATCAAGATGAACCGAGAGGCTATTCATAACTATGTCAAGCTATACCGAGGCATTCTCGAACGGCAGCAGATTTTTTTAGGCGATCGCCTGTTCTAAATCAGTACTCGATTGGGCTTTTCTGGTTTATGTGCGCGATCGCAATTCTTGTCAATAACTCAGTATTAATACTCAAAAATTCGTCACAGGTTCTTCAAGATTGTTTTGTAACATCAGAATATGGGGAGCAAGTCATACTAATTAGGGTTTGCTGAAAAACTTAGATTTGATAATGTATCTGCTTAAAAGCTCCTAGCTCTTAGCTTTCAGCTCTTAGCTTTTAAAAAATTAGGTTGTATATGTTGTTATGTGCAAGGAAATTTCCCCAATTGACTCAAAAAC
>JBCDCO010000382.1:0-4155 GCA_039181635.1 Cyanobacteria bacterium P01_G01_bin.19 | reverse complement strand
TTCGGGCAAAGACAGCCTATTAAAGAGAATGACAATTGACGTTGCCATCGTTCTTTCGCCAACCCAACCCAAAGCCAAACTGGAAAGGGTAATGCCTAATTGGGTAGTTGACAGAAGAAGATCTATACTCCTTTGAAGAGATTGAACGGTTTGAGCTTGAAGATCTCCATCTTCAACTAATTGACTGATGCGAGAGCGTCGAACAGCAACGATTGAGAATTCTGCAGTCACGAAAAAAGCATTAATCCCAATTAGTACGAAAACACCAATAAAAGTTAGCAACAAGTTTTGCTCAGACATCAGTTAACTGACTGTAAATAAAAATTTTAAACATCCCTGGGTTGCTAAATTAATACTTGTTTTCAGCTCGCATTTGATTGTAGATCTTGACCAAGATATCTTGCTCTTTAATAATTTTTAGACCTTTGTATTTTCCTCCCAATGGTCTCTTCTGGTCGGCTGAATCTACAGAATTGATGTCTGGTTGTGTCACAACCTTGAGAGCTTCTCGACCCATAAAATAGCCTACATAAGAACTAGCAACACCTCCTGCCAACATCATGAAGAACAGAAAAACCGTCAGCCACAAACTTAGTTTAATTTTCATATTACTTATAGGTTTTAATTCTGAATTAATGTTTTTTTAAGATAAATCTTGTTAAATATACAGAACTTACTAATATAATGATGTATTAGAGAAAACGCGTCCCCAGGGTTGGCCGAGCGGTTTAGGCAACAAACTCATAATTTGTGCAAGGCAGGTTCAACTCCTGCACCCTGGATTAAAGTTGCTCTTTTTATTGGGTAGACAATTGGAGAATGTCGTGGAAGTGATGCTTTGTACATAGGATAAATTATAAACTTGCTGTCCTTCTCGTCAAGTTTTCTTTTTCCTCACTAAAACCATTGCAGAAATCGATCAAAAATCTAGAGCGAGTTAGGTAAATTCTGCGTTAATTTTGCCAACTATAGCGGCAATTCTCGCTTTTTTATCCTCCGAGAGAAAAGGCTCTAAAACTTCAAACCAAAATTTGATTAGCAAAGGACTCGATTCGTACTGCATAGCAATTTCAGCATAGAGAGTCATAATCGAACTGGCAATCGTCAGGCGATCGCTTGAACGATATTGTTCTAATTTAGGATGCAGCCAATTAGATACAAATTCTTTATAGGAATCATAATTATCTATGATTGATTCTGCGGCGGCAATCTCTTTAATCTCCGATTTAAATCGGTGAGAAAGCTCGCTGGCGAGCGCATCGACGTGTTTTTGCTGTTGATTTAAACTCACCAAAGAATGAGTCTTACCATAGCTCGCATCTAGCTGCTTCCGTCTTTTTGCCTCGCCCATATTTTGTATCTACCCAAGATTATTTAAGTCTTAGATTGATTATCTCAGATGTTTTTGAGCAATTCTCGCAATTTATTTCCATCGATAATTAAAACTTTAGAAATTTTTCTCAATGAAGGTGGGCTATTTTTCCAGCAAAATCCTTATTAATCTTAGGTTAGATAGTGTTTAGCTATTCAAATCTTGAAGGTTACAATTTGGGGTGGAAATTTTACTTGCTTCGGACGACTCCTTCCAAGTCATTATCTAACTCTTTAGCAAGATGCGGGGTATGAGCCAGAAGGGTTAGAAGTAATGCTAAGTTGTTAGAGTATAAATGCCTAGCTAGACTATCTTAAAAAATAATTTTATTCGGTTATCTCCCATCTAATTAATTGGCTGTTTGGCTACAATCATACGGTATGGTATGGATGATTATCGAAGCTAGATAGATGTACGTGGCATAATATAACGTGAATTAACATAAGAGGACTAATATGAGCGATATACAAGAACAAATACAAAAGGAAAGAGAGGCTGCCAGAGCAGTCTGTAGCACTGAAGGCGCTACATCTGGAGAATGTGCTGCAGCTTGGGATACAGTTGAAGAACTATCTGCTGAAGCATCACACCAAAAGCAAAAAACTCCTGAGAAAAGCTCTCTAGAGAAATATTGTGACGACAATCCAGATGCTTTGGAATGTCGTGTTTATGAAGACTAAAGTTATCACTACTTCCAAACACTATCAGTTTTGAATTATGAATATATTCCCGCTCTCGATTCTAAGGATAGGAGCGGTTTTTTTATAGTTCCTCAAACAATCGAGTCCAAGGTTGAGAAGCTTGCCGTTAATCTCAAGCCTCTGAGGAAGAATTTTGATTCTTTTTGGTTAAAATTATGGAGACTTAAGAAAGGAGCCGTTTATTCAATTGTGTCGATGGATGACAATCTTGTAGGACAAACTATTCAGGGACGTTATTACGTCGTCAAACAACTAGGACGCGGCGGAGTAGGCATAACTTTTGTAGCTCAGGATCGACAGTGTTTTGATAGTCTTTGTGTCGTCAAGCAATTAAAACCCAAATCTTCTAACGATAAAACTTTAGAAATAGCCAGAAGGTTATTCAATCGAGAAGCAGAGATCATGAATCGTCTAGGACATTGCGATCGCATTCCTAGATTGCTGGCATACTTCGAACACCAAAATGACTTTTTTCTGGTGCAAGAATTAGTTCAGGGACACGATCTTAGCGAAGAAATTATTGCGGGACAACCTTGGTCAGAAGAAAAAGCGATCGCTTTGCTTCAGGATATTTTAGAAGTGCTGTCCATCGTCCAGCAGTACGGTGTAATTCATCGGGATTTAAAGCCCTCCAATCTAATGCGTCGTGATAAGGATGACAAGATCGTCTTAATTGATTTTGGCTCGGTCAAGCAGGTTGGTACTCAAATTATCGATGCAGCAGGCGGAATTAAGCAGACAGTGGCAGTCGGTACCAAGTCCTATATGCCAATAGAGCAAATGATGGGTCGCCCTGGCTTTTACAGCGATATTTATGCTGTAGGTGTAATTGTGATTCAGGCTTTAACAGGTGTGTCGCCTAAAAGCTATACCGTAGACCAAAATGGCGAACTGATTTGGCGTAATTTACTCGATTCCCAAGTTAGCTATCAGCCTCAGTTTTTAAATATTCTCGATAAGATGGTGCGCTATCGTCATCAGGAACGATACAACTCGGCAGGAGTTATTTTGTCTGACTTAGAAGCATTAGACGCCCAAAAAAATGAGGACAAAGAAACTATTTTGCTTCACAGCTCTCGTAACAATGCCCCTCAAGCCACCCCAACCAAAACAGAAATCGTCGCAGAATCTACTGCTGAAGTAAGTCGAGAGACTAAAATTCTCCCTCTGGAAAACTTTTCTAGCAATGGTAAAGCTACAAAGATTAATTCTGCCGATCTTAATTCCAAAGTCTCCACGTCAAAATCTCGGTTCAAGCCTTATTTGGCGATCGCCACTGGACTAATCTTGGTGTTGGGGGGAATAGGCTCATGGACGTTTTTTAGACCAAAAAATTCTCAACCAGAAATAGAGCTATCTTTCTACGAAAGCATCGACCGTGGATTTAGAGTCAACTATCCTCAAGCTTGGTCGAGACAAAATCGAGATGATTTTTTTGCTACAGGAGTGACCTTTTTCTCGCCTTTAGAAAATAATCTAGATCGATTTAAAGAGCAGGTTAGCGTACTAGTGGAAAATCTACCCAGTGACGTGTCTTTAGAGCAGTACACAGCCGATTCAATTTCGGAAATCAAAAAACTTTCCGATCCCAACGTAGGGGAAGCTAAAAAAGTCAATCTTGGCGAATACGAAGGACGGCAGATAGCTTATCGCGGGGAAGTAAACGGCAATCCCGTGCGGCGAATGCAAACTTGGTCGATTAAAAATAATCAGGCTTACGTTGTCACCTATACGGCTCAACCAGAAAGCTTCGATAGCTATCTACCAATGGTAGAAGCAATAATCGATTCATTTGAAACTATCTAATACTAAATCCTGTTTACATACAACACTTAAAAGTTGCGTGGAGGCAGAGGGCAAAGGGCAGAAGGATTTAACCTCGTTTTGGGCTTTTGATTTAAAAGTAGGTTTTTAGAATCGGATTTAGTATGAGTACCTAAGCAAAATTAATTACACATTCCCCAATCGTGACAAGTTAAGAGAAAAATGAAAAAGTCAAGCACTATAGATAGTGTTGTAATGATTTAACAACGCTATATATTGATTAAGTTCAACTCTGGA
Organism: Cyanobacteria bacterium P01_G01_bin.19; assembly: GCA_039181635.1. Taxonomy (GTDB): domain Bacteria; phylum Cyanobacteriota; class Cyanobacteriia; order Cyanobacteriales; family Xenococcaceae; genus Waterburya. The sequence goes on along the minus strand of JBCDCO010000382.1, from coordinate 21 downwards.
CGCGATCGCTTATTTAAAAAG
>JBCDCO010000381.1:0-4165 GCA_039181635.1 Cyanobacteria bacterium P01_G01_bin.19 | reverse complement strand
TAAAAACAATGTATAGTGTTCAAGCTGGCATTGTGCGGTGGAGGGTTTGCTGATTTTTCTAATTATCCGATACCTATTTTTTCTCTAATTTTACTCGTTACAGCATTATCTCATTCTTCTGTCAATGCGTAAGTTCTAAAAATATATTTAGCAGTATTTATCTGAAAACAGGACTAAGGAATAATTTCTACAGGTGCGCCATTAACCAAACGATTTTTCCCTTCGGTGACTAGCTGTTCTCCAGGCTCAACTCCCTCAATGATTTCTTTCTTGGATAACCCTTCAATTCCCTGTTCGATCTGTCTTTGCTCTACCGTGGCGTCTGCTTCATTAACCACAAACACATAGTTAGCGCGATCGCGTGAGACAATAGCGTTAAAGGGCGCAACCGTAGCATTGTCTTTTTCTTCTGTAGCAATCCACGCTGATATTTGTTCCCCATCCTGAAGATTATTCGTACCGCGATCAATGCGGATCGTAACTCGAACCGATCGCTCTCCTGGGGAAACGGAAGGACTAACCGAAAGTACCGTACCGCTAGCACTGGCTAACTCCATCAAATCCTCTCCAGTAATTCTGCCTGAAGTTGCTTTGGCGCGATCGCGATCTAAAACGATAAAGGCTCTCTGTCCCGATTTAATTCTGCTTCCTTGAAAAGCTGGCAATTCCACATCTACTTCATAAGCATTGGGGTCAATTAAAATCATCGGCACGCGATCGACTATTCCCTGATAATCCCCTGCGACGTTAACTAACTGGGGTGTCCAGTATTCTCCCTCGCGAATATTAAGGCGGGAAATAACGCCATCAAAGGGAGCAATCAATTCGATATTCTCACTATCGACACTGCTTTGAGACAGTTTAGCATCGGCAGCTTTTACCCCTGCTTCAGCACTTTTTACTTGTGTTTGGGCAGCAGCTACTTTAGATTGAGACAAACGAATGCCTGCTTCGGTTGCTTTTTGAATTGCTACGGCATTCTTATACTCTGTCTCTTTAACAGTAACTTCCCGTCTTTCCACTGCTCCTTCTGCTGCTAGTTCTTGATATCTTGCTAAGTCAGCTTCAGCAAAAGATGTATCCGTTTGCGCTTTTTGTAAATCCGCTTCTGCCTTTTCTAAATCCGCTTCTGCTTGTCTGAGACTGGCGACTGCGTTGGCTACTTCATTTTGCGCTCTGGTTTGTTCGGAGGTTGCGACGGTAATATCGGCATCGGATCGACGCGGATCTAATTTGGCTAACAATTCCCCCTGAGTTACCCGATCGCCTTCCTGTAAATCTCGACCATCGATTTGCTTAATATAGTCAATCGTTCCTTCCGACTGAAAATTGAGGTGTTTTTTCACCTTGGCACTAACAAAACCATCCCCATAACTCCAGGCTTGAATTGGCTCGACTGCTGCTTCAACGGTTTTAACCGTTAGTCTTGCCTGTTCTATGTTGGTAGTTTCAACTGCGGGTTGCTCATTACTGGAAACCGCTCGCCAGAATAATGTCCCACCGATTAACAAGGCAATCGCGCCCAATAGAAATCCTCGTTTTGGTTTTTTAGTAGCAATCTCATAAGCTGAGACAGTTTCCCGTCGTTCGTCCAGTTCTAGAGCTGATTTTGGATTTTTTTCTTGTTCGTTTTTTTCTTGTTTGGTGGTCATGACATCTAGACTAGTAGATATTTTTGATGGCTATATCTTTAGATGATACATAACTGGCATAGATTTAGTGGAAAAAAATAGACCGAGAAATTAAAACAATACAAATGTATTGTGAGTATTTAAGATTTAGGCTATGATAATTTAGATTTAAGCTCTTTTTTGATCGAGGTCGAGGTCGAGTAATACCAAAGATATTAAGATGTGAATTTATTTGTTTTTTGCTATTGAACAAAAAAATCAGGTATTTTAAAGAAATTTTATTAAACCGAGTTTAGCTATTGATCAAAGCTTTCTAGATACTAATATTTAATGGATAAAAGTAATTCTTTAAATTCAAAAAACAGCCATTCCCAAGACCAAGATATTTCCCAGGAAGCTGTATCGATAATGCCTGGTTTTAATACAGTTTTAAAAATTAATCATGCAGTGCAAAAGTTGATTTTTGACTATGCTCTGGCTGCAGCAATTTTAGGTCTATTTCGCTTCAATAATGATATTGGAGATACACTAGTTTTTGTGACTTTATTGCTACTTAATTTAGTAATGGCAATTCACATTAGTCGCTATTGGCGAACCTTTCAAAACCAAAAAATAATTACTGCTTCCAATCTATTTTTAAGCTTCTTAAGTTCGTTTGTAATTGCTGTTTTAGTTCGCGCACTCTTTTCTATTTTAAGTATATTTATACCTTTAATGATTGTATTTAATGCTTCAGTGAGTAAAGCTGTTTTGACTTTGCTATTTGGTAGAGCAACAAATCAATTATATTTAAGTGCAAAAAAAGTAGATCGCCAAACTTTAGAAGAAATACTCAATAATCGTTTGCTGTAAGTTGGCTTTGTTCGAGATTGACTGGTTCGTAGCTATTAGCTCCTAGCTTTAAGCTTTAAGCTTTTAAATTTGAAACCAGACTGTGAGTAATTTTAAGAGTATTTCTGACTTTGACTGTCTTCAAATTCAACATAAACATATATGAGTTATTTTATTGCCTTAGAGCCTAGAGCTTATAGCTTATAGCTTAAAACAAATTACTCTGACTACTAATCAACATCATGTGTAATAGATAAAAATGAAATTTAATCGTCGCAACTTTTTATGGGCAACTTTCGGTGTGGGAACGGCGATCTCTAGTTCCCACGAACATGTGCGCCTCAAAGGTATTCGCCAACAACGGCAAGAAAATCTATCAACCGATAGTTCTGTATCTGATAGTATTAGTCTCATCGATGCAGCCTATGCCTCGGAAGCTGATTGGGAAGACGAAATGGCAAAACGCCGTAAATTATTATCGGCAAATAATTTAACTTCTCCTCTGTTACCCTACAGTCGAGAAATGTCCCAACGGCTGATTCACTGTTGCAAACTATCGGTACAACAATACAAGACTAATCGTAGTAACCCTGCTTATAAAGGGGATATCAAACTATTGCCAGCCTATGATGACAATATTAAATCTTACACTCAACTAGCTAATTTTGAGCAAGAACAAGACATTATTGAAAACTACTTAAAGAACTTTCAAGCAGAACAAGAGGCATCCGATTCTAACAACAATAACTCTGGTGCAGTAACGGAAACTATTCAAGAAGTAGAGCTAACTTTTCAAGATAAAGTCAGGCAGATTTTAAACCGCCAGCACCGTATTAAAATATTTTCGGGTATTGCCTTAACTTCTTCCCAGCACAACGTTTTAGTATTTAGGGGAACTCAAACCCAAGCGGAATGGTTGCAAAACTTAAACGCCAAACAAGTAAAATATGATGCTTCAAGCGATCGCGATTATGGAGAAGTTCACGAAGGATTTTTAGGCTTAACCGAAAAATTAGAACCCAATCCCGTAGAAGTGGTAAAACAGCTAGATCCCACAGTTCCTTGCTACATTACAGGACATAGTTTGGGTGCTGCGGTAGCTACTTTGGTAGCGATGAAAATTGCGCGAGAAGTCTCCCAACTTAAAAACCAAATTCAACTTTACACTTTTGCGGGTCCTAGAGTAGGTTCTCCCAAGTTTGTCAAAGCTCATAGCCAACTCATTCCCAACTCCTATCGCATTGTTAATTTAGCCGATTCCGTTCCTTTAGTACCGCCTGTCAGCTTGGGCAATTCCTATACTCATATCGGTCAGAAATGGGCATTCTTGGCACAGTTGGAAGATACCCTGCTGAATCATGTAGTAGATACTTATCAAATGGCTATTAACCAAGGTGCTGAGATGAATCAACCCGATCTTCCTTTACAGCAGTTGAGTGTTTAACTCAGGTTTTACCGCTACTCCCTGTTAAAGTAACCAAATGTACTGTTTACTGCTATGAGGAAAAAATAAACCAGGGCTATTTCATAACCCATTCAGCACCAAACTGTACTGTAACATCGTAACCATTCACTCCCCCCTCTGAAAAATGGGCATAGAAATAACCCCACCGCAAAACAAGAGGTGTAAAAAAGTACTGAGACAATCGTTAAATTAAGCCGTCACTGGAAATTTGGGAGGGCTTAATCCTTGACGAGCTAGT
>JBCDCO010000380.1:0-4168 GCA_039181635.1 Cyanobacteria bacterium P01_G01_bin.19 | reverse complement strand
TACCCCTGTTAAGGTGAGCATTTGTACTAATTAAAAGCGATCGCATTTGACGAAATAAGAGGATTTTGACTACTTCGTATTCAATATTTCTCCTGTCAAACACATAATGTTTCAAAAGGTAATTCTCCAAGAATAGCGATCACATTCTTTAAACCCTTTGAATTCGAGATAGTACATTTGGTCACCTTAACAGGGGTAGTGGTTAGTGGTTAGTTGGTCTCTGACTACTGACTTCATAATGATGATGCTGAAAACGTTTCTCAACATGAGTTTCTACTCGTTCTTGGAGTTCTTCCGCCATTGCGATCGCGCTTTCTATTAATTCTTGCTGCTGTTGACGATTCAATTTTCCGCTTTCTGAAAGATAAACTTGGTAAAGATGCGGATTAGCCAACATTCCTGCTAATAACTGTGCTGCAATTTGTTTGATTTCATTTGCTTGAGATTTCATAGCTTTTTTTTAGAAGATTATTGACTACTATTGTTTAGAACTTTTCACCTACCCTGCTAACGACTAACGACTAACGACTAACAACTAACAACTAACCTCTGATACCGATAATAGGCAGCACAAGCCCCTTCAGAAGAAACCATAGGCGCTCCTAAAGGGTGTTCGGGGGTGCATTTAGTACCAAAAGCAGGACACTGATATGGCTTTTTAATTCCTTGTAAAATTGCCCCGCTGATACAGTTAGAGATCTCCAAAGCTGGATGTCCTGACAATTCAAATCGTTTCTCTGCATCGAATTGACTGTATTTATCTCTTAATTTCAAACCGCTATCGTCAATTTTGCCGATACCACGCCAACAACTGGAAAGGGTTTCAAATACTTCAGAAACCAACTGCTGTGCGGCTCTATTTCCTGCAAAACTTACCGATCGCACGTACTGATTTTCCACCTCTACTATTCCCGCTTCTAGCTGCTTAACGCACATATAGATTCCCTGAAGGATATCTACGGGTTCAAAACCAGTGACAACAATAGGAATGTTATATTGGAGGGCGATCGCCTGATAATCTTCATAGCCGGTTATGGTGCAAACATGCCCCGCAGCCAAAAAACCTTGAACGCAGTTATTGGGAGAGGCTAAAATCATTTCCATCGCTGGTGGAACTAGGACATGGGCAACTAGTAGAGAAAAATTGGTAAGTCCCAAATGGTGGGCATGATATACCGCCATTGCGGTAGTGGGAACAGTAGTCTCAAAGCCTACGGCAAAAAATACCACCTCCTTGTCTGGGTTTTGTTGGGCAATTTTAACCGCATCTAAAGGAGAATATACCATTCGTATGTCCCCTCCCTGCGCTTTAACTGATAGCAGATCTTGTCTACTACCAGGTACTCGTAACATATCGCCAAAAGAACAGAAAATAATTTTTGGACGCGCAGCAAGAGCGATCGCTTTATCGATTAAATCTACTGAGGTGACGCACACGGGACAGCCAGGACCATGAATTAAACTAATTTCTGGCGGCAGTAACTTATCGATACCATATTTAACAATCGCATGAGTCTGTCCGCCACAGATTTCCATAATCGTCCAGGGGCGCGTGGTAATACGAGCGATCGCCTCTACATACTTTTGTGCTATTTCCGCTTCGCGATATTCATCAACAAACTTCATGTCTCAATTACTCACTTCATGACAATAACTTAGGACATAAAATTGAAGAATTTGTGAGCAAAAAATGGAGTCAGAAGGTAAAGACAAAGAACAAGTAATAAATAATGAGTGAAAACCAGTCGTTAACAACTAACAACTAACAACTAACCACTAACTACTAATTAATCTCCCCACAAATTTCTCAAGTTATTTATTTATAACTGTTGTAGAAGTTAAGAGTATTGATATTTATTTCAAACCAACGGAGGAAAATACAATGATTACCAAAGTAAAATCTCGCAAACATACTAAAAAATATCATCAACAAAAATATTCCTTAACTATTGATGTTGGAAAACCCAAAGTACCCTTATCTAAAAAATTAAAAACAAGATCGCCAGAAAAGCTAGAAGATTGGATTGATGCCTCTTAATCTAACTAACATCTAACAGAAAATATGCCTTTGCTGGAAGAATCATGATAGATAATTCGCTCCTTTTTTAATTGTGCCAATTTTTTTGTTACCTTAACGTGAGCTCGACGAAACGATAAAAACTCAAAAATTGTGTAACTCTTTAATTTTTAAAGGTCTGAATTCCTGATTCTTTCGTTATGAATAACATAACTCCGAATTCCTAACTTCGAACTTCGAACTCACGTTACCTTATGGCGATCGCTTTTATTTCAATTTAACACTGACTTTCTTTCTTGACGCGGTCGTATCTAATTTCTGCCTGGGTAAAGCGGCGCAAGACTTCGGCAAGGCGATCGCAGTCGGCAATCAAGCTGATTCTAACGTAGCCTTCTCCTGCTTCTCCAAAAGCATTTCCAGGAGTAATTACTACCCCTGTTTTTTGCAAAACATCTAGGGCAAACTCTGTCGAACCTTGTCCGACTGGGGTTTTTACCCATAGGTACATGGTTGCCTTAGAAGGAGGAATGTTCCAACCCAACTCTCCTAAACCTTTAATTAAAAAATCTCTTCTCGTGCTGTATCGTTGCTGTACGTCTTTGATATATTTATCGGGTAGCTGTAGAGCGGTTTCTGCTGCTTTTTGTACGGCGGAAAAAATACCGTAGTCTAGGTTGGTTTTAAGAGTTCGTAAACCTTGAATAATCTTTGAGTTTCCTACTACAAAGCCAACGCGCCAACCAGCCATATTGTAAGTTTTAGAGAGAGTATGAAACTCGACTCCGATCTCTTTTGCTCCTGGAATCTCTAACAAAGATGTGGGTTGATAACCATCAAAAGCTAACTCTGCATAGCAAAGATCGTGAACCAGCAAAATCTCATAGTGACGAGCAAACTCAACTGCTTCTTCGTAAAATTCTCTGGGTGCAGTAGCCGTAGTAGGATTATTGGGGTAGTTGAAGTATAGAATTTTTGCTTTTTGAGCTGTGTCTTCAGGAATGCTATCAAAATCTATCAACCAGTTTTGCTCGGCAGACAGATGAATCGGATAAATTTTTCCCCCTGCAATTAAAGGACCCCGAAAATGCGCGGGATAAGAAGGAGTCGGCACTAAAACAATGTCGCCAGGATCGACATAAGCCATTGCCAAGTGACCCAAACCCTCTTTCGAGCCAATTAAGGGTAATGCTTCGCTATCGGGGTTTAATTCTACCCCGTAACATCGCTTGTACCAGGTAGTAATGGCAGAGCGAAAGCTAGTTGTACCTTCAAAGGGGGGATAACCATGATTGAGAGGATCTTTGAGAGCAGCCACCGCAGCATCGATTACAGGTTGGGGAGCCGCACCGTCAGGATTACCCATGCCCAAGTCGATTAAGTCTAATCCTTGCTCTCGTGCCCTGACTTTTAGTTCGTCTAAACGAGCAAATACGTAAGGAGGCAATGCACTCAAACGCTGGGCGCGACAAATCCAATCTAAACTCATATCAAAAGCTAACGGTTCACATAGCTTCTTATTCTCTCATTAATCGATCTGTTTTTATCGCTCATTCAGATGCCGTATCAGTTTGAAATTCCAAGATCTGACTGTCTGACATACTGATTAAAAAACTAACGAGCTAAAACTTGCCAAGTTCTTCTACTACAGCTAGTCGCGATCGCTCTATGATAATAATCGTGCCTCCCCTTTTGTAGATAATAATTCCTTTGAGCTTCTTAAACAGCCTCACGCACTCTTCATAGGTAATACCAATACTGCGGGCAATTTGATAATAAGGTAATTTGACGTTCAAACAATCCCCTTCGGCAACAGGATGAGTGCCATCGCGATCGCGATAATATTGAATTAATCTGACTAAGCGGACTATTGCCCGTTCGGAAATCAAACCGTGAACTGTGGTGTGCAGTTGTTGCAGTCGTTGATTGAATACTTCTAAAATTTTGAGACTGATTTCGGGAGAAGCTGCGATCGCCTGTAATAAGGCATCTCGTTCGATAGTTAATACTTGCGATGGTAACTGACAAATCACTGTCGCAGGGGCGATACCATTACCAAACATAGCGGGTGCAGCAAAAATTTCCCCAGCAGGAATCAAGCGCACGATCGTTTCTTTACCGTTTTCCGCTGTCTTTTTGATCTCTAATTTTCCT
>JBCDCO010000379.1:0-4170 GCA_039181635.1 Cyanobacteria bacterium P01_G01_bin.19 | reverse complement strand
TCCATTCCAAATCCAATCCAGCAAGATGCAAATAAAAACGTGTTGAGAACTGGATAATCATTTTTTGGTAAGTTTTTTAACAAACTCTTTATTATTTTGGGAAAGTTTTATACAAACATTGATAGATATTTTGAGGTGATAAATTAGGCTGATTTTACTATTATTTCTGCCTGTTTATTGCCTTTTTTCTTATCATTCAACATTTCTGGTTTTAACCCTGTTTTTGAGCAGGGTTTTTTAATAGTTAGAAAATATATAGCGTTTCTCATTTTGATGAGGTACAAATTAATCTCGGTCAGTCGTTGATTGTTAATTGTTGATTGCTCTTGAAGTGTACTTCATGAACTTGAGAACCGCTATAAAAGAATAGTTATAACGAATAAACTAATTAAGTTAATGACTGTTATTTTGAGGATCGTTTATGCGATCTCTGGATCGTTAAAATAGTTGTTTTCTTTTGGTAAATAAACTGTAAAAGTAGCCCCTCGATCGCTTTGACTGCGAGCCACAATTTTACCTTGATGGCGTTGGACAATTTTGTCACAGATAGCTAAACCCAAACCCGTACCTGCATATTTACTCTGACTATATAAACGGTGAAAGGGAGTAAAGATTTTCTCTTGTTGTTCTGGTTCAAAGCCAATACCATTATCGGTAATATTTATCTGATAAAAGTCAGTGTTGGTCAAAACTTGAGAAATTCTAATTTCTGGGGGGCGATCGCTGGCGTGAAACTTGAGGGCATTTTGCAGTAAATTCTGAAATAGCTGCTGTAGTTGGGAGCGATCGCCTGTAACGGTGGGTAATTCGACCACTTCTATTTGGGCATGAAGGCGACTAATTTCTGGTTCGAGATCGTAGATGACATCTTCGACAACATCTTTAAGGGATACTGAGGCAAAAGGCTGAGAGCGGGTAGTGATGCGGGCGTAGGTTAATAAATTGTTAATTAACGCCTTCATTCGCGAATTTAAGCCAGTCATTCTCGTTAAATACTCTTTGCCCTCTTCGTCTAAAACTGCACCATAATCTTCTTGTAGAGATTCAATAAATAAATTCTGTCTGCGTAAGGGAGAAATCAGATCGTGAGAAACCACACTGGCAAATTCTTCTAATTCCTGGTTGCTGCGAGCTAGTTCTTGTAATAGTCCATTTAACTTAGCTTCGGCTTGTTTGCGTTGGTTAATGTCCTGAATTTGGGCAATAAAATATAGCGGTTTGTCCTCAAGATCTTTGACCAAAGAAACGCTTAATAAAATCCAAATCCAATAACCAGAAGCGTGAAAATATCGTTTTTCCATTTGATAGGTGCGAATTTCTCCCGCTAGCATTTGTCGTATGTAATTGAGATCCAGGTCGAGGTCGTCGGGATGGGTAATTTCCTGAAAAGTTTTTTGCAGTAATTCTGCTTCGCTGCAACCGACAATTTCACACAAAGACTGATTAACTTTAATAAATCTACCGTCAGGAGAAACTAATGCCTCTCCCGTAGCAGCATCTTCAAAGGCTAACCGAAATCTGGTTTCGCTTTCTCGCAATTTGGTTTCTATTGATTTGATGGTGGTAATATCTCGTCCTACCGCTTGATATTCGCTAATTCCCCCAGTTTCATTCAAAATAATCCGATTATTCCATTGATTCCAGCGCACCTTGCCGTTGACCCACACCCGATGGGTAATGGTTACGGTAGGGTTAGTTTGGCTCATGGAGTTAATCTTTTGGGTGACTAGCTCGCGATCGCCATCGTAAATTAGAGGCGTAAATACGCGATCGATTAGCTGCTCTTTTTTAACTCCAAAGTAACGACAGTAAGCTTCATTGACAAAGGAAATGGTAGAATCTGCCCGATAGCGACAAATTAGTTCGGTTTGATCTTCCACGATCGCCCGAAACCTAGTTTCAGCTTCTAATAAATTGACATATAATTGCTGTCGCTGGCGATCGCTTTGGTTTAATTTCCGAGCCATCCACCAGACAAGGAAACTTAAAATCAGCATCTCTAAAGCATTTGTTAGGGCGATCGCTAATCCCGAAGCTTGAGGAATATCTGCCACCTGCCACCAAATCAAACCACCCAGCAGAGGAGGAACGAAGATTGTCAGAGGCAATAACCAACGAGCCATCAAGCCCCCTGCTTCTTTTTTGGTCAAAACTCGCATCCAACCCCGTTCCGAGCGAGTAGCTAGCAAAGCACCAGACAACAAAAGAAAGCCGATAGCGGTGTGAATTGCTACCCCTGTGGACGAACCAACACTATATAATAGACGAACGTTGTAAAGATGTCCGATGAGACTAGCAACAGCGATCGCAAGAATACCAATAGTTAATAGTTGAGCGGTTAGATAGTATTCTCGAACTAAAAACAAAATTGCCATATTTAGTAGCAAAAATCCCCAAGCGGTGAGAGGTGACATTTTGCCTTGGACTACTGCATCTACTGCATCAGGAGAATCGGGTACAGTCAGCCAACTCGTACCTAAATCCAGGTTAAAACCATATTCAATTAAGGTTATGAAACTAAAAGCGATCGCGATACTCGGTAAAAGATAAAGACCAATCGAACCGATTAAACTTCTTTTATGTTGCTGCTGATGCCATAACAGTAAAGTAATTCCCCCCAAGATCGTACCTAGAGCGGTGCTAACCTTCATAGTTACGCGATCGGCGATGACGCTTTTGAGCCAAGTTATGTCAAGTAGCCAACCCACAATGACGCTACTACCCAAAGCAATAACAATTATGCAGATAATTATTGATGCCAAACGTAGTTGGCGGGGTAATTTAGAGGGGTGCGATCGCTTTTGAGTAGGGGACATGAAACAACAGTTAGAGCAGTTAGAGCAGTCCTAAAGGATACCGCTTCGCATATTAGAGCAGTTAGAGCGCAGACAGCAAAGCTGTCAAGTCGCTTCAGCGATGCTCTCGAACTTCGTTCGTGCAGAGCAGTTTTGAGTGGTCAATAATTAATTTTTTTGAGCCTCAAACCTTCATGCTTTCGTTCGATGTTAAATTTTGTCCGAAGTATTGATGAAAGAAGACGAAATTATTTTTGCTGCAAGGTTAAAAATATTGCTTTAGTTAGATCCATTTAAGGGCAAAGTTGAAGTTAAATTTAAAAAGAACCAATTTATCTTAAGATATTGGCTAATCCGCTTCAGCAACCAGAACTTTCAATCAAGTAAGCATTTCTACAATTTATTATGATCTTAATCTTAACGAACTCGATCGCCGTAGTTTTGGTGAGTATGGCGATAGCCTTATGTTTTTTTAATCCCGCTTTAGCGGATACAGTTAAATCCAACAGCAGCGAAACTCTCCGACAAGCAGCCCAAGAAATAGTCAAAGACACGGGAGTAAAAGAACAATTCGGTAAATCAGAAAATGGCGATCGGCTGTTAGACCAAGCTCAAGAAAAAGCCAGCCATAAGCTAGAAAATCTTGCGCAAGAAGCTGATTCTAAACCAGAACTACCCGCAAGTAAAAAGTTATTTCTCAAAAATTTAACCAATCAATCGTGACTTTTCAGATGTATTGTCTCATAAAAAATCAGAGGAGTAATAAGAATTGAATCAACCAGATCTAGGTGAGCAAGCTATTAGTAAAGCAGCGGAAATTGTAATTGATAGTCAGTTAAATGAGGTTGATAATCTAGATGTCAACATCAAAACTAATCCTTTTGACTTAGCTCAGGGAGAAATAGAATCTTTCACCATTGATGGTAAAGGAATAGTAATAAAGCAAGATTTGAGAGCAGAGCGGATGATTTTACATACTAATAGTATTAAGATCGATCCTCTTAAAGTTGCTTTGGGTAAGCTTAAATTAGAAAAAAGCACCAATGTACAAGCAAAGCTAGTATTACAGGAAGACGATATTCAACAAGCTTTTAATTCGTTGTATATTCAAAATAAACTCAAAGATGTGCGGATTGAGCTTGCGGGAGAAAACCTAACGGTAAATGCTAAAAATGTAAAATTCAAGATACTCCACAGCGATCGCCTGCATTTGCGAGCAGATATAATTATTGCCGAATCAGCAGAGATTAAGCCAATAGGACTTACGCATTGACAAAAAACTAACACTATGTAAATTAAGCAACAGGGGTAGCTGAAAGATTTTCTAGAATATATTCACGGATAACGAGAGTAAACAAATTTCTCTGTACTTGAT
>JBCDCO010000378.1:0-4190 GCA_039181635.1 Cyanobacteria bacterium P01_G01_bin.19 | reverse complement strand
CTTTAATAGTCTAATCGTATCTTTACTCAAGCCTTGTATATATCTCATTTACTCAATGGTTTTTTCAGTTGCGACTCTACTTTTATTCAATTTTCTCAAATTTTTTTTAAAATATACAAATAATTTTACTTAACTACTTAAGTGTTTAACAAACCCCATATACCCCACTAGATATCTAGTGGGATAGGGGAGTGACCTGGTTTAGAAAGGAACACCATCGGCTTCTTCTTGAGGCTGAGTATCAACAGGAGCTGGAGTATCAGCTTGGGACGAAGGTTTATTACTATTGGGTAAGGGAGCAGCATCAATCCGTTCGCCTCTGATAGAAGCAAGAGAGCGTTGTTTGCCGTCAACCTCAATTGGGTAGTAGTTGAGACTACCTTCGATTTTGACCCGTTGCCCCTTCTGATAGAAGTTGGCGTGTTTTTGAGCTTCCTGTCCGAAGAAGGTGACATAGTGCCATACAGTGGGTAAGTTTTTCCATTCTTCACCATCTTTGTAAGAATCGGTGGTCGCAATACTGAGGGTGGTGCGACTCCTGCCATCTTGGTTTTGGTGAACTTCGGGGTTGTCCCCTAGATTGCCGATTAAGATTAGGTTGTTGTTTTTAGCCATTTTCTTGACTCCTTTGGTTGGTGTTGAAGTTAACTAGGCTTAGATAGTCCAGCGAGGAGTTTTGCTGTCAAGGGCTGGTTTGCCAGCTTCTAAAAACGGAGGGTCACAGAGCGTAGCGGCGGGAAACCGTTTTTCGCCTTGAACGGCAAAAATCCGCGATGGCAGAAGCCTCAATAGTTAAGTTCGTTAACCAACCAATAGCAGGGCAGGGGAATGGTTGAAAAGGACATAACCATGGCTGTGGCAATGGCGATAATTTTTAAGAAAACCAATCAAGTGAGTAAGCGATCGCGCACAATTAAGTATCAAGAGAACAAACATTCACTTACAAGCTGTACAGTGATGAGTGAATACTTACTCATTGCTCAGATGTGGCGGAATACGTGGACTGTACCAGCATGACTGGTCTCATAAAAATAATCCATCTGAAGATCGCGGGCAACCTTGTCGTAATCGATATAGCTGCGGGCATGGTCACAGAGGTTGAAAGCGTACACATCATCAAACTGTTCGATAGCATAGTCTTTAAAGCTGTTCCACTCTCCACAATAAGCCTCTTCAAAATCGTCAGCGATATCCATGCCAATATTTTGAGCATAGAGAGCATAAGCTTCGCCGTGTTGAACCAGTGACGCTGCTACCTCCAGGACTTTTTCTATTGGTGGGGTTAAGCCATAAAAGTCATCATAATCAGTAATTTCTACTCTTTGAATAAGATAACCTGGACGCGATTTATCAATTTCAATTATTCTGCCGACTACTTCTAAGAAGCCTTTTTCAGTCAGCTGAGAAAGCTCTACCCATTCACCCTCAATAAGCGTAGAAGGAATCAATTTGGGATAGGAGGCATTGAAAATAGCTTGGAGAAAAATACTGGGCATGGCTTAGTCCTTTCCGCCATTAGTGGCATTAGTGGATTCTGGGATGGTGCTGTGTCAAAAAAAGGGTCGGGGGATTAAGAAAATCCCCTCTTGCTAATGTTCTGAAGGGAGCAGCAGTACCTTGTTTTCCAGCCACAGGTTAATTTCTTTGAGAGGAAAATCAGTAAAGGGAATTTGTTTGATAAAGACGATATTGTTATTACCATCATCACAGGTCAACGTAGCCCTATTGCCCTCTAGTGCCTTGAGCGTCCAACACTGGAACTCAGCGAGTTTTGGACTGTGGGAGAAAGGTTTTTCCATTTGAGTAAAGATAATGGCATCAACCAGCCAATACGCCCCCGCTTTCTCTGCCAAGTACTGTACTCCGTCAGTGTAGAGATAGTTTCTGGCTAGGCTGTGGCGGTAATAGGTCTCCGTGCCTGTGAATTGGCGCAAGTCTTGATGAGTAATGGTCATGGTTGCTTCCCTAAATTGAAGTGAAGGTAATGCTGCTGCATTAACCTTCTGGCTCACGCCGAGTGCAGGGGTAGCAACCGCTAGGGCGAGGGGCGGAAAATTTTGGAGCGTAGGCGAGCGCGAGGAATGACTCCCAGATCCTAGCCAAAACCAACAAGGATATCGCACTGAGGGGCAGGGGAAAATTATTCGTCAATCGGGAGCAAACGCGACTTTACCCTAGTGGGCGCGAGGGATGGAATCCCTTAGCAGAAGAAGCATTTAAAAGGGTTTATTATTAAACACCTCGATAAAATTACTATTGCTTGCAACCCAGACAGCAGTATCCTTACAGAGCCAAGACAACCCATCCAAAATTCGATAATACTCACTCAAAACATCCTGTTTATGAATGATAGGCTCATGATGTGCAATGCGATTGCGAAGCTCTTTAATATGGGTAAACTCTTTATTCGCTGATTTTCTATTAAATTTTCTGGAAGGTCTGTTAGAAAACGCTTTATATAAAGCAGGTCGCCATAACTTCATTTCATAATTATCATTACCTTTTCTTCCGTATCCTAGTAACGAGACCCAAAAACCAAATGACAGCTCTGCGACAACGCGCGGTGGAGTAGCAGTTTTTCCTCGTTTATTTATTTCCTTGATGACTTTTGCTATGTTCTCATTGCTAATATCGGTAAGGACATGAGGAATTTGGTTATACCAGTCGCTGCCGTAGGTCTTGGATAATTCTCGATGGAATGCATTCCTTAGAGTAATTTCCAGCCCTTGTAATGGTTTATATAATGCGGCGCTCAAATCCGTATTCCACATATATAGCTGTAATGCTGTCGTTTTATCTCCTCCTGTCGCTTTGAGATATGACTGCAATCTATCTTGAGAAAGAGCGTCTTGAAGAGCATTAATCAGAGTCGATGGATAAGAGAAGTTATTGACCATTTAGGCTTTCGCTGCTATATTAATGGATGTAGACCCTGGTATCGCCTCTGCTTGCATTGCGACCAGGGTAAAGCTTTTTTATACTGTCGATACATAAAAGCATAAAAAAATCTGACTGGCAAACTTTCACTCCATTGGTGAAGAAAAACATGGATAAAGGAATGGGTGTGAGACAGGAAATTAACAGTCATGTACATCAACTACCCGCAGAACAGGTAAAGCAGGTGGTTCTTTCCTGGACTGATTTAGAAGATGCAGGAATCACTGATTTAGAGAAACTTTTATCTTCCAAGATTGAAGAGCAAGAAAATGCTAATAAAACGTCGATACAAGAACGGTTAGCGGCTTTTGATGACTGGGTAGGAAGCCACCGTGGGCAAAACCTTCCCTCTTTAAGTGATGAGGCTATCAGTAGAGAAAACATTTACGAAGACAGATTTAAATTCCTGTCTTATTGATACCAACATCCAGCTACGCTCTATCGACTTTAAACAATTATCATCTTTTAAAAAGCTGAAGTTCGGCAAGATCTCTAATTAAAGGAATTCTGGATTCAATATAAAAATATGTATCGGAACGGTCTGACGTATTTAAAAGTAACTGTGCTTCAATTTTTTCTAGAAGGTACTGAACAATTTCAGTATCACTCAATTCTGAAGTGATAGATTCTTGAGACTGCTCAATAATTAGCCAAATAAGGTTCAACTTTAAACCATCCAACATGACACTTACGACGCTTAGTAATAGTTTTTGTGAGAATATTCATGAACTTGCCCAAAAAGATACTTCTAACGACCAAATAGAACTTATTTTAGGCTGTTAAAATAAGTTCTATTTGGTCCCACAACATATATTACTTTAATTAACACTAATTAATATTTTTATTTTTAAATCATCGTAGAATTGGCGATACTATCATGAGGAGCAATCTAGCCTAATAAACTTAACCATATATAGGTTTCAAATTCGGGACTTGAAAAGATAGTTGTACTAAAGAAATATATCTTTAAGTCGTAATTGGTACGCAAAAGTCCTTGGATTACTTAGTGGTCATGGCGGTGATCAATATGAGAGGATGATGTATGGTGATCGCCTGGTGCTTCAACTTCATTGTTGGGACAAGCACGAGCATCAGCACCTTGGCGCTCCTTCCCTACCGACTGGAAATGGAGTGATACTTTGGTTTCAAACAAATCGATTCGATCAAATCGTAGCCCAAGCGCAAACCTACCACGCAAGAATTCTCCAAGAACCTCAAATCAATTCAAATGCCAACCATCGAGAGATTTGGCT
>JBCDCO010000377.1:0-4221 GCA_039181635.1 Cyanobacteria bacterium P01_G01_bin.19 | reverse complement strand
GCTACTAGTATTGATGCTTTAGCAGTTGGCTTGAGTCTTTCAGTTCTAAAAGTATCTATTCTGTCTTCAGCAGCAGCGATTGCCATAATTACTTTTTGGCTCTGTTTGATTAGCGTTTACCTCGGTCATAAATGGGGCAGCCTCTGTAAGTTCAAACTAGAAATTGTTGGCGGAATCATCTTAATCTTCCTCGGTAGCAAAATCTTGATTACTAATTTGATAGGTTAAATTGTCGGAAGAAGCATAATATTTCCGCCGCCTTGCCAACGGGCTATATTTATTGCTTTATTAGGGTTGATTTTTGCTGGCATACCCGTCATCTGGATTCTTAAGATAGGTCAGGCTCAACCTATACCTACAATGTCTTTTGTGATTTTTAAAGGATTTTGGGCAGCGGCAATCGCCTCTTTGATTACGCTTATTGTTGATTGGTGGGCTTTGGCTAATGCTTCGAGAAAAGTCTAGTTCCAGGATTATTCCAACAATTGAAAAGATTCAAAAAACTGATTAATCATTTCTTCGGAGAGGTCGTCATTTGGTTGATTAACTGCCAAAACATAAAGGCGATCTTCAACTAAAATTAAGCGAAATACAAAAGTTTCGTCGTCGCTTCTGGTTTGAAATTGCCTGCCAGGAAAGCCATCAAACTCGATCGCATCATTGGCTATAATTCTAAAGCCAGACTCATTATCAGCAATAGTCTGCTGTGTTGTTTCTAAAAATTGTTCTGGATTTTCCACTTTGGAAGGTTCTAACGGTTCAGAGTAAGCAACTACGTAACGGGAATTGTCAAGATTAGCAGCGTGGATATCAAATTCAACTGCGCTATTGCCATTCTCAGCCACTTCTCGTTCTTGGGTAATAGTTCCAGGAGGAAACAAAGCAGTAAATTTGGCAGAATCACTAATTATTCTCGACCAGGGCAGTGTTTGACCTTCTATATTTAGAGGAACGGGAGGGATTTCTTCTCCTCGCTCAAACAGACGGATTTCTTCTTCAAACTCATCGTAACCCTTCTCAAAAAAATCAGGGCGATCAAATAATCCTGCAATTGCTGGGGAAGGAATTGTAACAGAAGATAAAAGTAACAAAATAGACAGGCTGAAGCGAGTATGAGTTTTCATTTATGGTTAAAATTACTTTATGTGGGGCAATACTTCGGACAAAATTTAACATCGAACGAAAGAATGAAGGTTTGAGGCTCAAAAAAACTAATTATCGACCACTCAAAACTGCTCTAACTGCTCTAACTGCTCTAACTGTCCTAACTGTTGGTGGGGTTAATCAATAATAAATTTGAACTGTATTGTGCCGCGATTGAGATCTTCTGAGTGAATTGTTTCCCACATTTCAGTGCG
Source organism: Cyanobacteria bacterium P01_G01_bin.19 (assembly GCA_039181635.1). Lineage (GTDB taxonomy): Bacteria > Cyanobacteriota > Cyanobacteriia > Cyanobacteriales > Xenococcaceae > Waterburya. The sequence goes on along the minus strand of JBCDCO010000377.1, from coordinate 2,863 downwards.
GGGATGAACTTCAACAATATCGCCAATCTGAAGCTCTTTCGTTTTTTTAGATTCAACAGAAATAGCTGGTTTATCTTTATCTAAATCCTGCTGTATCTGGTTTTCAGTTGGGCTAGAAGTATCTGAATAATTTACTCTATCTGGTTCGGCGATCGCAGATGAACTCATCAATATTATTCCCATCACAGCGATGCCTTTGTGCGTAGCGGTGTCCTTTAGGACGGCTAGCTTCTCAGTCGCCCCAAATTTGAAGCAGAATTTAATCATAATGCAAGCGCACTTAATATCTTTGGCTAATATTTTCTCATCTTTAAAGCTAAAGCAACATTGAGAAATCCTAAATCGACAGTTTAGGACAGTTTTGAGTAATCGATAATGAATTTTTGGTGTTGGTGACTGCGTAATGCTATTTAGCTCTTTTGATATCCGCTCGTACTAAATTATTAATCTAGAAAGCTTATGGCTTAGAGCGTAGAGGTACAACAGAAAACCTTGTGTGCGACATTACTAAATGACCAACGCCGAATTTTTTTGAGCCTAAAACTACTACTCTTCTGTTCGACATTAAATTTTGTCCGAACTATTGCAAAATAAAAACTAGTAATTTTTATACAGAATATGGATATCAATGACTCAAGGCTCAATAATTAAACAAATATCGAAGATTGCATTTACAAGTTTAATCGCTACCTTGGGAGCAATGACATTAAAACCCCAAGCTACCCTGGCTGCGGAACGAATTAGCTTTACATTGCCTGTTTTTGGCGAGTTCTATCTTTCGGTTGATTCTTTAGAAACCTTTGCTAAAGAAGGGAAAATTACTAGAGAGTTTGATTTTTATGCCAAACGCTTTAACGAAGAGACTTTAACTATATTTCGTCAGATACTCCAGCGAGAGTTTGAATTAAACCCAACTGCAATTTATAAACAAACTAACTCCCCCATTGGCGAGCGTCTTTTGAGACAGTTTGGAGAAGCTGTATATCCCCATCACGGACAAAATGGCATTTACGCAATTCGTGCTGCGGTGCTTTTAGCTGCTACGGATGAGGAAGAAGGATTAACGCCGATTAATGTTTTGCGTAAGTTTCCTGGGGACGAAATTCAAATAGATGCGGGTTTACTCCGTTCGGTGTTTAAAGAAACCTCTAATTTCTTTGCTTATAACGATTCTACAGTTAAAGCGATCGCCCAAATAGCCGAGACAGAGATTAACAAGTTACCCCAAACCGACTTTGAGGAATTAGCCGATATACGTCAGCCAGGAAATTATAAAGTTCAATACAAACCGACTACCTTTGAGATCGAGCGATCGCGCCAAACAACGATTGGTTTTAGCGATTCTTACGAGTTAAAGACAGATATTTATCTGCCTAAAGATTTAAGCGGTACTGCACCTATGGCTGTAATTACTCATGGTTTTGGTTCAAGTCAGGTTGATTTTGATTATTTAGCCGAACACCTAGCTTCTCATGGTTATATCGTTCTCGTACCCGAACACATTGGCAGCAATACGGAATATAAAGAAGCTTTTTTACGGGGAGAAGTTAGCGTCGATGTTAGTCCAATTGAATTTTATAGTCGTCCTCAAGATATTACTTATCTGTTAAACGAAGTCGAACAAGATCCAGAATTAAACAAGCTGATTAACTGGGAACAGGTTGGTATTCTGGGTCATTCCTTTGGAGGCAATACTGCCCTGGCGATCGCAGGTGCGCCGATTAATCAGGAGAGAATTAATCAAGTCTGCCAAGAAAACGAGATCTCCTTAAACATTTCCATGCTGCTTCAGTGTCGCGCTAGTGGTTTGCCATTAGTAGATACTAATATGCAAGATCCTCGCGTTAAGGCGGTAGTGGCAGCTAACCCAGTTACCAGCACCGCATTAGGCGTAGAAGGTATGGGTGAAATTGAGATTCCGACGATGATGTTAGCAGGAAGCCAAGATACAACTACGCCTTTTATTACTGAACAGGCCCATCCTTTTCTCTGGTTAAACACCGAGCATAAATACTTGGGAGTTATGGCAGGGGGAACACACGGCTATTTGCTCAATGATACCAAGCAGGAAGGTTTAGCTTCTATTTTTCCCAATCCGCTGCCAGAAGTACGCAGGGACTATCTCAAAGCTATGAGTTTGGCTTTCTTTGAAGTTCATTTGCGGGATAATGAGGAATATAAACCTTATCTCGGTTCTGCTTATGCCAAATACATTAGCAATGAAGAACTCCCTTTGCATTTAGTCCAGTCTCTCTCTGTCGAACAGCTAGAACAAGCTTATGGCGATACTTCTCCAACAGAGCCAATTCCCGAACCAATAGTTGCCAGTAGCAGGCGTCAGTCAGACAATGTTTTGGCAGATATTCGCAATACTAAAACCTTAAAAGTAGCAATGCGAAGCGATGCGGCACCTTTTGGCTACATCGATAACCAGGAGCAGTTATGGACAGGATACTGTAGCGATTTGGCAGATTCTTTAGGAGAGTACTTGACTGAAAAATTAGATACCCCTGGCGCGATCGAAGTTAAAAAAGTTCCTTCTACCTTAGAAAATCGCTTTGAACTGGTGGCAAACAACACGGTGCATCTTGAATGTGGTTCTAATACCGTCGCTCTTGAGCAAAAAGATGTTACCTTCTCCAAGCCCTTTTTTATTAGCGGTACGAGGTTTTTAGTCGCCAAAGATAAGGCAGACAAAATCGATACTAAGAGCGATTTACAGGGAATCAAAACGGGAGTTTTACAAGATACCACCACCGCAGAATTTATTCAGTCAACCTATCCCGATACCGATACCGTTTTATTTCAAGGCACAAAAGGCAGAATTGAAGGGATTAAATCAGTTGCCAATGGCGCGATCGAT
>JBCDCO010000376.1:0-4228 GCA_039181635.1 Cyanobacteria bacterium P01_G01_bin.19 | reverse complement strand
TGCGGTTGTTAGTGCTTGTAATCCACTGACAGAAGTTCTCCCATGCACCGCGTGTTTCGCGCTGTTGTAGAGTAGTAGTCATGTTTTGTATGATTGCGTTATTTTATTTTCAAGGTTCGCTCTCCGAGAAGAGCTAGATGAGAGAGAAACGAGATAAAAATGATATGTCTCTCTTGTCTATATATCTAATATAGCTAAACTTTTAAGAAATATCAAGCTTTGTTACATTATCCTTGACAATCTTTATTATAAGATAAACTAATGCCACCTTGTTGCTTTAGGTTTTCTGCAGCTCCCTGACATCGCTAACCTGACCTCTGACTGCTGCTGCAACCACCATAGCGGGACTCATCAACAGAGTTCTGCCAGTAGAAGACCCTTGACGACCCTTGAAATTGCGATTGGAAGAAGAAGCACTCATTTGATCGCCCTGAAGTTTATCGGGATTCATTGCCAAACACATGGAACATCCTGGTTCGCGCCATTCAAATCCTGCCTGCTCGAATATTTTGTTCAATCCTTCTGCTTCGGCTTCTTGTTTCACTTTTTCCGAACCAGGAACGACAAAAGCTTTAACGCCAGATGCTACATGATGTCCCTCGGCAACTTTTGCCGCTTCTCTCAAATCGCTAATTCTGCCGTTGGTGCAGCTACCGATAAAACAGACATCAATTTTTGTGCCTTTAATTGGTTGACCAGGAGTTAACTGCATATATTTATAAGCTTCCTGAGCGATCGCGCGATCGCCTTCAGCTAAATTCTCCGCTATGGGTACGGTTTCACTAATTCCCAGACCTTGCCCTGGAGTAATCCCCCACGTGACGGTAGGTTCGATATCGGCGGCATCAAATTTAACTACATCGTCGTATTGGGCATCTTCATCGCTGCGAATGCTATTCCACCAAGATACTGCTTTATCCCAGGCTTCTCCGACAGGAGCAAAATCTCGACCTTTAAGATAGGCAAAGGTGGTTTCATCGGGATTAACATAGCCACAGCGCGCGCCACCTTCAATTGACATGTTGCAGACGGTCATTCTTTCTTCCATATTCATGGCTTCAAAGGTCGTTCCCGCAAATTCATAGGCATAGCCTACACCACCTTTGACACCTAGCTTGCGAATAATATGCAGGATGACATCTTTGGCAAATACGCCATGAGGTAACTTACCGTTTATCTCGATTCTGCGCACTTTAAGCTTGGCTAATGCCAAAGTTTGAGAAGCCAAAACATCTCTTACCTGAGATGTGCCAATACCAAAAGCGATCGCACCAAACGCGCCATGAGTAGAAGTGTGCGAATCACCACAGGCGATCGTCATTCCTGGCTGGGTTAAACCTTGTTCTGGAGCGATAACATGAACGATACCCTGATTTCCCGAACCGACATTATAAAATTTGATGCCGTAATCTTGGGTGTTTTTTTCTAGCGCTTGCATCATTTCTTCTGCCAATTCATCGGCAAAAGGGCGAGCCTGATTTTCAGTAGGAACAATATGATCTACCGTGGCGACAGTGCGTTGGGGAAACAATACTTTAAGATTGCGTTCTCGCAACATGGCAAAAGCTTGAGGACTAGTCACTTCATGAATCAAGTGCAGACCGATAAAAAGCTGAGTTTGACCAGAGGGTAAAGTACCAACAGTATGCAAATCCCAAACCTTATCAAATAATGTTCCCTTACTCATATAACCAATTGTTGCTGATTAGCTCTATCAAAAGTATCCGTCGTATATTTTAGCGTTTTTGAGAGCGATCTAATATTAACAAAACCCTTAAAGCAAGAATGTTTTGATCGCTAGCAGTACAAGCGGCAGACTGATAAAGCTCATTAAAGTGCTGGAGACGATCGCCCTTGCTACTAAGTCTTTATCTCCCCCAAATTCACTGGCAATGATGAAGGAGTTAACTGCAGTAGGCATAGAACTTTGTAGAATTAATACCTGCAGATCTAGGATTTCCAACTGTAAAATTATGCCGATCGCCAATGCTACTAGAGGAGCAACGGTCAAACGAGCGATCGCTACTGATAATTCTTTGAGTTTCGGTTGAAACTGGGTTTGGGATAGCTGAATTCCCAGCACGATTAAAGCAATGGGAATTGCGGCTGCACCCAACTGCTTGATGCCTTCATCTAACTTCCAAGGAAGCTCTAACCTCACTAAACGTAGAGCCAAACCAAATAGCATCGCCCAAATTAAAGGCAGCTTAAGAGTCAGCTTTAATCCCTGTAGAAAACCCTTCCCCCTAACAATGGCGGGACCAAAACCAAACATCAAAAAGCTAGAACCCAGCATGTACACAACGGCTCGATCCAGTCCTGCTGTACCCAAGGCAAAAGCGACTACAGGTAAGCCCATATTGCCGTTATTAGGAAACATTACGATCGCGGCGATCGATCTGCGTAGGGGAATCGGCAAGTCCAACAGTCGGCTGAGTAACCAAACCATGATATAAAGCACGGTAGAGGTCAAAGCGAAGCCCGCTAACAGTTTGCTAGAGCTAGAAAAGGGTAATTCAGTACGATATAAACTGTCTATTACCAGCGCAGGAGACAAGACATATAAAACTAGCTGAGATAGGGTAGAACGCTCTAAGGTTAACTTTTTGCCAACTGCAAAGCCAACCAAGATAATTAAGCCAACGGGCAACACGGCGGGAAGAATAGTTGTCATAAATGACTTGACTCGAGATATTAAGTAGCTTTATATGTATCTTCGCCGATCAAAATCAATTAAATTTAGGAATGGTTTTTTCGTATATATGTCAAGGGATTTAACAATTTCTTTAGGGTTTTACGGTAGGGTAGCACTCCCCAGAGGGGATTTTATTTTGTTATGGTGTTTGTAACAAATAGAAACATTTCCCTTTCTTATTGATGCGCATGGTTGCTACATATCCAATTAAACCAAAAGCACAGGACACTGTTTATCTCAAAAGTGTCTGGGAAACTATTAACCATGTTAGTTGTCCCTACTCATTTAACTTTCACATGCACACTACCGCTTCTGATGGTAAATTAACGCCATCTAGTTTGGTGCAGCAGGCGATCGCAATTGGACTTCAAGGTTTTGCCATTACCGATCACCACAACGTCAGCGGCTATCGACAAGCAGAAGAATATTTAACTCAGTTAAGCAGTCGAGATTCGACTCAGCATATTCCCCATCTATGGACTGGAGTAGAAATTACCTCCAAGCTATTAGAAGTAGAAGTACACATATTGGGCTACGGATTTGACCCAAAACATCCATCTATCGAATCCTATCTTCAGGGAGATAAGCCTGAAGGAAGTCGAGCCGATGCCAAGCAAGTAGTCAAGACCATTCATGAAGCGGGTGGTTTAGCGGTTTTGGCTCATCCAGAACGGTATCGTCGGTCGGCAAGCCAGCTTATTCCTGCCATAGTAGAATTTGGTGTTGATGGGGTAGAAACTTATTATGCCTACAACAACCCCAAAATTTGGCAGCCTAGTCCCAAAAGAACTAAAAGAGTCAAGGAGTTAGCCGAGAAATACAGCGTTTACAGCACCTGCGGTACTGATACTCACGGCTTGAGCCTGTTGCAGAGAATTTAAGACAGACTGCCATATATTCAACCAAGATTTAACTGCTCGATGATAAATTTCTTGAATAAGGAGATCGCAGGATCTCGAACTTCATGACCCATATCAAACTCGTGATATCGAACATCTACGCCGATATTAGTTAATTCTGCCCGCGCCTTTTGAGCCGCTTCTAGAGGTACAACAGGATCTTGTTGACCGTGAATAATCATAGTAGGTGGAAAATTCCTGCTTGCTTCTGAGGTTGGCTGATAGTGTAGATAGCCGCTAAAACTACATGTAGCAGCAACAGGGAGCTTTAAAGCAACGTCAAGGGTCATTGCCCCTCCCTGAGAAAATCCTGCCACAACCGTTCGTTCTAAAGGAACTCCTGTAGAAGCTTCTAAAGACAACAGCCAGTCGCGCAACAGTTTTTTACTTTCCTCTAGACCAGTAAAATCTTTTTCTTCTAGAGCATACCAAGCTCTTCCTCCAGGTACTTGAAAATGCTCGAAGGGCGCATTGGGAAAAAAGTAGCCAAAGCCAGGTAAATTGAGTACCTTGGCAAAAGGAACAAAGTCTTGATAGTTTGCGCCCCAACCATGCAACATCACTAGTAAATAGGTTGGCTTGTTACCGCTGGGTAATGCGGAAATTGCTTCAATTGTAGGGCTCATATACGGTT
>JBCDCO010000375.1:0-4242 GCA_039181635.1 Cyanobacteria bacterium P01_G01_bin.19 | reverse complement strand
GATCGAGATATTCTTGCAATGCTTTGACGTCCAGAGGTTCGGACTGGAGAGAGCGAATTGCGGCTACGGTAGCCTTAGCTCCTGCAATAGTCGTGATGATTGGTAGTTTATAGTCTAGTGCCATCCTTCTGATCAGTTGAGCGTCTGTCTGGGACTCTACTCCTGTAGGAGTATTGATAATTAGTTGAATTTCATTATTTTTAATCGAATCTACCACGTGAGGACGACCTTCGTGGAGCTTGAGAATCAACTCTACGTCTTTAATGCCATCTGCTTGCAGTGACTTTTGCGTACCTGCGGTAGCGACAATTTTAAAACCCAAGTCAATAAAGTCTTGCACGACAGGAACGATCGCTTTTTTATCTCGTTCGTTCATAGAGACAAATACCGTACCAGATAGAGCCAGATCTACCCCCGCACCAATTTCCGCCTTAGCAAAAGCTTTACCAAAGTCAGTATCAATGCCCATTACCTCGCCTGTAGAACGCATTTCAGGTCCTAACAGAGTATCAGCGCTAGGGAACTTATTAAAGGGTAAAACCGCCTCTTTGACGGCGATATGTTTGGGTATAGTTTCTTGTTCTACCCCCAATGATTCTAGACTTGTGCCCGACATCACTAAAGATGCCACTTTTGCCAAAGGAACTCCCGTAGCTTTGGAAACATAGGGAACAGTACGAGAAGCGCGGGGATTCGCCTCAATAATATATACTTGCTCTCCTTGAACCGCATACTGAATATTCATTAACCCGACTACATTCAAAGCCTTGGCTAATTTATCAGTCCAGTCTCTAATAGTTGCGATCGCCGTTTCGGGTAAAGAGTTGTAGGGAATGGAACAGGCGGAATCTCCTGAATGTATTCCCGCCTGTTCGATATGTTCCATAATTCCGCCGATAACAACCTTACCTGTAGTGTCACACAGGGCATCTACATCTACTTCGATCGCATTTTCTAAGAATTTATCGATCAAGATCGGGCGATCGGGTTCTACTTCTACTGCATAGGTCATATAGTGCTTGAGATCGGCATCAGAATAGACAATTTCCATCGCTCTACCGCCCAATACATAGGAAGGACGTACCACTACGGGATAGGAAATACGGTTAGAGATTTTGAGAGATTCTTCATAACTGCGAGCAATACCATTGGGAGGCTGTTTGATATCTAGTTCTCTGAGTATCTGCTCGAATCTTTCTCGATCTTCTGCCGCATCAATCGAATCTGGGGATGTTCCCCAAATTTTAGTCTCAGATGCCGAACTTTCCAAATACTCTTGCAAAGGTACGGCTAGCTTTAGGGGAGTTTGTCCGCCAAACTGAACGATAATACCTGTGGGGTTTTCCGCTTCAATAATATTTAAGACATCTTCTTTAGTAAGCGGTTCAAAATAAAGGCGATCGCTCGTGTCGTAGTCGGTAGATACAGTTTCAGGATTGGAGTTAACCATAATGGTTTCATAGCCAGCATCGGAGAGAGAAAAGGCTGCATGACAGCAGCAATAATCAAACTCAATTCCCTGTCCGATACGATTTGGTCCTCCGCCGAGAATCATTACTTTAGATTTATCGGAGGGAGTAACTTCCGATTCTCCCTCTTCATAAGTAGAGTAATAGTAAGGAGTAAAAGCTTCAAATTCTGCCGCGCAAGTATCCACCAGTTTATAAACAGGTAAAATGCCCAACTGCTTGCGATATGCCCGCACTTTGTCTTCATCTGTTTTGGTGGCAAAAGCAATTTGGCGATCGCTAAATCCTTGTTGCTTGATCGCGCGCATTTGCTGTGCCGAGATTGCCTCCAGCTTGGTTCTTACCAAAAACTTTTCTGTAGTCAGCAATTCCTGCATCTTATCGATAAACCACATATCGATGGCGGTTAGCTGATGAATCTCCTCTGGAGTCATACCTAACCTCAAGCCTTGATAAATGCTAAATATTCTTTCTGGATTGGGAGTACGCAAACTAGAACGTATTTGCGGAATAGAAGGCAGAGTTTCACGGCGATCGCATCCAAAGCCATAACGACCGATCTCTAGCGATCGTAAAGCCTTCTGGAAGGATTCATTAAAAGTTCTGCCGATTGCCATTGCTTCTCCTACCGACTTCATTTGAGTGGTAAGAATTGGTTTGGTTCCAGGGAACTTTTCAAAAGCGAAACGAGGAACTTTGGTCACTACATAATCGATGGTAGGTTCAAAGGATGCGGGAGTTTTTTTGGTAATATCGTTCGATATTTCATCGAGGGTATATCCTACTGCTAACTTGGCGGCAAATTTAGCGATCGGAAATCCCGTGGCTTTAGAAGCCAGTGCAGAAGAGCGAGATACACGGGGATTCATTTCAATTACGATTACCTCTCCGTTAATTGGATTGATCGCAAACTGGATATTCGAGCCACCCGTTTCGACGCCGATTTCGCGAATAATTGCTAGAGAATAATCTCTCAGACGCTGATATTCTTTATCTGTCAGGGTTTGAGCGGGGGCAACAGTTATAGAATCTCCCGTATGTATCCCCATCGGATCGATATTTTCGATCGAGCAGATAATTACGACATTATCCGCCAAGTCTCTCATCACTTCTAGTTCGTATTCTTTCCAGCCTAAAAGCGATTTATCAACCAAAATTTGGTTAACAGGGGAAGCATCAATCCCCGATGCAGAGATTTGCTCGTATTCTTCCTGATTATAAGCGATTCCGCCACCCGTTCCCCCCAAGGTAAAGGCTGGACGAATAATTAAAGGATAGCTACCAATTTCTCTGGCAATTTTTTTTGCTTCGTCTAAACTGTTGGCAATACCAGAAGGACACATCGGTACGCCGATCTTTTCCATTGCTTCTTTAAACAGCAGTCGATCTTCTGCCTTCTCGATCGCAGGTAATTTTGCCCCGATCAGTTCTACGCCATATTTATCTAGAACTCCGCTTTTGGCTAAAGACACTGCCACATTTAAAGCTGTCTGTCCCCCCATAGTAGGCAGGAGAGCATCGGGTTTTTCCTTGGCAATTACTTTCTCTACTATGTCGGGAGTTAATGGTTCGATGTAGGTACGATTTGCCATCTCAGGATCGGTCATGATCGAGGCAGGGTTGGAATTAACCAAGACTACCTCGTATCCTTCCTCTCGCAATGCCTTACAAGCTTGTGTTCCAGAATAGTCAAATTCACAAGCTTGTCCGATAACAATGGGACCCGAACCAAGAAGTAAGATTTTGTGGAGATCGTTGCGACGGGGCATATTACTCTGTCTTTTGCCTAACTTATACTGCTAGCGTTTAATTGTATAGTTTCTTGCCCCCGATAACCGTATCTCCTTTATCTACATTTAATAACATTGGTGCTTGATGGAATTACCCAACTAGTTGCACATAGGCGCGATCGCTTTCTAGTAGCTTTATAAATTTTTCTAATACTACAAAAATGTAACGCTAGCTTAAATATTCGGGTAAATACTACCTTAGACGGTTGGTTTTCATGAGAAGATAAGCTTATATAGAATTATATAAAATATAAGTAAAGATTAACCAATTCCCTCAATCGAGTAAACGAAGGAGGAATGCAAAATGAAATTTAGAACTATCGCTGCACTAAGCTCGTGGGCTATTTTTCTGACTATTCCTGCCATAGCAGCGGAGCCAGACGATATCCAACAATTATTGAATACTAGAGAATGCCAAAAATGCGATCTCTCTGGGGCAAATCTACGCAACACACATCTTATTGGAGCAGATTTGCGCCAGGCTAACTTGGAAGGGGCGGACTTTACAGGTGCTAACTTAGAAGGGGCAGACTTGACTGGAGCGAGTCTCAAAGGCGCAATTTTTGAATCGGCTTTTTTGACCAACGCCAGTTTGAACTACGCTAATTTAGACAACGTAGACTTTACTTCAGCCACTTTAATCGATGCCAACGTTGCTGGAGCATCGATGGTCAACATGAACATAACTAACGCCCAAATATACAACTCAGGTATCGCTGTGGGTGGCAGCACAGAATGAGTCTTATTTTAAGTTTCTTCGATCTTTGGGCTTTGAGTTCTGATACTGACAAAAGAGGGATAAATCCTCAAAAGATTTATCCCAAAAAGAGCCTCATGAACTATCATGAGCCTCTTCGCAGATGCTGATAAAAACTATGCTTCTTCCGAGCTAATAATTTTGGGCACTCGGAAAAAATCTCCTTGTTGTTCGGGAGCAGCTTTTAAAAGATCTTCCTTGTCTGGAAAAGGAGTGAGTTTATCTG
>JBCDCO010000374.1:0-4247 GCA_039181635.1 Cyanobacteria bacterium P01_G01_bin.19 | reverse complement strand
TTCAACCTAAACGGATTCAACTTCAACCAGTCCATCATGGACTCTCAAGGACGTGTAGTAAACACTTGGGCAGACATCTTGAACCGAGCTAACCTTGGTTTCGAAGTAATGCACGAGCGTAACGCACACAACTTCCCTCTAGACTTGGCAAGTGGCGAGCAAGCTCCTGTAGCAATAAGCGCTCCTTCCATCAACGGTTAAGAGATAGTTGACTTACTTCCTTGTAAGTAGAATTTAAAGAAAGGCGAGAGACCCCGCGTCGCCGAAAGGCGCAAGGGAACGCTCGAGCTAACGCTCCTCAGCGATGGGGGGCGTTTTTTATTGCTTTTTTGTTTAACTTTTGTTGCTCAAAATAACAATAATTGAATAATTAAGAAAGAATAAAGCAAAAACAAAGAAAGACACTGAGATCTCAAAAAACTGGTGTTAGTATCATTAGCTGAAACCTAATTTAAGATCCACGACTATGATTACTAACACTACCGCTTATACTATCGTCGCCCTTGCTTACGTCGCTTTTGCCGTTGCTACTTGGTTTATGTTTACCATGTAAATCGTCAATCACTTGAATATCCGAAAGATAAATGGATAGCGAAAAGGCTCATCTGGGGTTTGCAAACTGTGAATTACTGCCCAAATTGACAAACCCCAATGAACTAGAAACCAAATTAACCCAACTAAGCCAATGGTTAGAAAAGAAGGAACTACGATTAATATTCCCCACACCCAGACATTTAGATGAAAATTGATTGCTTCTTTGGCATTATCCTTTACTATTGCGTCATCGGAGATAAAAAGGATAGCGACTGGAATAGCAATAGAAACGACCGTTGCACTAATAAAAATTGAACCATGGGCTAGAGCCGAAAGTAATTTTCGTTTATCGGAATCAGATCCTGTTGGCATTTTCGCTCCTGATGTCTCATCAATACATTCAAATAGTATCGTTTTCTCTTTATGCTCTGGAAGTAGAGATTACACTATCTCAATTAAGAGACTTTTTTTTCTGTGACCAAAGTGCAGCTAACCCAACTACCTTTTTCATTGTAGGTGCGGACTATTCTCTGCCTGATATTGTCTTGAAGCAACCATCCCATTTCAATCACAAAATTGTGACCTAGTTTGACTTCTAGGGGGCAATTACAAGATGCACCATCAGGTAGAAGCATAATTTGGCTGGGCAAGCTGCTATTCTCAAATAACAATCTCGAACCCTCAATTCTAGCTTTGGAGCGAATTACCTGATTGCTAAATGTAAGTTTTTGCTCGATATGGCTATCGTCCACTTTACTTATCTGTAAATGACTGGAAAATTCGGTGGGGTTGCTCAAATCTGCGTACATGGTAAGAGCCTCTCCCGACCATTCTCCTAACAAACTATCGACAGTTAGCTTTGGTCTTTCTGAAATATTACTCTGGGGTAATTTCTCTCTGATTAAAACTATTTTCTCTAACTTAGCAGAGCTGTTAAATAGCTCTACCATGCGTAGCCTACGAGTGCCATCGCCAAAATCATTATCGATTAAGCCAAACTCTCCACCAAACGTACTATAAGGACCAAATTGCATGCTGCCTTGAGAAAAAGCACCATTGGGAAAGAAAATAATAGTACGATTTAAAGAATCATAGTCCACCACCACATCACGAGGAGGTTCATCTGGAGGGAGATATCGCACTACTTGGTGAACATTTTTATTGTCATTTAGACCTTCCAAAGTAACCAAAGTGGGAGTATCGGCTAATTGTTCTCCTTGAGGAGAAAACCGAGTAAACGAACCACGCCATTCACCTAAGTTTTTCAGAAAGTAGTCCCATTGAGCAGTCATATATTATTTCAGCCATTACAACTATCAATTATCATATGCTGCTATTGTGCGGCAATAGTTACTGGTCGTATAAGATTAATGATGAGTTGATGTAGCAATGATAAAAAGTTCTCAAGATTATCTTAGGGCGTGTGATCAATTAGAAAAAAAGAGCTTTTTTCGGTCTTTCAACGACCTACTTCGTCGAAAAATAACCTCCGTAGCGATGCTACTCAGAACATTTTTCTCCTTGTATCTCGCTGAAATCCTTTCAAAAGCACTCTTCCCATCAATTGATTACACGCCCTAGAAGTACTATTTTCTAATATGAATCAAAAAAATTTACAGGTTATCAAATAACACTTAGCGTACCATATGAAAATTGTCTTTTTTGGCACTCCACAATTTGCTGTCACAACTTTGAATAAGTTAATAGAGAGTGCCGATACGGAAGTTGTTGCAGTAGTGACACAGCCAGATAAAATTAGGGCGAGAGGCAAAAAAGTCTTACCTTCGGCAGTAAAAAAAATCGCCGTGGAACACGATCTACCAGTTTGGCAGCCGTCAAAAATCAAAAAGGATCGAGAAACCGTAGATCTACTAAAAGCAACAGGAGCTGATGCTTTTGTCGTGGTGGCTTACGGTCAGATTTTGTCGACAGAAATTTTATCTATGCCAAGATTGGGCTGTATCAACGTTCATGGCTCACTATTGCCTCAATATCGTGGTGCTGCTCCGATTCAATGGAGTATCGTTGAGGGCGATCGCCTTTCAGGAATTACCACCATGCTTATGGACAAGGGAATGGATACGGGAGATATGCTGCTCAAGGCTGAAACCGAGATTGGACTGCTGGACAATGCTCGCGATCTGGCGATCGCTTTATCAACTCAAGGAGCAGATCTATTACTTGAGACTCTTTCTAAGCTAGATCGGCAAGAAATTACACCAGTTCCTCAAGATCCTGCTCTAGCAACCTATGCCAGATTAATTGAAAAAGCAGATTTTTTGCTTGATTGGTCGCAAGCAGCAATGGAAATACACAATCGAGTTAGAGGCTTTTTTCCTAACTGTTCGGCTACTTTTGACGGGCAAAAATTAAAGATAACTGCTACCGTGCCTTTAATTGAAGATATTATCGACCAACTTCCCGAAAAATATCAGGCTTTGTGGCAGGCAAGCCCAGATTTAGCCAGTTTCAAAGAAACACCAGGAACAGTGGTCAAAATTATTAAAAATTATGGTCCCGTAGTCAGCACTGGTTCTGGATTATTATTGTTGACCGAAGTGCAGCCTGCAGGAAAACGTCCTCAGTCTGGGTGGGACTTTGTCAACGGAATGCGTATAAAGCCAGGGACGCAAATCGACAATGGATAGCAATGGATAGCAATGGATAGCTTGGCAAAAACCTTCACCAAGAACTGAGCGTTACTTTTTATATTATTAGGTAACGCTAAAATCCAATCTCATGAACGAGATCGGCTTTCTTAAACACAAATTTTCCCCAACGCTTTCATTCAGCCATTTGATAGCTGTTTTAAAGAACCTGTAGCGTAGTAATTCTTCTTTATTTCATTGGGCTAACCGTTGTTTCTTGAAGTCGATCTATTTTTTCAGGCACAGGCTGCGCGTTACTTTCAAAAGGAGAGTAGGATGCAATCATAACTATAGGTAGAGTTAAGGTAACAACCGCAACTCCCGCTCCTAAAACACCTGCCCACCTATGACCAGGAGAGTCTTCTGATTTCCCTGGGCGTTGGCTAACTTCCATATATATTAAGTCTGATAAACTCGGCTCTATCTTGATAAACGATTAAAAAAGTAGAATATTTTTAGTAAAGAAACCGATGAAAGTTGCTTTACATTCCACAATTATAATTGTAACTGCAAGAATCAGTTTGGTTGGTATCTTAAACAACCAAGGTTATAAAATTTTAATTAAGATTTTGGAGAGGCGAATTAATGACGGCACAGAAGACAGGCTCATTCAATCATCTTTCTGTGCTGAGTAGGGAGCTGGTAGAAGGACTAAATGTATTACCAGGTGGTCAATACCTGGACGCTACCGTAGGTGGTGGCGGACATAGCAAGCTGATTTTAAATCGGGCAGAAAATGTCAAGCTCTGGGCAATAGATCGAGATGAGACAGCCCTCTCTGCGGCAAAAACTCAATTGGCGGCGTATTGTCCTCAACAGGTGCAATTTTGGCACGGCAACTTTGCTGACTTTCAGCCCAATGGCTTGTCGTTCGAGGGGATTATCGCCGATTTGGGGGTTAGCTCGCCTCAACTTGATGTTGCAGAACGAGGTTTTAGTTTCCGTGCAGAAGCTCCCTTAGATATGCGAATGGATCGATCCAAAGGAATTACTGCAGCAGAAATCGTCAATCATTGGAAGGAGGTGTCTCTGGCAGATTTGATCTACACCTACGGCGAGGAACGA
>JBCDCO010000373.1:0-4257 GCA_039181635.1 Cyanobacteria bacterium P01_G01_bin.19 | reverse complement strand
TGCTTGCGCTTTACACATGCACCAGCCTACTATTCCCGCAGGGGCAAATGGTGCACCGATTAGTAATCTGCAAAATATGCTGGACAATCCTCACGATGGAGATAACCACAATGGGGAGACTTTTGCTTGGTGTTATAAGCGTATGGGAGATTGGATACCCGAACTAGTAGCCAATGGCTGCAACCCTCGCATCATGCTGGATTATTCGGGCAATTTGCTTTGGGGTTTCGAGCAAATGGGGCGCGATGATATTTTAGACAGTCTCAAAAAAATTACCTGTGAACCTCAATATCAGCCTTATGTCGAATGGCTGGGAACTATGTGGAGTCATGCGGTTGTTCCTTCTACTCCCATTCCCGACATCAAACTACAAATTCAAGCTTGGCAGCATTATTTTGCCGCCATGTTCGGTTACGACGCCCTCAAGCGAGTCAAAGGCTTTTCTCCTCCAGAAATGCATCTGCCCAACAATCCAGACACTCTTTATGAATACATCAAGGCTCTTAAAGAGTGCGGTTATCGCTGGCTGTTAGTACAAGAACATTCCGTAGAACGGCTAGATGGTTCGGGTTTACATCACAATGATAAGTATTTGCCCAATAAATTGGTCGCTCGCAATTCTCAGGGCGAAACCATCAGCATCACTGCTTTGATTAAAACTCAAGGTTCGGACACCAAGTTGGTGGCGCAAATGCAGCCCTATCACGAAGCAAAAGGCATGGGCAAACAACAGCTTGGAGATATTTCCGTTCCTAGTTGCGTTTCTCAGATCGCCGACGGCGAAAATGGCGGGGTAATGATGAACGAGTATGCTCGCGATTTTCAGCCTGTTTGGTACGAAATCAAAGATAATCAGAATGTTGTAGGTTTAAACGGCACAGAATATCTAGAATTAATCGAAGCGGCTGGGGCAAACCCCGATGACTATCCTACTTGTCAGGCTGTAGGACAACATAAAATTTGGCAGCAGGTAGATCCCGATACGGCGACACCAGAAAAAGTTGCCCAGGCGATCGCTCATCTTCAAGCAACCGACCATCAGTTTCATATGGATGGAGCATCTTGGACAGACGATCTGAGCTGGGTCAAAGGTTATGAGAATGTTCTCGAACCGATGAATCAATTGAGTGCGATGTTCCATCAAAAATACGATGCTTTAGTCGCCAAAGATCCTAGCGTGACCAAAACCAAAGAGTATCAAGAGGCTTTGTTATACGTCATGCTGGTGGAAACGAGCTGTTTTCGCTATTGGGGACAGGGTACCTGGACAGACTATGCCAGAGAACTATTTAGGAGAGGAGAAGCTTTATTAAAGTAGATTAACTACGAGCCCGCGCTACTGTTATTAACTCCTAAGAAACAAATTAGTCTGCTGAGGTTGGGGAAAGGGAAAAGGGTAAGGGGAAAAGGACAATTTGTTTCTTTCTGACATTATGAATCTTTGTTCTTTGGACGCTGATGTTCCGCACTAATTAATCTGCTTAGGCTGGGGAATCCTAAAGGATACCGCTTCGCATAAGGGGTAAAGGCTTGCGTCGCATAGTTTGGTGTAAAGAAATTATCGAGTCCAACAATTATCCATTGTCCATTGTCAATTATCCATTGATAAGTGCTTCATTTCTTCTGGAGGCTAAATACTGTTGATGCTCTGAATCTGCCAGATAATATTCAGTCGCGGGCTTTATTTCAGTGACTATCTGTTTATCGTATTTATCAGATTGCTCCAGGTTTAGTTTGGACTTACGAGCTATCTGTTCTTGTTCGGGAGTGTGATAAAAAATTACCGAGCGATATTGCTCGCCTCGATCTGCACCCTGGCGGTTTAGACTAGTGGGGTCGTGAATGCACCAAAAAAGCTCTAGCAACTTTGAGTAGGAAACGATCTCGCGATCGTATTCTACTTGAGCCACTTCTGCATGACCAGTTATGCGAGCTAAAACATCTAGATAGGAAGGGTTGGGAAAATCTCCTCCCATATATCCCACGGAAGTTTTAACTACTCCCTCCAGTTTCATAAATTCATCTTCAGTTTTCCAAAAGCATCCCGCCCCAAAGGTAGCTTTTTGTAGATCATTCACTAGTTTTCTCTCGCTCCAAAATTAAAGTAACTGGACCATCATTATCAATTTTGACATCCATCATTGCGCCAAATTTTCCCGTGGCAATATAAAGACCACTGTCTTTTAATTTACTGACAAAAAGATCGTACAAAGTTTCTGCCATCTTTGGTGCAGCCGAATCGCTAAAAGATGGGCGACGTCCTTTACGACAGTCACCGTAGAGAGTGAACTGGCTCACGACAAGTATTTGCCCTTGAATATCTACAATCGATTTATCCCAGGCTTTATCCGTATGCTCGTCGGGAAATAAACGCAGCTCCAGACATTTGCGTGCAATCCAATCGAGTTCGGCTTCGGTATCTGTAGTCGAGATACCTACCAGCAAATTTAATCCGCGATCGATACTAGCTACTAGCTGCCCTTCGATTATGACTGAAGATGATTTAACTCGCTGAACGATCGCCCGCATTTATTCAAATCCCTAACAAGATTAACTGCTTTTAGATTTTAGAGTAAAAAAGGTAATCTCTGGAGCGCACCTAATTCTAATCGGTACGTCACTAAAACCGATACCGCGATTGACATACATTTTATTGCCTGGTTGACCGTAATCCTGCTCGACCCATTTATCGGCAACTACTTCATCTTCTTTGGCAAAAGACAGCCAAGACCAGTCAGGTAGCAAAGGTAAGCGAATTTGTCCGCCATGGGTGTGTCCTGCGATCGCCAAAGGAGCAGCGTTGGCTGGGAAATCGGTAAAAGAATCGGGGTTATGCAAGATTGCTATTCTGGGGCTATCTGTAGGAATTTGGGCTAAAGCCGTATCGACGCGATCATTATTTGCCCAATGAGAACCCACTCCAACTACATGTAAATCAGATTCTAGATCCTGTGAGGGAATTATGGCCGCTTCATTTTTTAATACCTGGATGCCTATACTTTCCAATCCCCGTTCTAATTGAGCTGCTTGCTCTGTATCTGGCTCGACTTTCTTGCTACTCATTCCATAGTCGTGATTGCCCAAAACTGCATAGGTGGGTATGTTAGCATCAGCCAAAGGACGCAACAGCTCGACCACCTCATTTATTTGTGGCTGAGGATTGGGATTGGCGTGATAGATAAAGTCTCCCGTAATCATTAAAGCTGCTGGTTGCTCTTCAATAACTTTATCCACGCTCTTAGCTACTGTTTCGACGTTGTCCCACCACATACCTACCTGAAAATCAGATAGCTGAGCTATTTTCTTTCCTTCCCAGGCGGAAGGAAGACTGGGAATAACCGCCTCTTCTTCTTCTGCTTCTAAAGTGTAGGGTTCGATTAGACCCCACGTTAAAAGAGCTACAAGTAACAAAGGTATCGCAGCCAGACCCCAAAGAAACTTGTTTTTGCTATGTTTAGTCGATTCGGTGCGCTCGACTCGTTTTTGTCTATCTTCAATTTTCATTTTAAATCTCTTCCTTAGAAACCCAGCTCAATAAACCCAAAGAATTAGCACTACCAAAAAAATGAGCGCCTAAAATATTTAACTGCGCCAAAACTAATAACAGATCGGCAGCTTTAATCACCTGCTCTCGTTCGTATACGGCTAAATTTTGCGGACGAGCGATCGCAGTAGCCACCAAAGATATCAAACTGATTTCTGAAGCGATAAACGCGAGAAGCAACCCAATCGAACTAACTATTAATCCGATGCGTAATACTTCAATAACCTCTGTCCGATTTGGCTGTGCTGCGGGATCTGTCTGCTGTAGTCGGCGGGCAATTTTACGATAACGCCACGCCCAGAAAACTCTAAAACCCAGAGCAATTAAGCTAAACATAGCAATAAAAATGCCTATCCCCGCAGCACCATTGGTAGCACTCCGACTGAATACTACTAAAAGCAAAGTCAATCCAGATGCTATACCCAGAATGATATGAATCCAATAGCTGAGACGGCTCAAAATCCGAAAAGTGCGAGCAAATTTTCTTTTACTAGGTATGTTCTTGGTTGTGGCTGATTCCAATGGCTCATACATTATTTTATAGATTTGGTGTAAGGCGATCGCTATCTTAAAGCGATCGCCTTAGGATTTGATAGCTAATTATTCTGAAAGACTGAAACTGTCATCTTCAGCAGAAGGATAGATGCTATCTACGACTAAGACTGGTTTGTCGGTATATTCTGCTTCTATTTCTTCTTGAACGTCTAAATCCC
>JBCDCO010000372.1:0-4291 GCA_039181635.1 Cyanobacteria bacterium P01_G01_bin.19 | reverse complement strand
TTTTACGCAATCATCGTTCTTTTCCAACCGACGAGTCGGTGATGAAAGTAATTTTGCTAGCAATCAACAATATTTCTAAGAAATGGACAATGCCAATTAGAAATTGGAAAAGCGCATTAAATCGATTTGCGATTGAATTTGGCGTTGCGACAGCAAACGGACAAAAAACAACGCTGGACGTATAATCAGAATTATTCAACTTGAGTTACTTGAGATTCAACTGTGTATATAAGTGAACTTGTACGTCGAGTTTTGCCCGACTGGACGTATAATCAAGGTGATTTAGTACAATTATCGACCCCAAAACTGAGCGTATAATTACGCGCCCATGCCACCTACACCTGAAGTTGCCGAAAATACAAAAGACTCGATTAATTATCGAGGTAGTTTCGCGCAGTTTCTCATCGAATCAGAACGAAGTGCTTACACGATCAAAAACTATCTCTGCGATCTAGATGGTTTTGCCCTGTGGTTGAAATCAAAGGGCAACAGAGAATTTACTCCCGAATTAATTACCCCTACTGACTTACGGTCATACAAGCATTATTTAGACGAAACACTACAGTTAAAGCCAAAAACTATTAATCGCAAGCTTTCCAGCCTCCGCAGCTTTCTTAATTGGGCGGGAATTGAAGGCTATTTTCCAGACAATCGTTTGCCTCATATTCCCCAACCGATAAAGGAACAAACTTCAGCACCAAAATGGTTGGATAGACTGTCTCAATACGATCTGTATCGCATTGTCGAAAAAAGTAGAAAAACCAGAGATATCGCGATCGTTAAACTACTACTCAATACAGGATTGAGAGTTTCCGAACTTTGTGCCTTAACCTGGAAAGATCTCAGAATTACTGCCAAAAAAGGACGCTTGAGTGTCAATCACGGCAAGGGTGCAAAAAGAAGAATTATTCCTCTGAATAAAGATGCGCGGTCTGTTTTAGTAGAACTGGGATATCACAAAAACAAGGAGTCTGACAGACGGGTATTTATTGGTCAAAGAGGAGCGATGACTCCCAGAGGGATTGAAAGTACCCTCAAAAAATACGTGAAACAAACCGATTTAGAAGGAATTACACCCCATCAACTCCGACATACATTCTGTAAAAATCTGATCGATGCAGGAGTGAGTTTAGAAAAAGTCGCGACTTTAGCAGGACATGACAATCTAGAAACTACCCGCCGTTACTGCACTCCCAGCGAGCAAGATTTAGCAGCAGCCGTAGAACTAATTGGGGAAGAGGATTAATACTGTAAAAAGATGCCAGGACAATTCCTCACCAAAGTAGAACGAGAACGCCTTCAATCCTTCCCAGAACAAATTACTCTCGATGAAATCATCATCTTCTTTACCCTCTCAGATAAAGATTTAACTCTGGTTAAAAAACGTAGTGGCGACCATAATTTATTAGGGTTTGCCCTGCAATTAGGAACGCTGAGATATCTCAGTTTTATTCCCGATAACTTTCCTAAGTTACCACTAAAAGTAATTGAATATGTCCCTCAGCAACTAAATATTTCTCCTAAAGCGATCGCCAATTATGGAGAACGTTCTCAAACTAGAACCAGCCAATTACAAGAGATTCAGGATTATTTAGGATTTCGCAAACCCAACAAAACAGACTATCAACAGTTAGAGAAATGGTTATTAGAACGAGCGATGGAACACGACCGTCCTTTGCTTCTATTTCAACTGCTGATTAAAAAACTAGAAATAGCCAAAATTATCCGTCCAGGGCTTACTATTCTAGAGAGAATGGTAGCTTATGCTCGTAATGAAGCTTGGACAGAAACGGCTCTTCGCTTACAACCAATTTTGACTGATTCTCGCTCGCAGTTCTTGGATGGCTTATTAGAAGTAGAAGCAGAAAAACAGCGCACTCCTTTAGCCTGGCTGCGAACTGGCGCGGTGAGTAATTCCCCTAAAGCTATCAAGAATGCTTTGGCTAAACTAGACTTTTTAAACCAACAAAATGTCAAAGATTGGGATATTAGCGTTCTCAATCCCAATCGTTTGAAGTTTCTGGCGAAATTAGGCAAAAAATCCCCCACTCAAGCTCTTTCTCGTACTCCTGAACCTCGTCGCTACTCCATACTGATTGCCTTTTGCCGTCAAATTTATACCGAAATTATTGATGAAACCATTGACCTGTATATCAGTACCCTAGCCAATACCCATGCTCGTTCCAAGAAAGAACGAGATGTATTTCAGCGTAAAATTGCTCAATCTCTCAATCAAAAAATCAAGCTGTTGAACAAAATCGGTCAGGTAATTCTGGATGAAGAAATTCAAGACGAACAATTGAGAGGGAAAATATACGACCAAATAACTCCTGAAGAATTGGAAGAAGCAATTACCGAGTGTAAATCTTTAATCCGCCCTCATGCCGATGATTACTTCGATTTTTTTGCTTTACGCTATAGTTATCTGCGTCAATTTGTTCCCACTTTTTTAGCAGCTTTTAGCTTTAGAGCTAACCTAACCGATGACCCTCTGATTGAAGCCATTAGAATTATTCGCCATCTCGATACAAATGGCAAGAGAAAAGTTCCAGACCATGCCTCTCTTAAATTCATCCCTAAAAGATGGTCGGAATATGTCATAAATCCAGAAGGTAAAATAGTTCGCAAATATTACGAATTATGTCTTCTCTGGGAATTGAGAACTGCTCTGCGTTCGGGGAATATTTGGATTATTAATAGTCGCAGATATGCCAATCCTGAAAGTTATTTAATTCCCAAACATCAGTGGTCAAAACTCAAATTAGAAGTTTGCCAACAAATACAAATTTCTGAAGTAGCCAGTCACACCATAGAGCTTAAAAAGCAAGAATTATCCCAGCTTTTGTCGAGCTTTGATGCTACATTCCAGGATAATGAACAAGTTCGTATCGAAAAGGACAGATTAGTAGTTTCACCGCTCAAAGCTGAAGAAGTCCCCGACAGCACGAAGCAACTGAGAAAACAAATTCGAGAACGTTTACCTTGGATTGAGCTTACTAATCTGATAATTGAAATTGATAATCGGACGGGGTTTAGTCAGGCTTTAGTTCATGCAGCCGATACCGAAAACAGCATCCCCGACATCAAACGTTATTTGTATGCTGCCATTATCGCTCAGGGCTGTAACATCGGTTTGGAGAGGATGGCAAGGCTAGCTAGTCTGTCCTACCATCAACTTGCTTGGTGTAACAATTGGTATCTGAGAGAATCGACTTTGAAAGCTGCTAACACTAAGATTGTCAACTTTCAGTATCATCTCCCTCTCAGTCAAATCTGGGGTGGTGGAACTCTCTCTTCTTCTGACGGACAGCGATTTCCTGTCTCGGTCAAAAACCGCATGGCTGTATCTCTACCCCGTTATTTTGGTTATGGACAGGGGGTGAGTTTCTACAGTTGGACGAGCGACCAGTTTTCTCAATATGGAAGCAAACCAACTATTTCCACTCTGCGCGACTCTACTTATGTTCTGGATGAGATTCTCGATAATGAAACGGAATTACCCATCATGGAACACACTACAGATACAGCAGGGTACACGGAATTAGTGTTTGCTATGTTTGATTTACTGGGCTTACAGTTTTCGCCTCGTATCAAGGATTTGGGCGGTCAACGTTTGTATCGTGCAGACCGTGATTCTGAATATCAACATATCGAATCTCTACTTTCTGGCACGATTAAAACTGATAAAATTCTGGCTCGCTGGGATGATATGCTGCGGGTAGCTGGTTCGCTCAAGTTAGGCTGGGTAACGGCTTCGCTATTTCTCAGTAAGTTAAAATCTTTTCCCCAACAAAACGATTTAGCCAGTTCGTTTGCCGAATATGGACGCATGATTAAAACCATTTTTATCCTGCGCTATCTGATGAATCAGCCCTATCGCCGAAAAATCAACAATCAACTCAATAAAGGGGAAAGATTACACGATTTAAGAAGATTTCTCTTTTTTGCTCATCAAGGTGCTATTCGACAGCGACATGAAGAGGAATTGACGAATCAAGCTAGTTGTTTAAATTTGATTACCAATGCTGTGGTAACTTGGAACACCATTTACATGGAAGCTGCTATCAATCAACTACGAAGTGAAGGACACTCAATAAGTGATGAGGATATTAATCACTTGTCTCCTACTCGCTACGGACACGTTAATCCTTATGGTATCTATCCTTTTGATATTGAGAAAGAATCAAAAAGAATAAGTCTCAGACCCCTTCGTAAACCGTCGGGGAATTGAGTTAAATAATTCTAATTATACGTCCAGCGTTGTTTTTTGTCCGTTTGCTGTCGCAACGCC
>JBCDCO010000371.1:0-4295 GCA_039181635.1 Cyanobacteria bacterium P01_G01_bin.19 | reverse complement strand
ATTTTGCTAATTTATATTTATAAGGCTATCAACAAAATAATTTAATAACTAACTTAAAAACAGTAATAGCCAAATTTATTGCTCGAGCAACTAGAGAAGTTAATTGCATTTATCTCTTTAGAGATGTCAGCAAGCAAACCAGAAACAACTATCAGCCAAGTTCAATTACTTTATACAGCTAAGCAATAAATTTATGTCTAAGGCATCAACATCAGCTTTTAACTACAGCCAAAATAATTCTCCAGTGGGCTTGGCTGTAGCTATCACCATTATTTCTTTGTGGTTTGCCAGTTTAATAGGATTGTTAACTCTCGACCTGACTAAAATTCCTTTGATTTTAGTTGTTTTGGGGGTTTTGTTGAGGTCTTTTCTGCACACTGGTCTATTTATTACCACTCATGAAGCAATACACGGAATTGTAGCTAAACATTGGCAAATCAATGACTTTATCGGCTGTACCACTTCATTTTTATATGCTTTGCTACCCTATAAAGTTTTGGCTGAAAACCACAGGCTACATCATCGCTATCCTGCTACTGAAAAAGACCCAGATTTTTATCCTTCAGACTCCAATAACTTTCTGCTTTGGTA
Source organism: Cyanobacteria bacterium P01_G01_bin.19 (assembly GCA_039181635.1). Classification (GTDB taxonomy): domain Bacteria; phylum Cyanobacteriota; class Cyanobacteriia; order Cyanobacteriales; family Xenococcaceae; genus Waterburya. The sequence continues at coordinate 3,704 of JBCDCO010000371.1, read as the reverse complement.
TGTAAGCTTCATGAAGGAATATCAAAAAGGTAGACAAGCCTGGATATTGCTAATTGGAATGATAGTAATTTTTTGGACTTTGATTTGTTTACATATTCCGCCTCTTAATATATTTCTATTTTGGGTAATCCCTATTCTAATTAGCTCCTGGCAACTATTTACATTTGGGATCTGGTTCCCTCACAGGCAGACAGAAGTAGGCTATAGCGATCGCCATCGAGCCAATAGTAATAATTACTCGGTGTTTTGGTCTTTCATCACTTGTTATCATTTCGGCTACCATTGGGAACACCATCAATATCCTTATTTACCTTGGTATAAGCTCCCTCTAGCTCGTCAAAATAACCAAAAGCAATTCGGTATTAGTCCTCGCTCGGTGGGCTTAATTAAACTAAAATCTCCCAGTTATTCTCATACTCGATCTAACTTTTAACCTAAATGTATTTAATATATTTACAGTCATAAATTATAGAAGAAGAAATTTCTTGTTGAACCCAATCGATGAAATCAATTCAATAGAAAATGAGAATCAAGTTCTTCGATCTCCCTCGCACCTAATCTTATAGCTAACTAAAGCCGAACGAACTATCAGACCGAGGTTGTTATTAAATTTACATTACACATAACTATGTTAAAAATACCTGGTTTTAGCTTAAATTCCTTGAACACCAGTCTCGGCAATATGGTTTACTACACTGCAGATCGAGCTCCTTGGATTCAAGAGGGGGCTTCTGACAAACCAGTTCCAACATTAGTGTTTCTCCACGGTTTTGGCGGTGGTTCCTCTGCTTATGAATGGTCTAAAGTTTATCCTGCTTTTGCCAGTGAATATCGTATTTTGGCACCAGATTTAATTGGTTGGGGTAATTCATCTCATTTAGACCGTAACTATCAGATTGATGATTACTTGACTAGCATTACAGAATTTTTAGAGCAAAGCTGCGAAGAACCAACAACGGTTATCGCCTCATCCCTGACAGCTGCCTTCACCATCCGAATAGCAATCTCTCGTCCTGAATTGTTTAAATCCTTGATTCTCATAACACCTGCTGGACTTTCAGATTTTGGAGAAAATTACACCCGCAGCTTCTTTGCCCAACTAGTTAGCACGCCGATTCTGGATCGCTTTATTTATGATTTCGGCGTTGCCAATGAATTAGGAATTCGTAATTTTTTGGAACAGCGTCAGTTTGCCCGCCCCGAACGAGTCTATGGAGAAATAGTATCAGCTTACCTAGAATCAGCTAAACAACCAAATGCCGAATATAGCGCCCTTTCCTTCGTGCGAGGAGATTTATGTTTCGATTTATCTCAGTATATCGAGCAACTGACAATTCCTACTGCGATCGTTTGGGGTCAAAAATCTCAATTTACTGGTCCTGAGATTGGCAGGCGTCTAGCAGCGATAAATCCGACAGCGATTAAGGTTTTTCAAGAAATAGAAGACGTTGGTCTCACACCACAACTAGAACTACCTGCTGTTACTATTGGTCTGATTCGTAAATTTTTAAACTTTGAACTTACTTAAAATTTTGATCGCACCAAACGTTATTCCAAGAAGTACCGCCTACTTCCAAACCAGCTAGATTGCTATTGGCTTTAATAATTATTTTTCCCCGAGAATCTTTTAAGTCCAAATTCAAAATTCCGTTAGTCGTGTCGCGACAGTTAAAGACTAGTCCTTTGGCTGTGGGAGTGCGCACATAGGCACCCAAGGAATCTGTTGTACCTGTTAAAGAGACTGAGTATTTAGAAGATATTCCCTGCATTTGCCATTTTCCCCAAGGCTCGACACGCCAGCTTATATGAGAATTCCAAGGCGCAAACTCATAAAACTTACCCTGATAGTGGATGCCAATTAGCGCGACTTCTTCTTCCCACCACAGCACCTGTCTAATCCCTCCTCCTGCAGTTAAAGCCAAGTCTAAATCCTCGTCAAAACTATTGCAGTTCAGCCAAAACCATTTTTGAGGAAAAGAGCCACCCCAATTTTTTTCACTGTAGGCTGGTGCATTCTCAAACTCGTAAGTTACTCCACGCCATTTTACCCATCCCGTTGCCAAACCACGAGCTAAAGTTATTTGCCATCCTGGTTCAAATATAGGCAAATAAGATAGCCAACCCGCAGTTGACTGTTGAGCTTTTGCCATATCTCCCCAACCATAAACGGGTTCAATTTTATATTCCCAGCTACAATATTCGTTTCTGACGGGATCGTAAATTTTTCCCTGATTGAGATAAGCCGTAGCCTGATAGCCTTCTATGATATCTCGATTGAATACTGCAGTAGGCAGCAAAGAGGCGGAATTAGTGAGGTTGGTTTTACTCCAGTGTCCAAAACTAAGACGATCGCCATCGGCAAAAAAGCGATCGACATTATTGATAGTACGACAAAGATATTGCTCGTCGATGCCCAATATTTGCACCGCACCACCGCTGTTGAGGCGATCGCCTTCAGGATCTTGAATCGAATACATGAAAGCAAAAGTTTGCTCGATTTCTGGTAAAGTCAGACGAAAATACCAGCCTTCAAAATAGTTTTGAGTTATCTGATTCCAGTGATAGCCATCATGAGGAATATTGAAATCTTTCTTTTGACTGATGTGCGTCACTATGTTTTTTCTAGCTAGAATTTAGATGGTAATTATAGTTTAATTATTTAACTTTAATCGTCTCTACCTGTTTAATGACCAGTTTAGACCGAGAAATAACCAAACAAAACCAAAAAAATTCAATAGCAGAACCTGAAATAGCAGAGAACGCTCTCAAAGACATATATTGTGTTAGTGGATTGGGCGCAGACGAACGAGTCTTTCAAAAATTGAAGTTAGAAGGATATCAGCCAGTTCATATTAGTTGGCTAGAACCGCAAAAGCGAGAAACTCTAAACGACTACGCCAAACGTTTGACAGAGCAAATCGAGTCCGATTGTCCGATTTTAATTGGCTTATCTTTTGGGGGAATGATTGCCGTAGAGATAGCCAAACACATTAAAACCGAAAAAGTAATTTTAATTTCTAGTGTCAAGACTCGACAAGAACTTCCTCCATATTTCAAGATATTCAACTGGCTCCCCATCCATCGTTTGATACCAGCAAAAATTATGCTTTGGCTAGGTCAATTTTTAGCAGCCTGGTTTTTCAGTTTAGAAAACTTAGCAGAAAGACAGCTTTTCAAAGCTATTTTGTACGATACAAACGCTAAGTTTATGAAATGGGCGATTGACCGAGTTGTTACCTGGAAAAACGGGATAATGCCAGAGAACACCTATCATATTCATGGCGACAGCGATCGCATTTTCCCCTTTCGATTTGTCTGCGAAGATTTTAGGATCGAGAAAGGAGGGCACTTTATGATTATGAATCGTGCTGAAGCCGTTTCTCAATTGATTCAGAAGATTGTCGCTGGATAATTTTAAATTAGTGCAGCAATAAAAAATCTCCCCTTAGAGTATCGTCACCATTGGCACCATTTAAGTTTTCTGCTGACAGAATTTCTAAAGATGGTAAAGTGGCAGAGCTTAAATTTTTATAGAACCCATTTGAGATCTTCATAAAAGAGTATAATGAGCGAAAAATGCTATACAGCAGTAGCTTAACAGACGAAGAATGGGAAGTAATAAAACCTCTGTTGCCCAAGAAAAAAAGAACAAGACCACCAAAATGGAGTAAACGAGATATTCTCAACAGTATTTTGTATCAGCT
>JBCDCO010000370.1:0-4306 GCA_039181635.1 Cyanobacteria bacterium P01_G01_bin.19 | reverse complement strand
TTTCGATCTAGCGATCGCCAGAAAGTTAAACAACAATCCTCATAAGCTAGCAAAATCTCTTACCTATATGGGTTTGGGACAGCAGCCTTCGCTATGGAATCATCTCAAATTTATTCAACCCCCAACTCTACTGTTAGTTGGTGAATTTGACCACAAATTTATTGCAATCAATCAGAAAGTTAGTCTATTTTCTTCTAAATTTAAAATGAAAATAGTAAAAAATACTGATCATAATGTTCATTTTGAACGATCAAGAGAATTTGTTTCTTATTTAAGATGTTTTTTTTAAAATAAAGCTTGAAAACTATTTTAGGAAAAGCTTTTGTAATAATTTAATCGACCTGATACAGAAGAATTTATTGCTTTAATAGGTTAGAATTTTCAGTAAATATACATAAGCCTAAATGTAAAAATATCCTACAGGCAAGATCGAGATTGCTTTTAAATAATTATTTTCTGGCTATTAAACATCAATCGATATAAAAACTTTAAAAACTGCTAAGTAATATGAGTATTCAGCCACCCTCTTCACTGTCAGAACTAACTTCTAATGGATCGAGCAACGGCTCAAAATATCAGAGTCTACCTACGGATATTTTTAAAAAGCTGGGTAACTTATCCACACAAGCAGAAATTATTCAGGCTGCGGTAGAAATTGTCTATCAGAATCTGGGCTGCGATCGCGTCGTTGTTTATAGTATGCAGTCTGAGACGATGTGTAAGATTACTGCCGAAGCAGTTACTCCAGGCTATGCTCAAATTTTGGGAACGACCATTGAAGATCCTTGCTTTGAAGCTCGTTATGCTGATAAGTATCAAAGAGGTAGAGTCAGAGCGATCACCAACATTCGCGAAGCAGGCATGAGTCTGTGCTATGTCGATAATTTAGAAAAAATCGATGTCAAGTCTAATTTGGTTGTACCTCTTACCGCTGCTGATGGCTCATTGTATGGATTGCTAGTGATGCACCAGTGTTCGAGGACTCGGGAATGGCAGCAGCCAGAAGTGGAGTTTGTTTTGAGCGTGGCTCAGTGGACGATGAAACAGGTAGCGCAACAACAGACTTGCGATCGCCTTCGGGCTCAAGTCGATAATAATGCATCCAAGCAGCAGTTTATTAATGACATCACCAAAGAAATCCATCAAGCCACCACTTCAGAAGCAGTACTGCAAGTAGCTGTTGAAAAAGCCAAAGAATTATTGCAGTGCGATCGCGCGATCGTTTACGGTTTGCAGAGTGATAGTCTGGGAGAAATTGTGGCAGAAGCAACTATCCCTGCCTTGGCTCCAATTTTAGCTAATGTAATTAAAGATCCCTGTTTTGAATATCGCTATATCGACAAATATCAGCAGGGAAGAGTGCGGGCTATTCCCAATATTTTTGAGGCGGGAATGACTCCTTGCTACGTAGATAATTTAGCCAAAATAGGAGTCAAAGCCAATTTAGTCGCGCCAATCAATCGGGACGATGGTAAGATCTATGGCTTATTGGTTGCCCATCACTGTTTTGATTTTAAAGATTGGCAGGAAAGCGAAATCGAATTTTTTAAGCAAATAGCTTTTCATACAGGTTTATCTTTATCCAAAGCCAAACTAAAAGAACAGTCTGTCTTGGTAGAACATGGTTTGACTAAGTTGAACGATCTTAGAGACAGCATCAAGCTCAGTCAAGGCAAAATCCAGCAAATAGAAGCTCCAGTTCAAAATACCAATAGAATTTTGGTCGAGGTCAACAATCTCAATAAGCTATTGGAACGAGAAGTCAACACGATCAATCAAACAGGCTCCTTGCAAATGCGCAAGAATACCAAGCTGATCCAGATTATTATCAGGAAACTGGCTAGCATAACTCTTAAGCTACAAGACTCCATTGATCGGGTCAACCGAAGTAGAAATGAAGCTGAAGCAATTCTGAATCGGGAAATGAAAAACTTCCGCCAGTAGCGACAAGAGCGATCGCTCATTTGGTGCTATCAACCATCAAGCAATCGAGCCCCTCGATTCTAGAAGCAGGGAAATGAACTTTTTTAATGGAATTTAAAGATTTGACGGCAAAAATCAAGCAATATTAGGTGTTTAATTTAATTTTACTTACTTATTCGGGCGTGTTATCAATTGAGGGAAAGCTCTTTTATTTTAATTGATGACACGCCCTAAAATATTTGTCATAGAATGTAATCAATTTTATTCATGTTATTGTTGTGCACTGAGTTTTTACTGCAATAAATTTTGAATAGGGCATTTGCCCACTCTATGACTCCCTGGCAAAACTTTAATAAATAAAATTTTGCTTGGTGAGTGGATTCGGTTAAGTAAAGTGCTTATTTTTCGGATTTACAACCTACAGAGAAAATAATAAACTCGGTATCAATTGAATTAATGACTCCTGAAGTATCCGTAATTATTCCCACCTATAACAGCGAAGCCTACATCTCCCAGGCTCTGGAATCTATTTTTAATCAGACATACAGAAATTTTGAGATAATTTTGGTGGACGATGCTTCTACTGACTCGACTTTAGAAATTGCTCGTAATTTTAGCGATGAAAGACTAGTAATTATCAGCAACCAAGAAAACCATGGTGTTAGCTTTGGACGTAATTGTGGAATAGCAGCAGCCAAAGGAAACTGGATTGCGCTTTTAGATTCGGATGATTGGTACGATCCTAAAAGAATAGAGAAACTCTTGCTGGCTGCGAGACAGCATCATGCCGATTTAGTTGCCGATGATTTAAATTTAATTCGCGATCGCGAGCCTCAGCCTTGGAGTACTTTACTACAAGAAAACGAACAGGCGATCGATGAAATCAAACTCATTGACGCGGTAGAATTTGTAGCTAGCGATCGCCCTAATCCGATTAATGCTAAAAGAAACTGGAGTTTTGGCTATACTAAGCCTTTGATGAGAAGGGAATTTCTACTAGATCGCCGTATCGCTTATGATGAAACAATTCATGTTGGTGAAGACTACATTCTTTACTTGGAGTGTTTAAGACAAGGAGCTCGCTTTGTTCTCCTACCTCAAGCTTGCTACTACTATCGCACTCGCGTCACCTCTCTTTCTACTAGAAAGCCGACCGAATATTTGTCCGATTCTTGCGATATTACCAATATTTTTATCCATAGAGAATTGACAGATAGACAGGATTCTAGGTTGTTAGACGCGCTGTCGAAAAACTTAATTGTTTATCAAAATAGATTGGCTTACTATCAAGTCATAGAAGCGATCGAGCAAAGAAATATTATTCAAGCTGTCAGACTGATATTAAACAGCCCTCGCACTTTGCTCGATTTGGCAGGTAAGCTGGTTAGTGTTTTGCTGCGAAAAATTAAGTCTAAAATCGGGGTAAAAAAGCCCGATGAAGTAAATTTTGATGCGATTTAAATATAAAAGGTAGATTATCGCGGTTTTAATGACGGGTAAAATAGTTATCTCGATTCCTATTGAGCTAGAGACTAGACAGGATGTTGCTTCGGCTCTACTAGAGCGATACGGCACAGATTATTTGTTTATGGGCAGAATATTTCAGTCCAATATTACCGATGAGACTTGTCAAATCTCCATTTCTGCCAAACTGAATGATGATGAGAAATTTGCCAAGCAAGATAAAATTTCTCGCCATACCTTAGGAAAAGTCGAGCGTTGCCGACAGATCGTGTATCTGACTTCTACCGAAGTTGGATACCAAACTTGTCTGATGATGAATAAATTTGCCCAAGTTTTTCTCAATATTGGCGGGGTTGCCGTCAATATCGAATCGTCTGAAATCGCACACGAATCTAGCTTTTGGCTCGATCGCTATGATTCTCCAGATGTATTTGACATTTACTCCCTATACGTTGGGTTAGTTGAAGGGAATAGCAGCTACTTCTCCTGTGGAATGCACAATTTTGGCAAAGCTGATGTTTCGATTCCCCTCAATGAAGATATTGGTTTAGCAATTTATGTCATGAACGTATTCAACTACTATCGCCTGACAGAATCGCCAATATTGCAAGACGGTCATACTTTTCGTCCCGATATAGAATCTCCTACTTACCAGCTACAGCTCGTAGAAGATGATGAATATGAAGCCTCTAGCCTGCAATACAACTCTTTAGGTAGATGGCATTTAAACAGGCAAGAAGGAGAAGGATAGGCGATCGCTATCCCTGTCACAATCCTTTAGTTAGCAGCGATTAAGCTCTCTAGAGTATTTAACATCTCCTGCTCGTTAAATGGCTTAGAAAAATAAGCCGATGCACCCAACTTCATTGCCAGTTTGCGATGTTTGTCGTTGCTTCTAGAAGTTAACATGGCGATCGGT
>JBCDCO010000369.1:0-4334 GCA_039181635.1 Cyanobacteria bacterium P01_G01_bin.19 | reverse complement strand
GGTGCGATAGTTGGCTTTGCCCGTAAGCTGAATAAATCCCCGTCCTTTGTATTTTGCCCCGTCACCCACTGCACCGTTACCGATGTCCGAACGAAAATCATAGCGATTAAAGGCGTGTTTGCCAGGAGTAGTATTATATTTAGACTGAAACTCACTTATAGGTGCAAAGCCAGCAGATTCAGCGCGAATGGTACTAAGAGCCATCAAGATCATCTGGCGATCGCCCAACCCTAATTTCTCTAGTGACTTTAAAACTGCGGGTAGATACTTCTCGATATTACGACGGGGTGCATCATAAAACATTTGGCTGACTGCATCTACGGTAAACAAGCTCGTAGCCACAGGAAGTTTAATTTCTTTTGTGTTTAGAGCAGCCCAGGTGTTTTTGCCTGCAATGCCATCGGGAGTCAAGCCGACGCTCTTTTGAAAAGCGATAAGGGCTTTTTTTGTATCGTTACCAAAGATACCGTCAATTGTACCTGGATTAAAATCATGCTCTTGCAGCTTATTTTGTAAAGTAACGACTGCTGCCCCCGATGAACCTTGTTTTAGTAAGGTAGATACTTCTCGAACTGAATATTTCATAGTTTCAAGCTTAATTCATTTATGTTTAAAAAAGTTGAAGAGAATATTGCAATCTAAACTACGGGTCTAAGTAATTTATTACGACTTGCGACACCAAAGATACCGTCTATAGTTAAGCCTTCTCTTTGTTGATATGCCCTAACCGCTTTTTCTGTTTCTGCGCCATAGAAGCCATCTACCGTAAGGTCAAAACCAGCTTTGACTAATGCTTGCTGTAGCTCTTTTACGTCTTGCCCCTGCATCAATGGTCGGCTAAGTCTTAAAGTCCTGGCAACGCCACCCACAGGAATTACACCAAAGCCTTCAATGGGGGCGCGGTTTAATCTGGCTTCTACTTGGGGACCATAAATACTATCTTCGGCGATCGTATCGTTGAGATTATTCTTATTCCAGAGCTTCTGAAAAGCCAACACAGCTAAACTACGGATATCTCTCGTCCCACCTCGGACATAATCGAAGTGCGGCGGATCTTTGCGTCCCAACCATTTCCAGCCGTGACGTTCTAAATGAGGTCGCCAACCCTGTGCGTCATTAATATCCAGTGCCAAACCGCTTTGATGGTTGCTTCTACCTGGACGAGCAGCGATAGTAATGCCACAGCGTCTTCTTTGAGAATGGTTGAATAGAATTAGCTGCTGTCCGATAGTGCGATATGCTGAATTGATACTCATAGTCATACCACGATCACTTATGGCACGGGATAAAGCTTCATAGGCTGGTCTTTGCAGATAGGGGAATACTGCTGCACCAGTTCTGACGTTAAGACCGTCAAATCTGATTAACACCCCTGGAATGATGGCGTTCATTTCATCGATAATTTGTTGAGAAAGCCCATTAGCTACAGCAGTAGAGCAACCAGATACGTTGGCTAAGAGTACCGAACCTCTGGGAAGCGATCGCGTTAATTCCGCTTCGGTTTCGGGTTCGAGTTCGTTGATATCGTGACAAGGTTCAAATTCTAATTCTGGTTCGAGATAGGTAATAGAGTCTGTTGGTTTGGTCATGGCTCTTTTTAAACAATGGAGGGAATTGTTTTATCTATGTTTCTTTGCTACCGAGCATATAAAGCGATCGAGAACAAGTCGGGAAGAAATGAGAAAGTTGCCACTGCCTGGGGTGGGCGATTCTTATAGCCGTACAAAATCAGATTAGGAAGTCCTTTAGGGAACTACGCGCTTAGTAAGGGTTTTAAACCCTCTTAGCTTATAGCTTATAGCTAATATTTAAGATTCCATGCGATTGGCAATCTCTTGGCGAGCTAACTGAGCTAGATATAAACTAATACCCAAAGTAGATACGATTCCTAGTATTGAAAATAGCCATTGAATTTTACGATCTGAATCGTCTAACATGCCTGTGAATATCATAGTCAAGTCACTGATGCTAGAGCCTAAGAAAGTGTAGAGTATGACCCCTGGCAAAATACCGATCGCCGTGGCAAAAATAAAGCTTTTGTGGGTGATTTTTGATGCCCCTAATGCATAATTGAGTAGATTAAAAGGTATTAGGGGCGAAAGGTGCAGCAGACAAGCGATTTTCCAACCTTTAGTCTCAATAATTCGATCAATTATCTTTAAATAAGAATTTTGAGCAGCCCATTTTTCGACCCAAGTTTGCAGAAAATATCGACCTAAGATGAACGCATTGTATGCGCCAATAAAACCACCAGTAAAAACCAAACACGCCCCCGCAACTTTGCCAAATAATACCCCTCCAGCCAAAGCCAAAATAGAACCAGGGATGCAAAAAATGTTGGCAACAATATAAATACCAACAAAAGCGATCGCGCCAAGATTTCCTAAACCATCAATCCACTGTAAGGCAGGCACTAGTATCTGCGATAATTCTCCGTGTTTAATCAGCAATACTAAAGCTAAACCCAAGCAAAAAAAGATCGACCATTTAATAGTGGGCTTAAAATACCTCATAATCTAACCAGACAAAAAACTGGTTCACCTCCTCAATCAATCAAAGTGTTGTAGTTGATTAAAGCAGATAATACTGAGATTTCGATGAAAATTTGCCAGCCGATTAGGGCGTGTCAACTCATTTAACATTTATCATTGATCATTCTTTTGAAAGCAAGCTTGAAGTATTATCTTGAGATACTTCTAAAACTGACTGAGTTTATCTAAAGCAAAGAAGTTACTCAAAACAAAGGCAAAACCACCCAAAGAAAAAATTAACTCTACTGATTCTTGCAAGTTCTCTATGTCGGCATTCCAAATTTCGATATATTCTACTAAGTAAAAAAATATGCTGACAATTAGAAAAAAGGAGGCGAAAAACCAGCGAGGAACAATAAACTTTACTCGATAATTGTGTTTAGCTTTACTTATTAAAGAGTACGTTAACCAACTCATGCCAGCAATCAGCGCCACAAACATCAATCCTTTATCCAGATACTCGTTGACCCAAATTAAATTGTGTAAGGTTATTTCTTCTTGGGAGTTATAGTTCCGAAAAAACTCGGTAGATTCAAAACCAATTAATTTCTGCCCCCAACTTATTTCTTCCATACCCACAAAGAAAGTTCCTGCAGCAATCAGGTAATAAGAATAACCTAAAAATTTGTCTTTACAAGCCATGAAAAATCTGGCGATGGGAATAGCAAATACAGCAGATAATAAAAATGCCAAGCTCGTGCCGTATTCAATAAATCCACCCTCTGTATTCATTTTTTTCCATGTTTCTAAACCCATTGATAATCGTAGGAAAACAAGCAAACAGCTCAATAATATAGGCGAGCAAAAGATCATCAGTTTGGTAATGGTGCGATGAGTCAGGGCAAGATCGATTATCTTAGAGAGTACTTTTTTAGTACCTAAAAGAAAGAGCAAGATGCTAAAAAACAATGCCAGAATATTGCTTGGCATGTTTTCGGGTTCGATAAACAATTTAGCAATTTGAACGATCGCCGAAATCGCCCCAAAAACCATTAAAGTGCTGCCAATAATTTTAATAAAGAAGTTTGTTTGTTTATTTATCACTTGCAAAATCAAACATAGAATTTAGATCTATAGTAATTCTCGAACTCGCGAGATACACCATACCAACAACTAATAACTAATAACTAACAACTATAAGAAACACCTGTTTTAATCCTCAAAAATATCCAATTGCTCGATCGCCTTGCCATTTAGCTCTTTTGTAGGCTGTACCTGTTTTATCCCTTTACGCAAACCCAAAGCAATCTTACTGTGTTTTTCTATTTGTCCCATAACTTGTTTTGCCCTACCGATAACCGAAGGAGGTAAACCTGCTAGTCTTCCCGCTTCGATACCGTAGGATTTACTAGCACCACCAGCACATACTTGATGGAGAAAGATAATTTTATCTGCCATCTCTTTAACGGTGACTTGGTAATTTGCCACGTTGGTCAAAATTGAGGCTAGTTCGTTTAATTCGTGATAGTGAGTAGCAAAGATAGTTCTACCCTGAATATCTGTTGCTAGATATTCTGCTACCGCCCAAGCAATAGAAAGCCCATCAAAAGTAGCCGTACCTCTGCCGATCTCGTCCAAAAGAATCAGAGATTTTGGCGTAGCGTGGTTGAGAATATTTGCCGTCTCGTTCATCTCTACCATAAAAGTAGATTGTCCCGTAGCCAAATCGTCTACTGCACCAACACGGGTAAAAATGCGATCGCATATGGCTAATCTTGCTTCTGTAGCGGGGACATAACTACCGATTTGAGCAACAAGCTGAATCAAACCAATTTGCCTTAGATAGCAGCTTTTTCCGCTAGC
>JBCDCO010000368.1:0-4346 GCA_039181635.1 Cyanobacteria bacterium P01_G01_bin.19 | reverse complement strand
GTTAGCTCTCTTTGTAATTTTTAAGTTTTAAACATTGCCAGCAAGTTTTATGGTGGTGACTTATTAGCTTGGCTGAATTGTTTACTTAGCGATCGCCTTAAAAAGTAAATTCAACTTGACATTCAAGACAATCGCTTTAGGGACGAACTAATAACCTTGTAACGAAGCTAATTAACACCAAGCGTTATTTGTATTTTGATACTAGCCAGTCACAGCGTTTAATAAAACTTCAGCCAAGGTTAATCCCTGCATATCATCAATCGTAATGGTATCGACGATGTCAAATTTAGCTCCCGCAGACTCTAGTTGATCGTCTAGAGCTTTGAGAAACTGAGTTGCTTTGCGGTCGTTTCCTACTTGAATTAAAGAAATTCCTAGCTCTTCGTCTCGATCTATCTGACGAGAAGCCTCAATGATCACCCGCATTACTGCTTTGTAGTCGTCGGGTTCGCCATCTGTAACCACAACTATGGTTTCGCCGTTGGGTTTGGCTTCGCCTGCTGCTTTGCGGTCGAAATAGTTATTGACAGCATCGCCCAAAACGCTAGCCAAATCAGTACGTCCCATGGGGTCGTTTTCTAAATATATTTTGCTCACCTTGTCGGCAGTAACATTGTCATAGCGGCGAAAACGACCAGAAAACAAATAAACTGTAATGCCGTCGGGGTCAATTTTTTCGCACTCTTGAGCCAAAGCTAAAGTAGATTCTTGGGCAGATTCCCAGCGAGTTTTTCCGCCTGGGCGATCGTTAATCGACATACTGCCACTTTTATCGATAATTAATGTATAGTCGCGGTCTTCAACGATAGAGCTATCTGCCATGATGTCTCAATTTGTATTTGTTCGGGTTTTCTCCATTACAGCCTATTACAAGCCTGAAGATAACTGCTAAAACTCAAAAATTTTCACAGATTTTTTTAATAATGCGATCACCTTACTTTTATTATTTTACATCCCTAAGCATTAATACTTATTATAATTTGGCAATTGTAAACAGATATTGCAACAATTGAAGAGAATATTTGAATATTCTTTTAATCTTCAACCGATCGCCAAAATGTCCGCGATAATTTAACTTATATAAATACTTAATCAGCGTCATGTTTTAGGAGCTTTCAATGAACAACGAACTGCACAAATATAAGATGATTTGTACTTTAAAATTTGGTGATATTTATGGTCAAATAATTGTTTGGTTGATTGTTATTTTTATCAGTTTGGCTACTACATTGGCATTATGGAGTAGCACCAGACAAATTTATGCTTTGGCTACAGTAGGAATTGTCTTGGTACTTTCTTTGCCTTTTTTGCTATTTGCCTTTGTCACTACTTTGCTCAACAAAATTGAGTTTGTGCCGATGGAGGAAGAATTATTGAGTCGTACTATAACTAGAGGCTCTAGCACTACTAAGTCAGCAGTATCCACAAGTTAGGATTGTCTTTAATCAATTGATAGCTAGTTACTAGATACTTAGATACTGTCTTCTAGTAACTAGCTTTTTTAGCCTGTAAACTTATCTTTTACCCCTATAAAAGATGTTTGAAATCGGGTCGTTCGTGCAAAGATTTGACGATCTGCTTGATATCTTGAGTATGATTTTTATCCACTACTAAAGTTACATTGCCATCACGCACAATTGCCACATCTTTCAAGCCGATAGTTACCACTACATCATTGCGATCGCTCGAATAGATTATGGCGTTGTGAGTATCCTTGCCGATGTGGGTACACAGCTCTACATTATCGCGATCGCCTTTTAACAATCTTTCCACACCATTCCAGTCTCCCAAGTCGTCCCAGCCAAAGTCAGCAGGAAGTACGCAGGCTAGCTGAGTTTTTTCCATCAAGGCATAATCAATACTTTCTTTGGGCAGTTCGGCATAGGCATCTTTACCTTTGGTTGATAGTAGATCGATCAATTCAGGAGCATGTTTTTTTAGCTCTTCTAACACTACTCCTGCTTGAAAAATAAACATGCCACTGTTCCAGCTAAACTTGCCAGTATTAATAAAGGATTGGGCAGTTTCTCGGTCGGGTTTTTCGGTAAAACGACTAACTTTGTAGATCGGCAAGTCATTAATTCGCTCTTTTTCTGTCCCTTGCTCTATGTAGCCATAGCCCGTAGCTGGTTGATTGGGTGTGATGCCTAAAGTTACGATTGACGGTTCGGTTTCAGCCTGTTTGGCTGCGGTTTGCAAAGTTTTTTTATAAGCTGCAGTATCCCCAATCCAGTGATCTGCAGGAAAAAAGCCCAAAATTGCATCTTCACCATATTTTTTAGCTACCTCCAACGTAGCCCAGGCTACAGCAGGAGCAGTATCTCTTCCTATAGGCTCGACTAAGATATTAGATTCTGGCAAATCTGGTAACTGTTCTTTTACCCCGTCAGCAATAATTGCCGAGGTAATAACCCAAAGATTTTCCCAACCTCCTGCCAAATCCAATAGGCGATCTGCGGTAGCTTGTAGCAGGCTTTTCCCGCTACCATCTAGACATAAAAATTGTTTTGGTCTTTTTAAGCGGCTTACTGGCCAAAAACGTTCTCCTTTTCCGCCAGCTAAAATAATGGGAATTAGTTGAGTTTTCATTGATTTCTTGTTTGTATTGCAGTGTGGAAATAATTGCTAACAGAATTTGCGATTGAAAGAATACGTTTGCTTTTTACCCAGTATTAGATGCTTTTAAGTTCTAATAGTTTTGTACTTCTTGTCTTAGACAATACCGATACTATATTTTAGAAAGGTTACACAATTAAGACAAAGCTTCTTGTTTCCAAATAAACTAAAACGCATTAGTCAATCTAATTGAAGTCAAGCATAACCAAAGATAACTCACCAAGCTAGAGCATTTCACATGGATTGGGAAAGAGCAAGTAATCCAAAACAATTCTCATCTCAAAGTAATAAGCAAAATAAGCTAATGTTCGAGAATAAGGTCAAAGATATCCAACACTCAAGTTCTATATCGACTCGAGATAGACCCAAAATCCCTCGCAAAGTTAACTTATTTCAAGATAATTTTGGGTTTTTATCCCAACAATCTTCCTGGGGTTATTTTAATCGCGGTCTGTTGTGGGGAGGAATTATTGGTCTGACGGCGGTTTTTTCTGCTAGCTGTGGTATTGCTTTGGCTAGAATCGAATCTGTAGAACGAGTACTTGTCGGACTTGTTGGTCGCAACGCTGCAAATTCGCCAATAGTGGCTAAAAATAGCTTAAATAAACTAGTAAATATCTTAATATTAGAAGTAGAATCCAACCAAGAAGAAATAGTTCAATTTTCTCCAGCATTTACAGGAAAAAGTCAAACTATTTTCTTATTTCAATTAGAACCTCAATCCAATACCGCCAAGGTAGTTTATATTCCTGTTGATAGTCGAGTAAAAATTCCCGAATTTGGCTGGGGTACGATCGCCGATGCTAACAGTTATGGTGGAACACAACTTGTAACTCGCTCGCTCGCTCGGTTACTAAATGGTGTAACTGTTGATCGCTACATTAGAGCAACTCCTGAAACTTTTGCCCAATTGATAGCCAGCGGCAAAGTAGATATAGATCGCTGTAACAGGGCAATTCAAGAATGCGATCGCCTTGAAGAACAAATTGCTCGACAACAGACAACAGTGGAGACTATTCGTCAACGTCTCAATATTCCCTCCTATTTTGAAAGCTTTCAAGCTACTCTAGCCGAATTGCAGCCTAGTTTAGATACGGATTTATCCCCCTCAGAGGTTAATTTACTAGCTGAGTTCGTTAAGGATTTAGCACCAGAAAATATTAACGTCGAACTAGTGGCTGGCTACACTCCAGGACAAGTTGCTGATGTTAGAAGTCCACTACAAAAAACTGCTGTATTGGAGAACATTTTCTCCAGGAATTATCCCATAGCGGTTCAGAATACCACAGATAATCACGAGCTAGGTATTCAGTTTGTTAGTTATTTACGTCGTCAAGACTTTCCAAATGTTCGTTTGGTGCAACATATACCGCTAAAATTGGATAAAACCAGGATTATGATCAATCAAGGTGAGTTAGCGCAAGCAAAACAGCTCAAAAACGCGATTGGTTTTGGTAGATTAGAGCCAAAATCTTCTAACAAAAGAAAGCCATTAACCATTCAGATCGGCAAAGATGCTAACTATTTGCCTTTAGACAGCCGTCAACATTAACCTGGAAACCCTAAAATCAAAGTATCTCTAAAATATCTTAGAACTTACGCATTGACAGAATAATGAGATAATGCACTCCTAAGTAAGAGTCATCGAAAAAACGGGTATCGAACAATCAGAAAAATCAGCAAACCCTCAACGGCACAATGCAATCTAGAACACTACACATTATTTTTAT
>JBCDCO010000367.1:0-4357 GCA_039181635.1 Cyanobacteria bacterium P01_G01_bin.19 | reverse complement strand
TTTAGCTGACGCCACAAATCCTTAATGCGATCGTACGCTTCCGTTGAGGATATCTTGCCGTTAGTTTCTAGAGCGCATATGTAGCCAGTTTTTTGCGCGAACTCTTGTAAATTAGCATTAAATGCTAAATTCTCAGGGGAAAAATCTCCCCGATAGCGTGCTTGAGAGTGTAAAAAATTATCTTTGTCATTGTTAGGTGGTTGACTCATAAATAGTTCGCTATCTATAATTCTTAGAATTTTTTGATTCCACTACGATCTATAGAAACAATCTATAGTGCTTATTGTCTTTATTATATTTTCCCCAGGTTCAGAAAAACTTATAATAATCGGGCAAGATTTTACGATTAAAGAGAGAAATTCTTATGGCGCGGATGTATTACGATGAAGATGCCAATCTCGACCTATTGAAAGGCAAGACAGTGGCAATCATTGGCTATGGCTCTCAGGGACACGCTCACGCTCTCAATCTTAAAGATAGTGGCTTAAACGTGATTGTCGGTTTGTATCCTTCTAGTAAGTCAAAAGCCAAAGCAGAAGCAGATGGACTAACGGTTCATCCAGTAGATGAAGCAGCAAAAGCGGCGGATCTAATCATGATTCTGCTACCAGATGAAGTTCAAAAACGAGTTTACACCGAACAAATCGCACCTCACTTGACAGAGGGAAAAATTTTAGCCTTTGCTCATGGATTTAATATCCATTTTGGTCAAATCGTTCCCCCCAGTACGGTAGACGTAATGATGGTTGCACCAAAAGGACCAGGACACCTAGTTAGACGTACCTATACTCAAGGTCAAGGAGTTCCCTGTCTATTTGCAGTATATCAAGATGCTACTGGTGAGGCGCGCGATCGCGCTATGGCATATGCCAAAGGTGTCGGTGGCACGAGAGCGGGTATTCTAGAAACTACATTTAGAGAAGAGACCGAAACCGATCTATTCGGCGAACAGGCAGTGCTATGTGGCGGTTTGAGTGCTTTGATTAAAACGGGGTTTGAGACTTTAGTTGAAGCTGGCTATCAGCCCGAACTAGCATATTTTGAATGTTTGCATGAAGTTAAATTAATCGTCGATCTAATTGTCGAAGGCGGTTTGGCAAAGATGCGCGATAGCATTTCTACTACTGCTGAATATGGAGACTATACTCGTGGACCTAGAGTAGTCAACGAGCAAACTCGTGCTGAAATGCGCAAAATTCTGCGCGAAATTCAGCAGGGAGATTTTGCCCGCGACTTTATTTTGGAAAACCAAGCTGGCAAACCAGGATTTACGGCGATTCGTCGTTTAGAATCAGAACATCCTATTGAAGAAGTCGGTAAAGATGTTCGCTCTCACTTTAGCTGGTTAAAGAACGAATGATAAAGTATCGATTAAAATCTTAAGTTATTAATCCCTAGCGCGATCTAGCGAAGGAGATAGCAATAATTTAAAGGAGGGGAAACTCTCCTTTTTTTGATCGCAGCTAAAATCGAATAAAAATTTGCAGGTTATGATGGATTAGCTTAGTAAACTGTAATTCTCTACTAAGACAAGCATTATGATTAAATTTAAACAAATTACACGCAATAAGTTTTTATTACTATTATTTAGCTGTGTTTTGAGTTTATCTCTAAGTACTAAAGCTAATTCGCAAAATGATATTTTATTGGCGCAAAATTTCCTCAATATTAATTATGGCGGTAACTACTATGCAACCATGCTGGAAGCAGACCGCTTTTACAAACAAGGAGATTTACAAAAAGCCAAACAGATTCAAAAGCAAGTTAAAGCCGATTTTCCAACTCCCGATCCTGTTCCCGCCGCTGAAAGCGACCTAGCTAAACTATCTCCCGAAGCCAGACAATATTGGGAGACGGCAAATCAAGCTCTCAAAGAAGATCTCGATGACGATAATGAAATAGAGACTAGAATTTTAGAACCACTGGAAAGTTTAGTTGCCGACTATCCTCAATTTGTTCCAGGACATATTCTGCTAGCCGATACCTACGATCTTTATGGTTGGGAAGAAGATGCTTTGAGTGCGATCGAAAGGGCATCGGAAAAGTATCCCAGTCGAGAAGACGTATTGGATAAAAGAATAGAATTGCTCTTGGCATATGAACAGCCATTGGAAGCTTCGATCGCCGCTAGGGAATTTGCCTATAGCTACCCCAATTTAGCTAAGTCTGCCAGTTATCAAGCTGACGCGGATCAATATTTCCAGCAATATCAGAAAAAACTAAAGTCTAAGGTGACTACTTCTAGCATTTTAGGCGGAATCGGTCAGGCGGCAGTAGGCAACGAGGAAGAAGGATTGAGTCTGGGTCAAATGTTGCTCCAGGGAGAATCGGCTACGGGAACAGCGATCGCCAATAGCTACAAAGCTCAAGCCAGCATGGTAACTGACTCCACTCAACTGGATTATATTCGCGGTATTGGCGATAAAATAGCCGAATTGATGGGTCGCGATGAGTTTGCATACGAATTCAACATCATTAACGATCCCTCGCCTAACGCATTTGCTTTGCCTGGAGGAAAGATCTTTTTCCATACGGGAATGTTAGAGTTGATGGATTCTGAAGCAGAATTGGCAGGAGTCATGGCACACGAAGTCGCCCATGCTGTTTTATCTCATGGCTATCAAAAACTGGGAGAATCAGCGATCGCTAACACTGGAAGAAACGTTTTGTCAGGTTTTGCAGGCAAAAAAGCGGCTCGCGTCGCCGATGCAGGTGAATTGCTATTGAATAAAGAATTTAGCCGAGGCAAGGAAAAGCAGGCTGATGTTTTGGGTTTGAGAGTTTTGGATGCTGCGGGTTATTCTGCCGATG
This sequence comes from Cyanobacteria bacterium P01_G01_bin.19, assembly GCA_039181635.1. Taxonomy (GTDB): domain Bacteria; phylum Cyanobacteriota; class Cyanobacteriia; order Cyanobacteriales; family Xenococcaceae; genus Waterburya. The sequence goes on along the minus strand of JBCDCO010000367.1, from coordinate 1,546 downwards.
GTTTGTATAACGTAATGGCAAAACTGGCACAGCTGGAAGGAAAAGGAAACTTTGCCACATCTCTATTGTCCAGTCATCCTGCTTCAGAAAAACGAATGGAATATCTTGAAGAGTTAATTCAGACTAAAGGCTATAACCGCTATGGTTATGAGGGTGTAGCAGATTATCGAGCTATATTCCCCAGTTAATGTGAGCTTAGATTAAAAGTCGGTTTATTTTGAGGTTAGATAGCTAAGAACTTTTGGCTATCAGCCTTTTTTATTTTTATGTTTCTTTAAAAAATCTAGAGCGAAAAAATATGATGAAATACTCTCTACCAGCTATGTTTGGTGCAATAAGCATCGCCCTCGTTCAGCCTCAGATAGTTTTGGCGCAAGCTACGATGCAGCCCGATATTCAGACTCAAGTTGCTAAATTTACAGTCAAAGTCAATCCCGATGGAGAATGGGGTTCAGGGACGATTGTTGGTCGAGATGGCGATACCTATTATGTCCTGACAGCCAGACACGTAATTAACGATATTCGGTCGGGGGAAGAGCTTTGGCTGATTACCCACGATCGCCAAGATCACCGCGTAAATGTTGAGGCGACAGACTTATTACCGAACAATGTCGATTTGGCATTAATTCAATTTACCAGCCCCAAAAATTATCCCGTCGCAACTATATCGAAGCATGAATATCGACTTTACGAACGCAGAGATTATGAAAACAATGCTGTTAGTGATGCTACCTCAGACAAGCAATATCTTTATGTGTCGGGATTTCCTTTGGGAGAAGAAGAAAGAGTATTTAATCCTGGTTTTCTCTTTGATAATTCTGCCAGCGCGATCTCTTCCCCCGATATTGCTGACCCCGACGACAATTTTGGTGGCTATGAATTAATCTACACTAATTTGACTCATCCAGGAATGAGTGGCGGCGCGGTAGTCGATCCTGCGGGGCGTTTGGTAGGTATTCACGGTAGGGGTGATGGGAGAGTAATTGGCGAAGAAGATGAGATTATTCGCAAGTATCTCGATGAAGTTGGCGGAGAATCGGTCAAAATAAAGGTTGGGTTGAGTTTGGGCATTCCCATTCAATCTTTTTTGGCTTGGGTGGCAGATCGGCAAATTGATAATTATTTGACAGTTGCAACTACTCCTCCCCCCAATCTTCAGTCATCTAAAATTCAATCTTGGCAACCACCTCTTTCGGTAACAGATCCCGCAAATCCTTACCACTGGATTGAAAAGGGCAATCAGCTGTGGCGCATCGGTAGAGTAGCTGAGGCGAGAGGCTCATTTGAAAAAGCCATAGAACAAGAAGAAGATCTTTATCTAGCTTGGTTTGCTAAAGGCTTTACCTTGGGATTTGATCGCCAGTTCGATCGGGCATTGATAGCTTGCGATCGCGCGATCGAGTTAAATATCTTACCCACTAAAATCAAATATGAGTCTTTTCGCTGCAAAGCAGGAGCATTGCATCAGCTACAGCGTCCGACAGAGGCATTAACTGCTTTAGATAAAGCCTTGGAAATTAATGACAAAAATTCGGCAGACTGGATG
>JBCDCO010000366.1:0-4366 GCA_039181635.1 Cyanobacteria bacterium P01_G01_bin.19 | reverse complement strand
TCGACGTAGTATCAAACAAAAACGTCGTAATGTAATCGGACGCTGGAGTTTCGTTACAGGTGCGTTCATTGTGGTGCTAACTTTTTATCAGCTATCGCGTTTATTAGAAAAAGCAGGTTCGGTCAAAAACTTACTAACTAATAAACCGACAGACGCTTTAACTCTAGCGGTGGAAACTGTGGGACAAAATCGCTTGCTGCCTTTGCCGATTAATCAACAGGTTCAATCTAGCTTACTCGATGCGGTACAGGAAATTAGAGAACAGCAACAGTTAATCGGTCATGAGGATAAGGTAAATACAGTAGCTTATAGTCTTGACGGTAATTTGATTCTTACAGGTAGCAGCGATCGCACTTTACGTTTATGGAGTAGCCAGGGCGAACCAGTCGGACAACCTTTACAGGGTCATACCGATGCCGTTACTGCGGCTGCTTTTAGTCCAGACGGGCAGCTTATCGCTAGTGGTAGCCAGGATAAAACTATTCGTCTGTGGGATAGATCTGGTAATCCTATCGGTCAACCATTTCGAGGTCATACCGATACAGTTACAGCGATCGCGTTTAGTCCAACCCCGTTTGGTAAGGAGAGCGAAGGGTGGATTGTTGCAAGCGGTAGCGACGACGGTACAATCCGCTTATGGGATAGATCGGGAAATCCTATTGGTCAGCCATTTATCGGACATGAAGATGGTATTACGGCGATTGCTTTTAGTCCAACCCCCCTTGGTAAAGGGGGCGAAGGGGGGATTATTGCTTCTGCCAGTCGCGATCGCACCGTTCGCGTTTGGGATTTTCAGGGAAACCAGGTTATATCTCCTTGGCGCAAGCATGAAGATTTGGTCAACACTGTAGCATTTAGTCCTGATGGCAAGTTGATTGCTAGTGCTGGAGATGACGAAACAATTCATCTGTGGGACTTACAGGGTAATTTAGTTACCGAACCTTTTGTAGGTCATGTAGGAATAATTTGGTCGCTAGCTTTTAGTCAGGATGGAAATACGATAGTTAGTGCCAGTAGCGATCGCACGATCCGCTTTTGGAATACTCAAGGTAATGAAGTCGAACCACCATTGCGGGGTCATTTGGGTTTAATTAATTCAGTGGCAATTAATGCCGATCTCAGCCAGGTAGTCAGCAGCAGCAACGATAATACAGTACGGCTTTGGAATGTCGATGACAATCCCGTCAGTCAAGTAGTTAGAGGACACAAGGGTCATGTTAAATCCGTAGCAGTTAGTTCTGATGGTAAGCTTATTGTAAGTGCAGGACAAGATAGCACCATCCGTCTTTGGAATCCTTCGGGTAATCTGATTAATACTTTTCGCGGTCATCAAAGTGTAGTTAATAGTGTGGCGATCGCCTCGGACAACAAAATAATAGTTAGCGGTAGCAAAGATAAGACGGTTCGTCTCTGGAGTTTGCAGGGTGATTTGATCGATACTTTGACTGGTCACACAGCGGAAGTTACCGCTGTAGCTATTGACCGAGATTTAATAGTTAGCAGCAGCGAAGATAAAACTATTCGTCTGTGGGATAGATCGGGCAATTCTTTAGGCATTTTGACTGGTCATGAGGATGGCGTTACCTCGATTGCTATTAGTCCTGACGGTAGCAAAATAGCTAGTGCTAGTCGCGATCTTACAATTCGTCTTTGGGACTTAAAGCAGAAACAAGAATTAAGAAGCTGGTCAAAACTTTATGACAGTGAAGTCACGACGGTTAACTTTAGTCCCGACGGGGATAAAATTATTAGCGGTAGCCGCGATGGTACGATGCGCCTTATCGATTTGGAAAATAATTCTGTCAGTCAACCTTTTATCGGTCACGAAGGCATAGTCAATTCTGCAGTCTTTAGTCCCGATGGGAAACAAGTTATTAGTGGCAGTCGCGATCGCACGATCCGCATTTGGGATACTAAGGGAAATCAGATTACGACACCATTTCGCGGACACAAGGGTTATATCGATGCAGTTGCAGTTAACCCCAAAGACAATAAGATAGTTAGCGGTAGCTGGGACGGCACGATTCGGATTTGGTCTACTAAAAGAGAAGAATGGTTGCAAGCAGGATGCGATCGCCTGAAAAATCATGCTTCTCGGACTAATGTTCGGATTAACCTCTGGTGTAAAAGCTAGTCAAGGTCATTGCTTAACCACAACAGGATAGTTAATTAATTTATTGTTATCCGCGATCGCTATGCAAGAAAATATATTCTTAGTGACATTGCGATAGGAATAGTGCTGTCGGTGATATCAAACATCGATCGCCATATATTTTTCTTACTTTCATAATTAGTATTTTATTATCTGCCATGTTATTAGCAGTCGCGATCGCTGTCATATTGTTTGAGTATAGAAATTTACTATTTAAATCAGCAAATATACGTATTTTCTTTAATATATCAAGTACTTTTTATACCTACAATATAGCTTTTATAATCTAAAAAGAAATATTTTCTGTGATTTAAAGCCTAAAAACGAAGCGATCTAAATACAAAAAGTATATCTACAAAGATCAAATTGAGATATAAAAAAATTTTGTAAAACAACAGACGTTTTTAGTCTAATTTTATATATTGAAATCATATGAAATATGATTTCAATGCTTTTTAGAGATATTGATACGGGCTTCGTATCGCATGTCAATCATTATGAATAATATAGAATCGATAAACTCCGCAGAAAATAATTCCACAAATTTATTACCATATGTCAGCGAAGATCGTGAGATAAACGATGATTTATTAACCTCAAGTAATCAATTATTATTTATTGATTCCGCAGTAGAAAATTATCAAATATTAATAGATAATCTGGTTGAATCTATAGAAGTTGTAATTTTAGACAATCGACAAGACGGCGTTTTTCAAATTACCGAAACTCTCAAACAATATGACAATTTAGATGCTGTTCATATTGTCTCTCATGGTAATAGTGGTGAGCTATTGCTTGGTAATACTGTCTTGAACCGAGAAAGTATATCCAAGTATGAAAATGAACTCAATCATTGGGGAAATGCGATTGAAGAAGAAGGCGACTTTCTTCTTTATGGTTGCAATGTAGCATTGGGTGAAGATGGCTCACACTTTCTAGAAGATTTGAGTCAGTTTACTGGTGCTGATATTTTAGCCTCTGTAGATAATACTGGACAAGATGGTGACTGGGAATTAGAAGCAGAAGTAGGTGAAGTAGAAACAACTTCTATTTTTAATGGTGACGTTGATGTTGCTTATCAACATACTTTACAAGGTACGACTATTGGTATTGACGTAGGGTTTGATGATGACTTTGATGATGGCTTTAACGACAGCTTTGATGATGATTTTACTGACCAAGTAGACGATCAATTGTTCGGAGATGATGACGATGATGATGACGACAGAGTTGATGCCAGAGATTTTGATAGCTTTGCTGGCGTACCCGCCAATAATCTTACAAATCTTGCTGAAAGAGGATTAAATTTTGCAGAAGTCGATCCAAATGTTTTAGCAACTATTGACTTTAACAATATTCCCGCCGAAGATTTTCAAGCCTTGAGAAATGCAGGACTTTCTTTGACTCCTTTGAGTTCTGCGACTTTGGCAAATATAAACCTTGGCGTTTTGAAAAACTTCGATTATTTGTCACAAATCGATCTTTCCCAAACTCGGTTTAATAATTTAACTCTTTTCGGCGAACTGTCTACTACTTTTGCTGCAAATGATAATTTGTACGACTACAAAGCCGAACTAGAAATTAATTTAGGACTAAATTTAGATAAGATAGTACAACTTTCCCTCAGCGATTTTCGGGCAGTTGACTATGCTTTTGAGGGAGATGAAATATTTGACCGTATTCATTATTCTGGTCAGACATCAATTCCTGCGGGGGCAAATCCTTATACCGACTATGTAGAAAGGGGTTGGAGAGAAGATTTCGATCCTCATCCTTTGTTTGATGTTGATTATTACCTCAGCAATAATACAGATGTTAGAGATAACGGGGCAGAACCTCTCAAACACTACACTACAATTGGCTTTGCCGAAGCTAATCCAAATCGAGATCCCCACCCTCTGTTCGATACTTCTTACTACAACGAAAACAATACTGATGTAGTAGATTTCAATAAGAGTCCTCTATCTCATTATGTTGAAAATGGCTTTAAGGAAAATTTTGACAATAGAGATCCCAATCGATATTTCGATTCTTCCTATTACAACGCTAAAAATCCAGATGTGATAGCAGCAGGGTAACCATTCACTCCCCCCTCTGAAAAATGGGCATAGAAATAACCCCACCGCAAAACAAGAGGTGTAAAAAAGTACTGAGACAATCGTTAAATTAAGCCGTCACTGGAAATTTGGGAGGGCTTAATCCTTGACGAGCTAG
>JBCDCO010000365.1:0-4373 GCA_039181635.1 Cyanobacteria bacterium P01_G01_bin.19 | reverse complement strand
TTCAAGGATTAAAACTAGAACACCAGGCAGTACGCTCTGATGTGGGAATGTTTGATATTTCCCATATGGGTAAATTCACCTTCGAGGGCAAAGGTTTAATTGATGCCTGGCAGAAATTAGTTCCTTCCGATCTAAACCGCTTGCAGCCAGGAGAGGCAATGTATACGGTATTGCTCAATGAGCAAGGTGGAATTATTGACGATATTATTTTTTATCTTCAAGATCGGCGGGAGTCTAAGGAAAAAGCCATTGTGATTGTTAATGCAGGTACAACAGATAAAGATAAGGCTTGGATTCTCAACCATCTAGAATCTGGCATCACAATGAATGATATGTCTCAAAAACAAGCTTTAATTGCTTTACAGGGAGCAAAAGCAGAAAATATTCTTCAATCATTGGTAACGGAAGATATCAGCGATATGCTAGCTTTTAGCCATCGAACTGTAAGTATTGGGGAAAACTCGGCATTTATCGCTCGTACTGGCTATACAGGGGAAGATGGGTTTGAAATTATGCTCGAACCAGCCGCAGCACGAGAATTATGGCAGTCTTTTTTATCTGCGGGAGTTGTCCCCTGTGGTTTGGGCGCGCGGGATACTTTACGCTTAGAAGCAGCCATGAGTCTTTACGGGCAAGATATAGACGAAACAACTACTCCTCTAGAAGCTAGATTGGGTTGGGTAGTGCATCTTAAAGATAAGGATGATTTTATCGGACGCGCGGTATTAGAAGCACAAAAGGCATCGGGACTAAAACGCCGCCTGGTAGGGATCGAGATGTCTGGCAGACACATAGCTCGACATGGCTACAAGGTGATGCTTGAAGGGAAAGAAGTAGGAGAGGTTACTAGCGGTACACTAGCTCCCACTCTGGGAAAGGCGATCGCTCTGGCCTATGTCCAGCGGGAATTTACCAAGGTGGGGCAGACTTTAGAAGTTGAGATCCGAGGTAAACTTTATCCCGCGACAGTGGTTAAAAAGCCTTTTTATCGTTCTCCCCATAAATAAGTACTTTCACGCTAATTAAACATCAAACCGACAATTAGTTTTAGGGCAATAAGGGAATAAGGGAGTAGGGAACTTTATTTTACGTTTAATTCAGTCGATCTACTTAAGCAGATAGGCACCATAATTTATCAAATTTAGATTACCAAATGACGGCATACATTTACTTACATGGGTTTGCTTCTAGTCCCAAGTCGAGCAAGGCTCAATATTTAGGCGATCGCTTGAGGGGGGAAAAGAATATCGATTTAAATATTTTGGATCTCAATCAAGGGGACTTTAGCAATCTGACTTTGAGCAGACAAATAGCCCAAACAATTGCGGCTTTTCCCGATTCGAACGAACCTATTATTTTAATCGGATCGAGTTTTGGTGCTTTAACCTGCGCTTGGGTAGCGCAAAAAAGCGATCGCGTAAAAAAAATTGTACTTTTAGCACCTGCTTTTGGCTTCCCACAAAGTTGGTATTCTAGATTGGGAGCGCAGCAGATACAGCAATGGCAAGAGTCTGGCGTTTTGCCCGTCTATCATTATGGTATGGGAAAGCAAGTACCGTTAAAATATGAGTTTTTGCAAGATGCTCGAAAATATCCTTTAGCCGAGTTGAAAAGATCCCTGCCAACTTTAATTATTCACGGTGTAAATGATGATGTAGTGCCAATTCAAGTCAGTCGAGATTACGCAAAACAACATTCCCAGGTAAAAGCGATCGAATTAGATAGCGACCACGGGTTAAATGATGCTCATGCCAGAATTTGGCAAGAAATTCAGGAATTTTTGTTTGAAGACTGATATTCTACCGACCTAAATCACAGGCTGATGAATGCATTAAGCCTGTAGGATTTTTGCTGGCAATCAATTCAACTTTTCCTTGGGCATTAATCTTCCAGTTGCTAGCTTCAGATATCGATCGATTATTATCTGTAATTGATTCGTATTCCTTTGCTTTATAGCTTTTGCGCTTGGACTCAATAAAGCGATCGCCCTGTCCCAAATCGCCAAGAAGATTAGAATTGGCTATTTCTTGAGTTGGGTTGTGAGGAACACCTCCTCTACCAATGTTCTGAAAGCGATTTTTAGCAAAATCTTCTCCAGCACCACAGCCCGTATAAATATAATCTTCAGCTACTAGAGGAAAATACTCTCTTTGTCCGATGTGCAATCTAGAGTTGAGATCGAGGGTAACAGTTTTAATCTTTCCCTCTTTGGTATCTATCTGGGAACTGGCTGTAATCTGGCTACGAGCATCAGAAAACAAGCCTTGAGTCTCAATCGAAATATTACCGCCACTCCCTTGTTGAGCATCAGCACTTACTCGATTAGATTCGAGTAATAATAAATTATCGGCTTGCAGAAAAATATTACCGCCGTTGCCGTCTTGCTGGGCAGTAGTAGAAATTTTGCTTTGGTTGTCTAGTCTGATGGTACTTTCTGCCGCAATGCGGATCGATCCTCCTTTTCCCAAGGTATTTGCTGCAATTTCTCCTGTGGTGTCCAAATTGAGGTTGTTGGTCTTAATCTCAATATTTCCCGCACCTTGGTCGGTTAAACCATAATTACTTACAGAGATGCGCCCCATATCCGTCACGGTTAATTCGGGAACGGTAATAATAATATTGCCGCTTGCTCCCTGAGGCTGAAGCTCTAAAGGCAATCCTTCAAATCCCGATGAGGCATTAAATCCACTCGCCAAAACTGTCTCGGTTATATTACCCAAATTATCTTGCGATCGCACAATTCCCGAGCCAGATATATTGATCGACTCGGCAACATTGGCGGTAATTTTTCCTCCGTTGCCATCCCCTGCCAAAGCCTGAATCTGGCTGCCATCATAAATTGAGAGTTGCCCTGTCTCTACGTCGATATTGCCACCGTCTCCCATCCCAATGCTGGAGGTGCTGACAATTGAGGGATTATAGTCCATTGCACCAGATAACTCGATCTTTTCGGCGGCTTTGAGCATAATATTTCCTCCCGCACCATCACTTAGGGTTCCAGCAGAAATTATCGAACCATCCCTTAAAAAGATTTTGGGTGCATCAATGATTATATCTCCTCCCGAACCTGCGATCGCTTCTTCTATATCCGAGCTGATTTGCCCTACTTGGGTAAACAAAAAACTATTTTTAAAATCAACAGATTCAGACGCTTTTAGTCGAACAGCTCCCCCAATTTCCCCTGTGTTGGTAAAGTTGCGTATCCCAGAACCAGAAGAGAACTCAATGGTTTTACCTTGAATATTTACTTCGCCACTGCTGTTAATCAAGGCTCGATTATTTAAATTTATGCTGCCGTATTCCGATACGCTGTCGTAATTAAACTCCCAACTGCCATTATTTTGTTGTAAGCCAACCGTACCCGATCTAACGCTACCGACTTCAATATTACTGGCGATCGCATTAAGACTATTGCGAGTAATTGTAATATCCCCTCCCAACAAGCCCAAGGTATTTCCAGGATAAACACTCAAGCCGACTCCCGAACTATTTACCCCTCGATCGGCATTGGCTAAAACCGCAATTTCACCAGAGGAATTGCCATACTGTAGTCCTATAGGAGAGCTAATAGTCAGTATTGGTTGACTTAGTTCTGGAGCGATCGCACTAAATGCCGTTCCATCTGCAAAATCGATCTGTTCTGCAGTACTAGCAATAAAAGAGCCGCCAATATCTAATTGGGCATTGGCACCAAAAATAATTCCCGCAGGGTTGATTAAAAATAGATTGGCGTTTCCTTGAGTTTGAATCAAACCATCAATTTGCGAAATACTACCTCCTGTAACGCGAGCAAATATATTCTCAATATGGAAACTGCGATCAAAATTCGCCACTTTATCAGCTGCTACAGAAAACTGCTTGAAGCTGTGAAATAAATTATTGCCAGTTTCTATTCCTCCCATAATGTGAGAGACATCTTGGTCGATCTCGATCTTTGTATTGGTAGTGCGATCGTCTATAATTTGCGCTTTAACGCTACTACAGGTGCAAACTGAACCCAAACCTAAAACTGCCAGAGTACTAATTTTGAATTGGTAACTACTAAAATTAGCAGACAGCATAACAATCTTTCTGAGGGTATTCTCTGCAATGTTAGCCTAGCCAAGTTGATATAGCTACCGATTGAGTAATTACTAGATCGAAATCTTAGGGTTTAAATTTATTGCTATCAAACCGCTTTCCGTCAACAATACGCTTTACTGCGGGCTATCTATAAATTTGCTATTGCACAAAAAACATAAAACCTGTTATAGTGTCTGGGTGAAGAAAACAAGCGATATAAAGCAAGTTTCTTTCGGCAAGGGCGATTAGCTCAGCGGTAGAGCGCCTGCCTTACAAGCAGGATGCCACTGGTTCAAATCCAGTATCGCCCA
>JBCDCO010000364.1:0-4380 GCA_039181635.1 Cyanobacteria bacterium P01_G01_bin.19 | reverse complement strand
TGGAAAAGATGGAGTCTCCCAAGTACCAGAATCTCGATGGGATATTGACGAGTTTTACGATCCAGATTTGAGTAAGCCTGGTAAAGCTAATACAAAGTGGGGTGGATTTCTCGAAGATGACATCTCCTTATTCGATCCGCAATTTTTTGGCATTGCTCCCAAAGAAGCTGTCACGATCGATCCCCAGCAACGTTTATTACTAGAAGTCGCTTGGGAAACTTTGGAAGATGCGGGGCAAATTCCCGAAGATCTGCGGGGAAGCAAAACAGGCGTATTTATTGGCATAGGCACCCACGACTATTCGATCGCCATGTGGCAACAGCCAGTCAGCGAGCCTTATGCTACCACGGGTACGGGGAACTGTATTGCTGCTAATCGCATTTCTTATCTGTTTGATTTTAAAGCACCTAGTTTGGCAGTGGATACTGCCTGCTCTTCTTCTTTGGTAGCCGTCCATTTAGCCTGTCAGAGTATTTGGACGGGGGAATCTAGTCAGGCGTTGACGGGTGGGGTCAATATGCTGCTGCTACCGACGATTATGGTAGGTTTTAGCAAAGGCGGCTTTATGTCTGGTAGAGGACGCTGTCAGAGTTTTGATGCGGATGCCGATGGCTACGTTAGAGGGGAAGGGGCGGGATTGATTCTATTAAAGCCTCTATCCCAAGCAGAAGCAGATGGAGACAATATTTATGGCGTAATTCTTAGCAGTGCAGTCAATCAAGATGGTTTTAGTAATGGTATGGCTGCACCCAACCCCGAAGCTCAAGCAGCGGTTCTTCAGGAAGCCTATCGCCGTGGCAACATCGACCCCAGGGAAGTAGACTATATCGAGGCTCACGGTACGGGAACTAAAATCGGCGATCCCATCGAGATGCAGGCTTTAGGGGAAATTTTAGGCAAAAATCGCCCCTCAGGAAATAACTGCTTAGTAGGCTCGGTAAAGACAAATATTGGTCATACAGAAACCGCCGCAGGAATAGCAGGAATAATTAAAGTTTTATTAGCTTTTAAACACAAGCAAATTCCCCCCAGTCTGCATTTTAATACCCCCAATCCCGCGATCGCTTTCGCTGAAAATAATTTGCAGGTAGTTACCGAATTGACTCCTTGGCAACAGGATAAACAGGCGATCGCAGGAGTTAATTCTTTTGGTTTTGGCGGAACAAATGCCCACGTGGTGCTGGCTGATGTAGCGACAGAAAAATGCGAACCAGAAAAAACTATAGAAAAAGAGCCGAGTTTGCAGCTATTCACTGTTTCGGCAAAGAGTAAAAATGCCTTAAGAGATTTTGCCCAAAGCTACGGGGAGACAATTCGTCATTCGGCTTTTTCTCTGGAGGATATTTGCACTGCTAGTAATATAAAACGCAGTCATTTTAATCATCGCTTAACCTGTATTGCTAAAATTAAAGAACAGTTAAGCAAACAGCTTTTAGGGTTTGTGGCAGAGAAAGAGGCTCTAGGGGTTAATTATAGTTGCGTTGGCAATAAATCCGTTCGAGTCTGCTGGATGTTTACAGGACAAGGTTCGCAGTATGTCGGCATGGGGGAAGAGCTTTATCGTACCCAACTTGTTTTTCGCCATGCCTTAGATCGATGTGCCGCTATTTTAGAGTCCTATTTAGACGTACCTTTATTAGAGGTTGTTTTTGAACCAGCGGTATCCGCCGCTAAGCTCGATCTGACCCAATATACCCAACCTGCAATCTTTGCGATTGAATATGCTTTGGCACAGCTATGGTTATCTTGGGGAGTAACACCCGATTATGTCATGGGTCACAGTATCGGGGAATATGTCGCCGCCTGCATCGCAGGAGTATTTAACCTTGAGGATGGTTTGAAACTAGTTGCCCATCGAGGGAAACTCATGGGTAAGTTACCCTCTGGGGGAGGGATGTTGGCTGTTTTTTGCGACCCAGACAAAGTAGCGGATTTTATCCTGAGGTATGACGATACGGTTAGCATTGCTGCCATCAATAACCAGGAAAACACCGTTATTTCGGGCAACAAAGATACTTTGGCTCAAGTTCAAGCAGACTTTGCCAAAATAGACATTAAAAGCACTTCTTTATCGGTTTCTCATGCCTTTCATTCTCCTTTGATGAAACCGATATTGGCAGACTTTCAAGCAGAAGCAGAAAAAATAAATTATGCTACGCCTCAAATATCCTTGGTTTCTTGCGTCACGGGCAGCTTGGCAGGGATAGAAATTCTCAACTCCGATTACTGGACGGATCATATTATTCAGTCGGTTAAATTTGCCGACGCTTTTCGCTGTCTCTTAGAACAGCAGGTTAATATTTTTCTGGAGATAGGTACAAAGCCAATTCTATCTAGTATCAGTCAGACAATTTTATTAGGAGAAAATAATAGCAGCGATGTTTTATTTTTACCTAGTCTGAGCAACAAGCAAGAAGACAGACAAGTACTGTTAAATAGTCTGAGTAATTTATATCATCAAGGCATAGAAATTAACTGGCAGGGATTTAACAAAAGCCACAAAAATTCAAATGTCAAGCTGCCAACCTATCCTTTTCAAAGACAAAAATATTGGTGGCAAGCAGCCAAGTTTTGGGAACAAGATAACTATAACCAGCACAAAAATCCCCATACTTTATTAGGAGAAAAAACTACTTCTGCTGATTCCTCAAAAATAAAGTTCGAGAATCAAATAGATCTCGATCGCCTTGAATATCTTCGCGATCATTGTTTGGGTTCGGAGGTAGTTTTTCCTGCTACGGGCTATTTGGAAATAATTTTAGCAGCGATTAAAGAGGTTAAGGGTAATCTTCCGCTAGAAATAAGCAATTTTACGATTAAACAGCCGCTATTCTTAGATTCCGAAATAACTAACATAGAAACAATTATCGATCGCGATCGCCTACAAATATTTAGTAAGAATAGTGACCTTGTTTTACATAGTGAAGCCACTCTAGAAACAGCCCAAAAGCAATCTTTAGAACATATAGATTTAGAAGAAACCAAGCTGGGATTGGAGCCAGTATCAAACATTTCTAACTATTACCAAAAACTGAGTAGTCAGGGGTTGAATTATGGCAAATACTTTCAAGGAATTAAACAGCTTTGGCAAGGAAATAATCGAGCATTAGGCTATATCGAAATAGCAGAGGAAATTACTGGCGATCGCGATTTACTCCATCCTGCTTTGTTGGACTCCTGTTTGCAGTTAATTGGTGCAGCGATAGAGTCGGATGATGGGGTATATATTCCAGTAGGAATTGAATCCTTGCGGTTTGATAAACCTACGGTCAATCGGGTTTGGGCAGAAGTAAGAATTAATAGCCAGGAAAGCGATCGGGTACTCCAAGCAGATCTAAAAGTAATTAATAGTTTGGGCGAAGTAATTACCGCGATCGAGAATTTATCTCTACAGTATTTAAGTCAGACTTCCTTTGCCAAGCTAATCGATAAATCGACAGAAACATCACCAGCTAATTTATCCAGCGATCTCTACGAAATTATTTGGTCGCCACAAGAACTAAATACTCAGAGGCAGAATCAATTACCCCAACAATGGTTGATTTATCACAGCAAAGGCGGTCGCCACCTCGAATTGGCTCAAAAACTACCAGGTAACAAGATATTCTTATCTTCGGGAGAAAAATTTAGCAAAACAGCCGAAGTACAGTATCAAGTAAATCCCCAAAACGTAGAAGATTTTAAACAGCTATGGCAGGAAATTGAGAATCGAGAATCTTGGGGGATTATCTGCCTCAATCCAGATAATATTGCGGCGATATTACATCTCATCCAGTCTATTCCAGCTAGTAATTTATCCCAGTTGGTTGTAGTTATAAACCCAACCCAAATAAAACACGAGGATGCAGCTAAAGGTATTGGCGGCACGATCAAGTCTGTCAGTCTTGAATACCCAGACTTAAACTGCATTTATTTAGAACAAGAAAGCAATAATACCTCGATCGTAATTGATGAGATCGAACACAACCACAAGGAAACTGAAGTGGCATATCGAGACAAACATAGATACGTCACCAGATTAATACCAAGAGATAATACCTTAAGCCATCCTTTTAGACTGCAACTATCTGACTACGGTAGTTTGGATAATTTACTCCTTGCACCCATGCAACGCCAACAACCCCAAGCAGGGGAAATTGAAATTGCCGTCACTGCTAGCGGAGTCAACTTTCGCGATGTTTTGAATGCTCTGGGTTTACTAAAACAGTACCTGGAAACAATGGGCTTTAGCGATGCTAGCCAAGTTCCTTTTGGCGGCGAGTGTGTGGGAACTGTAACGGCAGTAGGAGAGGGAGTCAAAAACTTCCAGCCAGGAGATGAGGTAATTGCAGCACAGGCAGTAGGGAGTTTGAGCAGTCATGTCACCGTCGATGCCAGGTT
>JBCDCO010000363.1:0-4404 GCA_039181635.1 Cyanobacteria bacterium P01_G01_bin.19 | reverse complement strand
GCGCAGCAGTTAGTAGCAGAGGCTCAAACAAGTCAAAAAGATTGTTACGAAGTCTACAGTTCCAATCCCTTGGAAGCTTCAGATATTAAATCTTTGGCATTAATTGAAGAATTGCACGATTGCATTTTGTCAGAGAATCATTTGAGTACCGACTATCAACCTCAAGTCGATCTATTGACGGGCAAAGTCATCGGATATGAAGCTCTCTGGACTTGGTGTCATCCCCAAGGGGGTAATATTCCTCTGGAAATATTTGCTCCCATTGTCGAAGAAGCTGGCTCGATCGAGTCCATAGAAACTAAATTCCTGTTTGATGAATGTGAGAGACTCAAGAATTGGCATCGGCAAGGTTTTGAGGGACTAAAACTAGAGATTAATATTTCTAGTAGTCAATTTCATCGCAGTGGTTTTACTGCCATCGTGCAGCAGGTATTAAGGGAAGTTCGACTCAAACCTCAATTTTTAACCTTACAACTTACCCCCAGTACTTTACTCAAAAACCCCAAAAATGCGATCGCTTGTCTGGGGGAACTAAAATCTTTGGGAGTTGGAGTAGCCTTGAAGCATTTTGCCAGGGGTCATTATTCTTTGAGTTATTTAAGGCAATTTCCTTTTACTACTTTGAAAGTTGATATCAGTTACTTACACAGTTTGGTAAAAACATATGATAGTCAGGTAGCCCTAAAAAACCTAATTAGGATAGCCCAACTATTGGAGCGACAGTTAATCATCGAAGGGGTGGAAACCAAACCACAATTTGACTTTTTGCGTCGGTATCATTTTGCACCAGCGGCAGGAAATTATCTCTCTCCGCCATTAAAAATAGATGGATTTGAAGATTTACTGTCAGGTAAATCTGAGTGGTTGACTACTTTGTTTGGCTACCCACCAATCTAAATTATGACTTGAGTGTTGAGATAACTACTCTAAAGGTTGATAGCTGATAGCTATCCTCACAGATAAATTTTCTTATCCCGAACTCACATTAATTAGCCAATTCTGTTCCTTATACTGAAAACCATGCCAGATAATTCCTCCCCAGAGATAAGTTCATATAAACAAGAACAGGAATTAGAGATTGCTCGGTTAAAAAGTCAAATTCACAAGCTGACTGCCAAAAATCAGCTTCTAGAACAGCAATTGTCGGAGAAAAAGTGCGACTCCGATCCAGTCCATTTTGGCGATCGCAATCGAGATAGAACAGAATCAATTCCAAAGCCAGAATTGCATAGTCAATTTTGGCAAACTGCCCTCGAACAAATACCTGGGGGAGTAATTATTGCCGAAGCCCCTTCAGGAAAATGTCTTTTCACCAACAATTTTCTGGCAAAAATTTTTCGTCGGGAAATAACTCCAATAAATATTTTTGCAGACTATGTTTATTTTGGTTTGCTGGAAGATGACCATAGCATGAGTCCTCGGGAAAATTGCCCTTTAGTTAAAGCGATCGACAATCATCCCGTTCTGGGGGAGGAGATGAAGTTTCTTTGTGGAGATGGCGTTATTAGAACCCTTGTGGTTAATGCTGTCCCCATCTACGATGCTCAAGGCTCGATTATTTCGGCGATCGCCACCTTCTACGATCTTACGGATGTTAGACAAGTCCAACTAGCCCAACAAGAAGCAACAAACAAATCAATTTTTCTCAAAGAAATTCACCATCGAGTTAAAAATAATTTGCAGGTTATTTCGGCACTACTAGATTTGCAATCGGAACAAGTAAGGGATCGAGAAGCTTACTCTTTACTGGAAAAGAGTCAGGCTCGAATACAAACTATGGCTCTCATCCACGATAAGCTTTATAGCTCTGATAACATCGAGCAAATTGGTTTTTCCGATTATGTCAGCGCTTTAACTCGGTATTTACACGACTCTTTTGTTGAAGACTATAACCATATCGAACTGATTCTAAATATAGAACCTATTACCCTAAGTATCAATTTGGCTATGCCTTGCGGATTAATTATCAACGAACTCGTGACCAATTCACTGCAACATGGCTTTAAGCGTCAGAAAATTGGCAAAGTTCAAATTGATTTTTGTTTAGATAGAAACAACCAATATATTCTGCAGATCTCAGATAATGGTTTGGGAATAAATTCCACATTAAACATTAAGGACAATCCTGAATTTCTCGGTATGAGTATAGTTGAATCTTTAGTTACCGAACAGCTAAAAGGAACCTGGAACAGTTATTCTATAGATGGATATACGATACAGATAACTTTTCCTAAGCAACCATATCTTAAGTCGAACACCGAATCAGATTTAGCATAATTTCATCTTTTTGCTTGAACTATTCTCAAGCGAATCGCTAGTATGGTGGCAATTAATTTGGTAAACGTGAGTTCGACGAAGCAGAAAAAACTCGAAATTTGGCAATTTTTGAAATTCTCGATGTCTGAACACCCTATGGTCTCGTTGAGAAAAATATAACTCCGAACTCAGGGGTGACCCCGCGTCGCCTTAAGGCGCAAGGGAATGCACCCCTGCACGAATTCCTAACTTCGAATTCACGTTGGTAACTAACCAACTTCCTGATAAATTTCTTGTTCGCGATCGATAAATATTTCCGCTAGGGCTTGATAGGCTTCTGTCCAGGCATTCATTACATCTTCGGTTGCTGCATTCCCTAAAACATCTTGAATTGCTTTGAGCAAACATTCTCCAACGATGGGATATTGTTCGGGTAAAACGTGGGTTGCTACGTGACGGTGGGCGATTGTATCGACTGCTGCTGTTAGTGCTCCCAAATCGTCAATGTGGGTAGCATAGGCATATACCGCCGTTGCCAGTTTAGCGGGTTGAGTGCCGTTAGCCTGTGCCGACATATCGAATTGGGATTTTACTTCAGGATGGCTAGAAAACATGATTTCATACATCCGAGAAGTAATGGTTTTGCCATGTTCTTTCAGTGCGGGAGCAGTTGCTTTAACGATATCGATAGTCTGTTGGCTAATTGTAGTGGTCATAAGCTTTAATTCCTGAAAAGATAATTGTTTGTAGGTGCGATATTGAGTGGGCGTTAGTTAGAAAGTTTCGATGGAGAAACTTGTTCTGATAGTGTCAGGACAAAAGCTAAATTTTCTGCTGCTTGTAAAGCGTGGGGGGCATTGGCGGGCATAAAGACAAATACTCCTGGTGCTAGGGTAATATCTGTTCCTTCTAAGTTGAGATTGCCTCTGCCTTCAACTACGGAAATAACTGCATTGCGAGTAGATGTATGCTCGCTAATTTCCGTACCTGCTGCCAAACAGAATAAGCTGTATTGACTGTTGTTATCTTTGAGCAGAATTTTACTGTTAATTCCATCAGCAGGATATTCAATCAAATCTTGTAAATTGGCAGTAAACGATCTGTTGGGTGAGGTGACTGTCATAATTGTCTCCTTTGTCTTTTGTTGTTTGTCAAATAATGGGCGCAAACTGGGCGCAAACCTTGCGCCCCTACAGGGCAATAAAAACGATGTAACCGATATTATTTCCCTGCTGTTGAAAATTACGGCGCATTTGTAAGACTCTTTGGCGTAAATTGGGATTAATTAAGATATTCCAAGTGATTTTAATCATTCCAAATAATCCTTCATCTCTGATCATTTGTCCCAGGTTGAGTAATCCCATTACTCCTGTTTGCTGTTGCTGGATAGTTAAACCAGCATCCTGACAAGTTTTTGACCATGCTGTTTCGGTTAAAGGATTGGCATTAACTCGGATGGTTTGAGCAAGACTCCGACGTACTTCTTTCTCATTGCTACGGACTACCATTTCGTGAGAGAGAAACTTACCTTTGGGTTTGAGACAGTTTTTGATTCCTGCTAAAACTTTGGCTTTTCCTACATCTGATTGCATGGTGAGGATTGCTTCAGCCAAGACATAATCAAATTTTTCTGTAATCGTATCTAGCTGAAAAATATCTCCTTCAATAATGGTTATTCTGTCGGTTAACCCAGCAGCTTCAATATTTGCCCTAGCTTTAGCCACACTATCGGGATTTCTTTCAATGCCTACTACGCGAACATCGAATCTTTTAGCGATCGCGATCGCACTTTCACCAAAACTAGCTGCTAATTCTAATACCGTATCTCCTGGCTGAAAATCTGCCCAAGCAAACAGTTGTTCTGTTGCTGCTTTTCCTCCAGGGCGTAATATCTTTTTCCCTGCTGCTGCTAAAACTTGATGTCCAGGTGCGGTAGAAAAGTTAAGAGTATAGAACTTACGCATTGACAAAAAAATAATATTGTGGGTGCTAAATAGTACTGGTAGTTGAAAGATTACTGAGACTATATTCACTGATAACTAAGGTAAATAAGTTTCTTTGTACTTGATACCAATTGGAAATTGAGTTGGTCGAACGCATTTTCTCTAAACGAACAAATGCTTGAAGCGAACAAAATACATGAGTTTT
>JBCDCO010000362.1:0-4424 GCA_039181635.1 Cyanobacteria bacterium P01_G01_bin.19 | reverse complement strand
ATTGAAAACTTTCAAATGTGTCATAGTTGGGTTGAACAGCTAATGATACTCACTCCTAATAAGCTACCTTTTTATCTACAGGGTATACGAGCTAAAAAGCTTATCATCTCATCCTTTTAGGTATGTTGTCACCCCGTGAGCGAGCGGGTATTAACCTTGAGTAGAATTAGACATGAAGATTCAACCTGATTAGTTCTTTAAATGGTCTACGAATACTAAAATAAAAAAAATATTTTGCAGGGATCTGTAAATTACTTCAAATAACAGATTAAATTTAAATTTGTATAAACAAAAATTACTTTTTTGCAGCTTTTTTTCGCTTGTCTAGGGCGACAAAACAAACAAGTTTATAATGAAGGTGGAGAGATTAATTCAACATTATAGGAGGCAGAGAATATGGATATCAAACATCTTATGCCCGATATTAAAGATATAGTTAAAGACCTTGGGGTTCCTGGAGTTGCCGCTGTAGTCTTGCTACCTGTTTTAGTTCCCGTAGCTGCTGGTAAAGTTGCCAAACCCTTGGCTAAAGCTACTATTAAAGGAGGAATTATCCTTTATGAAAAAGGCAAAGGTGTAATTGCTGAAGTCGGCGAAACTCTTGAAGATATTGTCGCGGAAGCCAAAGCCGAATTAGCTGAAACTGAAGTAGAAAAAAGCGAAGTAGTAGCCGTCGATTAGTTAACTTCGTTCATCAACTAAAGCGGAGAATCAGAACTATTTTACGATTCACGCTCTGGTTCTCAGCCAAATTCCTGAAAGAGTATGCTTACGATTTTTTGCTGCTCATCGTTGCCAGCAGAAAATAGCACTATTGTTAATTCTCTGCTTAATCTTTTCAAAATTAGCTTTTGAGGCATAATTTTATGCTAGATAATTTAGAATCTGCCTTGGTTGAAGCCCTTGAAGATGAATACAAAGCCCGTGCGACTTATCAGTTAGTAATTAGCAAATTCGGTCAAATTAGACCGTTTATTAATATTATTCAATCCGAAGAACGACATATTCAAGCATTGGCTTCATTATTTCAGAAGTATGAAATTTCTCTTCCCGCAGATAACTACGCAGATCGAGTTAAAGTACCTGCTTCGGTAGAGCAAGCTTGTCAAAATGGGGTTCAAGCCGAAATTGAGAATGGGGAGATGTATCAACGGTTGTTAGCTTTAACCTCAGAATATCCTGATGTTCAGCGCGTTTTTTTGAACTTACAAAGAGCCTCCCAAGAAAATCATTTACCTGCTTTTCAACGTTGTGCAGAGCGTTCTGCCTATACAGGTGGTTCGCGAGGGCAAAATCCTAATTGTGGTCGAGGTAAAAGAGGAAGACAACATCATGGCGATCGCCATGGTAATAAAGAATAATTATAAAATTACCCTTTTTTGGTCGCTTCATTAAGCAAGAGTGGCACTAAAGCACTATTGCCAATTACCGCACCGTCAAGCAGATCCAAAGGTGTCAGCTGTAGTAGATTCCTCAAGCCTGGAATAACTGGGCAGATCAGTTGTAGAATCAAAGATCCTCCCAGGGCAACAGTCAAATAATGGTTTGATGGTAACTGAATTGTACTTAAGGGTTTTGTCGAACGACAACTTAAAGCGTGGAGTAATTGACCTGTAACTAAGCTCATAAAGGCAATAGAACTAGCTTGAGGACTAATGCCATAACGAGTAATGCCATAACTATAGGCTGCCATAGTGCCGATCGATAGCACACTGGACTCAGAGACAATCCGCTGGAAGTCTATAGAATTGAGAATTGGTTCGTCGGGAGAACGGGGCGGTGCTTGGAGTATTCCTGGTTCTGGAGGTTCGAGGGCTAATGCCAAACCAGGAAAGATATCAGTTAGCATATTGAGCCACAACAATTGCATCACATTAAGGGGTTGTCCCAATCCCAAGCCATTAGCTAACAACATGACCATAATCTCGCTCAGATTGGTAGATAAGAGGAAATGAACCGATTTGCGAATATTATTGTAGATGGTTCTTCCTTCGCTGACGGCAATAATCATAGTTTCCAGGCGGTCATCTTCTAAGACAACATCAGCTACTTCTCTTGCTGCATCGGTTCCAGCATTACCCATGGCAATGCCTACTTCTGCTGCTTTGAGGGCTGGGGCATCATTAATCCCATCTCCCGTCATCGCCACAACTTTTCCTGCTTGCTGGAGTGCCTGAACAATTTGCAGTTTGTGAGCGGGACTGATACGGGCAAAAACCTGAACGCGATCGCATAATTCTTGCATTACTTCAGGATGGAGATCTGCTAGATCGGTTGAATCGAGGGTTTCTAGTGACTCTCCTTGACTCAAATTTAACTCCTTGCCGATAGCATAGGCAGTGGGACTTTGATCTCCCGTAATCATAACGGTCTTGATTCCTGCCTGATGAAAAGAACCAATTAACTCTTTGACTCCCTGTCTGAGAGGATCTCTCATGCCTATTAGTCCCAACCAAATAAGGTTTTCGGAGTCTTCTAAATTATCATTGTAAGTATAGGCAACCCCTAACACTCGTAGTGCTTTCCCTGCCATGCACTCATTTTCTGCTTCAATTGCTTGTCTATCTGCTTCAGTAAGAGGAATTTGCTGACCTTGTTTGACCTGCCAGCTACAAAGTGCCAGTACCTCTGTCGGGCTACCTTTTACTGCTATTAGCTTTTGCGATTCCCCGACAGCATGAATCGTCCCCATGAAATTCTGCTTTTCTGAACGATGGTTGATTTCTAAGCGTGGATACTTGCCTTGTAATTCCAAGATATCGATACCAGCAGCGATCGCCATCTGCATTAGGGCATTTTCGGTAGCCGAGCCGTTAACTATATACTTGCCATCATGATGGTTGTCGACTTTACTTTCATTACAGAGGATAGAAACATGAATCAGTTTTAACAGTTCGTCCCAACCATAGGGGTTAATGGGTTTTCCTGCAACCAGAAATTGTTCGTCAATAACTTCTATCCGTTGGTTATCTGTACACAGTTCGACTACAGACATTTGATTGGCTGTGAGCGTCCCTGTTTTGTCCAAACAGATAGTTTGTACTGAACCCAAAGCTTCCATAGCATCGAGACGACGAATCAGCACATTATTCCGCCTCATTTTGCCAATTCCTAAAGCTAGGGTAGTGGTAGCAACAGTAGGTAAACCTTCGGGTACAGCAGCAACAGCAAGAGAAACAGAGGTTTTAAGCATCTGAACTACGCTATAGCCTCGCAACAATCCCAAAGCAAAAACTACACCGCATACTCCACTTGATAAAAAGACGAGTTGACTTCCTACGCGCTCAAGTTGTCGTTCCATTGGTGTTTGGGGTGCGGTAGTTTCTGTTACTAGGGCTTGAATGCGTCCCATTTCGGTTAATTGTCCCGTAGCAACTACCACGGCTAATCCTTGTCCTCCCGTGACTAAAGTTCCCCGATATACCATGTTGGCTCGTTCGGCTAAGGGGACATCTTTACCAGTTAAAGTTTGAGCAGTTTTGAGAACGCCAACACTTTCCCCTGTTAGGGTACATTCGTCAACCGTAAGGCGTTCGGCTTCAATTAATCTGGCATCAGCAGCAACGTAACTACCAGGCTTGAGGAGTAAAATATCCCCAACCGCGATTTCTTGAGATTTAATTTGAGTTACTTTGCTGGCTCTAATTGTCCAAGCAGAGGTATTGACTAGACTTTTAAGGGAATGAATGATCCGCTCAGATTGACTTTCGGTAGCATAACCCAAGATGGCATTGATGAAGACAACTCCCATAATCACCCCAGCATCGATTATGCCCCCTGTAACTATAGATAATCCTGCTGCTAGAGTTAACAAGGCAACGGGAACAGACTTAAAGTAGTTGATAAAAATACTCAGCCCAGAACGGGGGGGCAATTCTGCCAGAATATTTGTCCCATATTTCTGGAGGTTGTATTGCACTTTCTCCCAAGACAAACCCGATTCTTGAGAAGTCTCTAGATCGGTTAAAATTGCCTCTGTTTCTCGGAGATGCCAGGATTCTAAAGACAAGAGATGAGGGGAGGCAGAAACAGTTGGCGAAGGATTCTGCATGTTATTGGCGATCGCTTTTTTAGGTTGTTGTCTGTACTCTTCGACAATAGTTGCGATTAGAGATGCAATGGCTTGGGAATTAAGTTCTATAGAATAGAATATGAGGATATTACCCGACCAAGTACTAGCATGGATGCGATTAATTCCTGGTTTGCTAGATAACCTGAATTCTAGAAATTGTTGCAAATATTCTGACCCCTGTAATCCCCTGACTTTATAACGAACTCTTCCCCTTACGCGATCGTGTAGCGTCTGCACTAGAGGTTTTTGCGGCTCTGAGCAAAGGCAATCGGGTTTTCGCACTACATTGGGTAGATTAGAATTATTCATGGATTTTGATCTCTTAAGAATCCGCGCTTATTTCTAGTGTATT
>JBCDCO010000361.1:0-4454 GCA_039181635.1 Cyanobacteria bacterium P01_G01_bin.19 | reverse complement strand
CTTCTAGGTAGGAGGATGCTAATCCGTGGGTGTACCAGCTTGTCACGAAGGTGGTGCAGGTAAGCCATCCACCGATTGCCATGTAGGCACAGGGGAAGAGCAGAATACCAGACCATCCTACGAATACGAAGCGATCGCGTTTTAACCAGTCATCAACTGCATCAAAGATGCCTTGTTGAGCAGGCGCGCGTCCTACTGCTATTGTCATATAGATTGATCTCCGAAATAGTTTGGATAAGATCGTTAGTATTATTACGATTTAATTGATTCGACCAAAAATATATGGCGAGCCAATTGTGAGAAAAGTTAACTTTTCTTTACTTATATTACACATATTAAAATAAAATAGTCGATCTTTCCAGGGGAAATACGAAGAAAAAATTAAAATTATTATCGATCCCTGCCAAATAAAGATGGGAATTTTTGTGTAGATCGATGATAATCAAAAAGAGTAATAACCCTTAATTAGAGTTTTATGTTTACGATTGATATAGTTTTACAAGATATCCCTTTACCTATTTCCGTACAACGTAAGGAAGAAGCAGCTGCCTACAGTCTTTACGAAGAAATTACTAATGCCATGCGCTCTGGTAGTTCCGATTTAATCGAACTTACTTGTGACAAAGAGGAGAACAAAAAAGTTTCTGTCAAAGCGCATTTAATCTGCGCTGTCAAAATTGACAAGAAAACTGGCGGTATGGCAGAGGGAAGAGTCCCTGGCTTCTTCGCTACTACTACAAATCAATAGTAAGCTCTGCCCCACTCATCAGTTAATAGCCCGTAGCTATTAACTGAATGTGTTGACGATCGCAGCCGATCTCAGAGTGCTAATTATCTGCCACATGTTTGCATAACAATGTCTTACTCGATCGATCCAAACTTAAAGTTAGACCAGACACCAGTTATCCGTGTAGAAGACGTTTGCTTTAGTTGGTCACCTGAAGCAAAAGTACTGGAAAATTGCTCTCTAGAAGTTCCCCAAGGGGAATTTTGGATGCTCTTGGGCAATAACGGTAGCGGTAAATCTACTTTACTCAGGCTATTAGCAGGATTACTAATTCCCGATCGCGGATCGATTGTAATGCCCTATAAAACTGGATTTGTATTTCAAAATCCCGACCATCAGCTGGTCATGCCTACGGTTGGTGCTGATATTGCCTTTGGCTTGGTGAGTGAGAATTTATCCCCAGTTCAAGTAAAGCAAAGAGTCAGATCGGCTCTTGATGCAGTCAATCTATCGGATTTTGCCAGAAGACCAATTCACGCTCTGAGTGGAGGGCAAAAACAGCGAATCGCAATTGCAGGAGCGATCGCTCGTCACTGCGAAGTAATTATGTTTGACGAACCAACCGCGCTGTTAGATCCCGATACTCAGCTAGAGCTGGTGGCTCAGGTAAAAAACCTGGTCAGAGAACGCAATATTACTGCCTTATGGGTAACTCATCGTTTAGAAGAATTAGATTACTGTGACGGAGCTTTTCTTTTAGAGGGAGGAAAAGTAGTAGCAAAAGGAGATCCTCAAGATCTCAAGCAAAGGCTGCTAGCGACAGAGAAATTATAGCTTCGAGCCATTAATTGCTTCCCGACAATCAGAATTTTTTCAAGTTATTTAACTTTTTGTTAACGATTTTGCCTAAAATGGTGAGATAGTAATTCAAATTATTTAACAAAAGCAATTGCAATGCCCCCCTCTTCCCATCAGGCAATACTGCTCGTCGATGGTTACAATATCATCGGCGACTGGTCGGATCTGAAAAAAAGTCGCGATCGCGAAGGATTAGAAGTGGCTCGCCGCGAGCTAATAGAGTATTTAATCAACTATAGTGCCGCCATGGAGTATCGGACAAAGCTGGTATTCGATGCCCACTATCAAGATACGCCTCGTAGTGTAGAAGTACACACCCCAGATGTATCGGTTCACTACACAGCATTTGCTGAAACTGCCGACACCTACATCGAAAAATTCTGTGCTGTATTCTCACGTAAAAAATATCAGCAAGAATCTACCAGACTAATTGTTGCCACCAGCGATCGCGCTCAGCAGCTGACGGTGGTGGGCTATGGTGCAGAATGGCGTTCGGCGCAGATGCTAGCTAGAGAAGTTCGACAATCAATCCGTCAGGTTAAAAGCAAAACCAAAAGACAGACCAAGAAGAAGCCTTCTGGTCGTTTTTTATTTAATACCCTAGATCCCGCCGCACAAAAGCGTCTCAGGCAAATGCAGCGGGGTATTCAGTGATATTTCAACTTCAATTCAAAAACTTTTGGCTAAATAATGTTGACAAGCACAATAATATTAGATATATTAAGAAACGTTGTGAGTGAGCTAAGTCAACCTCACAAGCGCCTAAGCCCCCATCGTCTAGTGGCCTAGGACACCTCCCTTTCACGGAGGCGACAGGGATTCAAATTCCCTTGGGGGTACTAAAAGTGAGAGTCAGGTTTAAGGACTTGGCTCTTATTTTTTTTGCTTCATTTTATACCTACCCAAAAGGCTTTTACAAAAGGACTGGCTAATTTGGCGAAAGATTCTACAAGAGATTTATCTGCGGTTTCTGGACTACCTGCATTAAATGGCGGTTGAGGGTCGTATTCCATCATTAACTGGGTCATTTTTGCCATTTCTTCTCCCCACAACAAGCTCGTCAATGTCAATCCAAAATCAATTCCAGAAGTAACACCAGCCCCCGTGATGCGATCGCGATCAATTACTATTCTCTCAGGTATTACTTCAACTCCCAATGCAGCAAGATGTTCTCTAAACGCCCAATGACAAGTTGCTCGATAACCATCCAATAAATTTGCCTTAGCCAAAATCAGCGATCCAGTACATACACTCGTGACGTATCTGGCGTCCATACTCGCTTGCTGAAGAAAATTTAAAACTATCTCATCTTTCATAATCTCTACTTGCCCTATACCTCCTCCAGGAACACAAATAACATCTAGCTGGGGGCAATTTTCGAATGTTACGGTGGGCGAAATTATTAACCCTTCATTGCTCAAAACTCGATCGCTTGCTTTCCCAATTAGATGAATGACCGCATCGGGTGAAAACGCCAGAACTTGATAAGCCCCCATTACGTCCAATTGAACCACCCCAGGATAAATTAGAAAGCCAATATGAATCTGCTTGCTCATAAAAAAGTATTGCCAGTATTTATTTAATCTGAAACGATATTAAACACAATCTGTTTATCTCGATAGTACCCAGTTGGGTATATTTCCTAATTCCGAATATGAGTTTGCATTCTTTATTTCGAGCGATGGCAAATGCTCAAACAGAAACTGCCTTGAGACATTCAGTAATGGACAATCTAAGCCAAAGTTTTGGCGTGCAGCGTTGGGGAATATATATTGGTGATAGTGAAGGAAATCTGGTTAATTGTGATGTCCGAGGAGTAAACGACAACTTTGTCGAAAAATATCAAAAATTCGGTAAATCCATCGATCCTGTATTGAAGTACGTGGCACAGTATCACGCACCCGCTCATGAAGAGTTAGTTTTACCTTTGGGAGCCTGGAAGCAGAGCGAACTTTATCGAAGATGTTGTGTCGATGGAAATCACGAGCATATTATCACTGGACCGATTATCAGTCGGGGTAACTTGATTGGAACGATTAATATGGCTCGTGTGGGCACAACACAGAGCTTTAACTCAATCGATTTAAGCAATTTAAGTGCTGTTTGCCTCCATTTATCAACTTGTTTGGCAAACTTGCACTGCGCTCAACTACAGTTCAATACCATTGAAGAATTATTAACCCCACGAGAAATTGAAATTGCTCGTTTAGTTGCTCAGGGATTGACTAATAAAGAAATTGGCAGAGAATTATGGATCGGTCATAACACAGTCAAACAGGCTCTTAAGAAGATGTTTCGCAAGCTAAATGTTACTTCTCGGACAAAAATGATTGTCAAATTAGTAAGCTTGGGTTTAAATGAGGTGACGATTTATTTCACATGATTTTTCTGTTCTATGCTTTTTGAAATCGTCAAGTTAGAGTAAAAAAAAAGATAGAACTGCGTCTATCTCAAATAAATCAGCGAATTGTGTTGATGATACGGTCGAACTGCAAAATAAAGCGATCGCGCTCTACACTGCTATCGTCTCGTGTTTGAGATCTTTAAACTTATTCAGAAGACGATCTGCCCAGTACTTAACGTCATAAGTAGTTACTGTTTCGTACATTTTGGACATTCTTTCTTTCTGCTCTTCCTCAGACATAATTAGAGCTTGTTCGATCGCTCGATCCATACCATCAAGGGAATAAGGATTAGTTAGAATCGCTTGAGGTAACTCGACTGCTGCACCCACAAATTCTGACAATACGAGTACTCCTCCTTCTCCCTCATGAGCCACAATATATTCTTTGGCTACCAGGTTCAAACCATCCCGTAGAGGAGTCGTCCAGCAGATATCTGCCGCTTTATAGTAGGCGATCAAATGAGG
>JBCDCO010000360.1:0-4519 GCA_039181635.1 Cyanobacteria bacterium P01_G01_bin.19 | reverse complement strand
TTTCCATTTTAAACAAATTGGGGCAGGGTGGAAGCAGTATTAAGTATGCTGCGATAGATTTAGGAACCAAACACCAGGTAGCAATAAAAGCTCTATCTTTGACAGGCTTAGAAAACTGGAAAAAGATCGAACTTTTCGAGCGCGAAGCAAAAATATTACAACAGCTAGATAATCCAGCTATTCCTAAATATTTAGATTATTTTCAGATTGAAACAGCTAATGATGTCGATTTTTATATCGTACAGCAGCTAGCTCCAGGTCAATCTTTGGCACACCTAATTAGTCAGGGTTGGACTCCTGAAGAAAGTACCGTTAAGAATATCGCCGAACAAGTATTAGAAATATTGGTTTATCTACAGCAAATAACTCCACCAGTAATTCATCGAGATATTAAACCCCAAAATATTATTTATCAGCCAGATACAGGCAAATTATTTTTGGTAGATTTTGGCGCGGTACAAGATACTTATCACCACACGGTAATGGGCAGTACGGTAGTAGGCACTTATGGCTATATGGCTCCCGAACAATTTCGCGGTGGTGCTTTGCTCTCTACTGATTTATATGGCTTGGGATGTACCCTCTTGTTTCTTCTAACAGGAAAACCACCCGTTGAATTACCGCAAAAAAAGCTCAAGCTAGACTTTAGAGATCTTGTTTGGATCGATAGTAATTTGGCTGACTGGATTGATAAATTAATCGAGCCAAACGCCCAACGGCGTTTTCCTAAAGCAGAAGCGGCACTATCAGTATTACAAGAAAAGAAAGCACTGGCAGAATACGATCGCGACATTATAATTAAGCCCAAGTATAGTGCGATCGCAGTCAGTAGAACTCCTCATACAACAATTGTCGATATTCCCCCGCCGTTTAAAAGAAAAAAAGTAGACCCAGTTTACTATTTTTGGCTGGGCTGGAGTATTATTTCTATCCTCAATAGACTGGCAATTTTTGTGTCGATCGCCTTAATTGGCAAGCTTTATATTTTTGTTTGGCTATACCATCTTTTATTTACTCATAGTAAAGCACTATCTTTGAAAACTCAACTAGTATTTTTTGCCATATTTTTAGTAATGTTGGCATCAGGATATAGTTTAACTATTCCATTTTTCTCCGTCTGCTTAATTGCGATTGATTTCTTAATCGATTTAATACTCAAGCATAATTTTATTCGACAACTACTATTTAAATATTCCATTGCTTATGACCACAAAAGCCACGACTTTACTGTAATCAAAACCTGGATGAAATTAAGCTATCAGGAAAAATATAAACATAGCGATCATTTTTTATCAAAAGCTTTTTTGACTATTCCCGAACAAGATTGGCTAGAAGCGGAAATTAATAAGTAGTAAGTAATAGGTAATAGGTAATAGGTAATAAGTATACTTTAGATTGAATTAAAAAATATACTTTAAAGTTTTAGCATAGTTGATAATATCAAGCCCAACTCCTCGATAGTGAATCGAGATTATCATTTATCTAGAAAATCTGGCTCAATTTACAGTAGGATACTTGTCGATCGAGCAATAGAGAGAAAAATGTGGCGTTGGTAAATTAGAGTATGATTTTAAAATTTTGAATTTATCTACAGTTTCAAAAAAGCTTATAGCTTATAGCTATATGCGAAGCGGCTACGTACATGCGGCGTTTATCCTCGAATGGGGAAACTAAGCGCCTTTGTCGAAGGGGGATATCCCTTTGGGGACGAACAGTAATATTGTGTATGTCATCACTCAAATTACCAACACCAAAAATGTTTAATCGCTGGTTAAATTGTCTTTTGCCTCGGGCGATCGCCACAGTTGCTATAAGTTTGGGATATGACGGTTTTGCATCGGCTCAACAGCCAAACCTATCATGGCGTAAAGACTCGTCTGTTTTTCTGGCTCAGATTATTCCCGATAACAGCCTGGGTAATGAAAATTCTGTAGTTACTCCTGGGGTAGAAGTCAAAGGAGAAACAGCCGATCGCATTGATGGCGGAGCGATTCGCGATCGCAATTTATTTCATAGCTTTTCTGAGTTTAATCTTAATGAAGGACAACGAGTTTTTTTTGCCAATCCCAACAACATAGAACAAATATTTACTCGCATCACGGGAGAAAATCCTTCTAATATTAATGGTACTTTGGGAGTAGACGGCGCGGCAGATTTATTGCTGCTCAATCCCAACGGGATTATATTTGGCGAGAATAGCAGCCTTGATATAGAGGGTTCGTTTTTTGGTACTAGTGCCGACAGCCTATTGTTTGAAGATAATACCGAATTTAGTGCGGTCGAACCCAGTTCCTCATTGTTGACGATTAGCGTGCCAATGGGATTGCAGCTTGGTAATAATCCAGGTTCGATTTTAGTGCGATCGCCGCTAAACATAGCAGAAGGGCAAAACTTTGCCTTGCTTGGTGGAGAAATAGAGCTAGAGGGCAGCAATATCAATACGGATGAAGAGGGCATCAATTCTGCCGCAGATGGAATTATTGCTCCAGGAGGACAGATCGATCTGGGTAGTGTTTCTACTGAAGGAACTGTCACCTTTGACGATAATAGCAATCTGGTTCTTCCTGAAAACATTCCTCAAGCAAACATTACTTTAGACAATTACTTTATTAACGCCAGCGCGGGAGGAGGAGGTTCAATTTCTTTGCAATCTAGAAACCTCAGTCTGATCGATAGCTTTTTAGTAGCGGGGATTAACTCTAGCGTCGAATCGACAAAGGCTCAGGCTGGCAACATCGACATAAAAACCACAGACACGACATTACTAGAAACAACTGATAACAGTCAAAGCGGCATCTTAAACACCACTGGCGCAAACATCACGGGGGATTTGTCTCAGGTGGTAGATTTGACGGACAACTCCGAAGCAATCAATATTACAGGAAATGCTGGTAACATTACCATCGACACAAGTCATTTACGAGCAACGGGTTTGTTTTTGATCAACTCTTTAACTAATGGTGAGGGTAATGCTGGCAAAATTGAGATTAATGCTACAAGTTCTGTAGAACTCGACTTGCAAAAACCTCTGAACCCTCCAGACATTTCTGCGATCGCAGGAATATTGAGTTCGGTAGGAGATTTAGGCACTGGTGATAGTGCAAACATCGAAATCGACACACCATCCCTGTCTTTGAGTAATGTAATTATTTCTACTTCAACAATAGGTGCGGGAAATGCTGGCAATATCTCCATTAACACCGATGATTTTACTGCTAGCGATAGCGTAATCACCTCAGAAGCTATTAGTTCTGGAGACGGCGCTAATATCGACATCGATACATTAACCCTCTCTCTAAATGGCGGGGGTATCTCCACCTCAACAATAGGTGCGGGAGATGCAGGAAATACAACTATCAACGCTCTAGATTCGATTGATATTTCCAATACGATAATAATTGCCGAAACCTTTAACTCTGGAGATGCAGGCAATATCTTTTTTGAATCTGAAACTGCAGATATTACTTTAGAAAACAGTTTGATTAGTACCACTGTGGCACCTCCTGGAGACGGCTTTGTCGGTACGGGTAGAGGCGGAGACATTGCGATCGCAGGTCGTACTTTTTCTACCTTCGGAAATAGCGTTATTTCTACTGCAACTGCAGGAGAGGTAACAGCCGAAGGTTTGGCTAATGCGGGAGATCTAACGCTAGATATTGCTGATTCTATTACTGTTGGCGGCAGATCGATACTTTTATCCAGTACTGCGGGTGCAGGAGATGCAGGAAATCTTTCTATAACTACCGAAAACTTGAGGGTAATTGAAGAAGGAGAGATTAGAGCTGGTACGGGCGGAACGGGAAATGGGGGAGAAATAACCATCGCCGCTAAAGAAATCGAACTAAGAGGAATCTTAGACTCGGAATTTGGTAACGGTATTGGTGCTATAACTCAAGGAGCTGGCAATGGCGGCACGATCAACATCATGACCGATAATTTATCGATTCATAATAATGCCAATCTCAGCGTTCGCAGCTTTGGAGAAGGCGATGCAGGTGCTATTTTTGCTCGGGTCAACAATAGCGTAAACTTAAATAACGGTAATATTTCAAGCCGTAGCGATCGCTCTTCTGGAGGAGAAATTACTATTTTGGCTGGTGATATTCGTTTGCGAGGCGACAGCGATATTCAAACCAACGTTGAGAATGGCGGCGGAGGCGGCGGCAATATTACCCTCAGTGCCGATTCGATTGCGGCTTTTGATGATAGTGATATTTTTGCCTTTTCTGCTGATGGAATAGGGGGAGATATAACTTTAGCTACCGATGTCTTTTTTGCCAGTAACTTTAGCTCTTTTTCCCTTAATGCCGAACCTCAATTTCTCAACAACAACAGTCGGGTTGATATTAATGCGAGTGGTTTGATATCTGGTTCGATTGATATTCCCAAGGTTAATTTTTTGCCCAACAGCTTTGCAGAACTATCTGAAGACACGATAGATGCCGACGAAGTCATAGTAAATAGCTGTGCGGTAAATAGAGAGGGTGGAGGCGGTACTTTTATTATCACTGGTGTAGGT
>JBCDCO010000359.1:0-4572 GCA_039181635.1 Cyanobacteria bacterium P01_G01_bin.19 | reverse complement strand
GAACGATAAAAACTTCAAAATTGTGTAACTCTTTAATTTTTAAAGATCTGAATTACTGATTCTTTCGTTATGAATAACATAACTTCTAATATGCGGAGCGGTATCCTTTAGGACTCCGAATTCCGAACTTCGAACTCACGTAGGACAAATTAATGGTTTTAACGAGGTAAGAGAACAG
Source organism: Cyanobacteria bacterium P01_G01_bin.19 (assembly GCA_039181635.1). Lineage (GTDB taxonomy): Bacteria > Cyanobacteriota > Cyanobacteriia > Cyanobacteriales > Xenococcaceae > Waterburya. The sequence continues at coordinate 4,394 of JBCDCO010000359.1, read as the reverse complement.
ATCGATCTGCCCTTCCCCTTTACCCCTTTCCCCTTTAGGGCATTACTCAGCAGCAAGACCCCTGAATACAAAATAAAGGATAGCAAGTACTAAGATGATAATTGAATTGTAAGGTAGTCTAATTTTAAAAGATTCGCTCTATTTTCATCCAATTCGCTAATCTATTCTCCAGCAACAACGAAAGTAATGACCAATATTCCCCCGCATCAGTCTGTCATCGTCTTAACGGGAATGCACCGTTCGGGTACTTCTTTGACCGCATCCATCTTACAAAGTGCAGGAGTCGATCTTGGCGATCGCCTGATGGGAGTTGACAGAGGTAATCCCAAGGGACATTTTGAAGATTTGGACTTTGTTGAGTTTCATCAAAATGTGCTGCAGTCACAAGGGGTTAGCGTTGCTGGATGGACAGAGCTAAACTCGATCGAAGTTCAACAACAGTATTTATTACCCGCCAAAAAGTTAATTTCAGCCAGACAAGATAAGCCAGTCTGGGGTTGGAAAGATCCCCGTACTACCTTGTTTTTAGATTTTTGGTCGCAGCTGATTCCTCAGGCAAAATACATATTTGTATATCGTTCTCCTTGGGAAGTGGTCGATTCCCTGTTTCGCCGTGGAGACGTTATTTTTCAGACCAATCCTAACTTTGCCGTCAAGCAGTGGTGCAACTATAATCGGGCGATTTTAAATTTTTATCAAGACCATTCAGACAATTGTTTGCTGTGGGAAATTAGCGATGTTATTCAGCACCAGTCAGAAGTTTTAAATTCGATTGCCCAAAAGTGGCAGATAGAACTACAGTATCCTGAATCTACTTACGAACCATCTCTGTTTCATGGCGATGACGATCGCCACTACCGTCAGGCAATAATCTCTCAGTTTTTTCCCGAGGCGATCAACCTATACCAGCAGCTTCGCGAGCAAGGAGATTTTAGCAAGTCTTCTGTGGGCGACGCTTTGGATTCGGATACAACCTGCCAATCTTGGATCTTACAGGACTGGCTCGATCTAAAACGCATATCTCAGACGCAAGATCGAGCCGAACAAAGCTCGACTGAAGCTAAAACCGAATTAGAAGCCGCTAACCAAGAACTAGCTCAAACTAAAACCGAACTAGAAGCCGCCAACCAGGAACTAGTTGATATCAATCAAAAACTGCAGTATTCCGAACATAAATTGAACGAAGCTTTGCAACAGGCTCAAATAGCTCAAATGCAGGCAGACCAGTTTAGACTGCTGATTGTGGCAATGGAAACCAGTAAATTCTGGAAGTTGAGAACCTGGTGGTTGAACTTTAAGCAAAAAAATAATTTAGGCAGCGGAACCGACGATATTCTCTATCAAAATTACCTGCTCTCGAACTACTCTCAGCCTGTAGACGGGAAAGCTACGGCAGAAAATGTTGCTTTAGGTGTTCCTACCGCCAATACCCCACTTTATAGCAAGTGGCTGCAAAAAAAGTATCCCAACAACCGTCGCATAAGAAAACTAACAACAAAGTGCCAGTCTTTTCCCTATAAGCCGCTAATTAGCGTCATTATGCCCGTGTACAATCCCGAGGCAGAATTTTTGCGTCAGGCGATCGCCTCGGTATGCAATCAGGCATACGTTAATTGGGAGTTATGTATTGCCGATGATTGTTCGAGTAAACCCCACGTCAAAGAAATATTAGATGAGTTTGCCCAACAAGATTCGCGGATCAAAGTAGTTTACCGTGAGGAAAACGGACATATTTGTCATTCTTCCAATTCGGCGATCGAGCTAGCTACAGGAGAATATATCGCTCTATTAGACCACGACGATCTTCTCGCTCCACACGCTCTAGCTAGCGTTGCGGAACTACTCAACCAACATCCAGAAGCAGATTTTATTTATTCTGATGAAGATAAGGTAGACGATAATGGCGTTCATCAAGACCACTTCTTTAAGCCAGATTGGTGTCCCGACTCATTTCTATCGAGGATGTATACCTGTCATTTGGGAGTCTATCGACGATCACTCGTCAACCAGATTGGCAATTTTAGACCTGGATTTGAGGGCAGCCAAGATTACGATTTGGTTCTACGAATCACCGAACAGACCGATAAAATATTCCATATTCCCGATATTCTCTATCACTGGCGCATTCATTTAGAGTCTACTGCTGGGGGTTCCGATGCCAAACCCTACGCCGCCGAAGCTGCCGAAAAAGCCATCAATGAGGCGATCGCTCGGCGAGGGGAACCAGGAAAAATTACGACGAAAGATCGTATTCCAGGGGTTTACATCGTTCGTTACGAAATCTCCGATTCCAAACTGGTTAGTATTATTATTCCCACCAAAGATTTAGCCGATGTTTTGGATGTCTGCTTAGAATCAATTTTTACTCTAACCACCTACCCCAATTACGAAGTGGTGGTAATTGATAATGGCAGCGTAGAAGAAAAAACCCAAAGGTGTTTTGATAAGTGGCGCGAAAAAGAACCCAATCGTTTTAAGTGCTATCGTTACGACGTGCCGTTTAACTATTCTAAGATTAATAATTACGGAGCAACTAAAGCTGAAGGCGATTATCTGCTGCTGCTCAATAACGATACCAAAGTTGTGACTCCAGACTGGCTAGAAGCCATGGTAGAACAGGCTCAAAGACCTAGCATTGGCGCGGTGGGAAGTATGTTGCTTTATCCAGACGATACGATCCAGCACGCAGGAGTAGTGCTGGGAATAGGCGGCGTAGCGGGACACAGCCACAAATACTTCCCGATTACTCACCCAGGATATATCTCTCAGCTAGCCTCCATCAACAATTATTCCGCCGTTACTGGAGCGTGTCTGATGTGCCGCCGCGAAGTGTTTGAAGCGGTAGGAGGACTAGAAGAAAATCTAGCGATCGCTTTTAACGACGTGGATTTTTGTCTCAAAATTATCAGTCGCGGCTATCGCAATATTCACTTGCCTCATGTAATCTTATATCACTACGAATCAAAAAGCAGGGGCTATGAGGATACGCCGAAAAAGCAAGCTCGCTTTGCCCAGGAAGTAAACTATATGCAACAAAAGTGGCATCAACTATGTGATAACGATCCTTGTTACAATCCCAACCTAACTAGATGTCGTGAGGACTATAGTCTCAATATTTAATCGTGTTAAATCCCGTCGATATAAAAGACTGAAAATCGACGAGATAAAAGATAAACTACTCTCCTAGTCCCCAAGTCCCCAAGTCTCCCTAGCCATAAGCGAGATCGTTTCCATGAAGACTATTCCCAATCAAAAACCAATCGTTGCAGGAAAATCAACAATAGCGACCAAGCTGACACTACTTTTGGTGGGTTTCGCCCTGTTAGGTTTCTGTTTGTTTATGCTTTTGCCCTGGAAACCAGGAGGCTTTTTATACGATCTCGATGGCTCTTGGGCAAATGGAATGCACGTCATCTTTCGGGACAAGATTCAATTTGGTCGCGACTTTATCTATACCTATGGCCCCTACGGATTTTTGCAGGTCAATCTCTATTATCCCGAAACCTATAGTTATCTATTTATATTTCGCTTCCTGATTGCAGTGGCAACTTGGGCGGGGTTGTTTAGGATTGTCCGCCACTGTGTGAGTTTGGGCAAAGGTTCGACTTTTTTTCTACTTCCAGTCCTTGTCTTTTTCCCCGCAGGGCCCATTTGGATGGATTTATTTCAATTCACCCTGCTAGCTTTGTTGCCGCTGATTTATTTTTATGTCAGTAAAAAGATCGGCCCTGCCTTGGTGATGACGATCGTCATTGCTGCTTTGGCAAGCTTAACTAAGTTGAGCTACATGGTTGTCTGTGTTGGCTTTTTAATTCTGATTACCCTGGACGAAGGCTTTAATTTAAAAAGGTTTCCGCGAATTATCGGCATATATTTGGCCTTTATTGTGGCGTTTTGGTTGATCGCCGCGCAAAATCTGACCGACATTCCTCTATATCTCATTAATGGCTTGCAAATCATCAAAGGTTTTGGAGCAAATATGGGTACTCCTGGTCGTCTGAGTGAGGTCTTAATTTATGTATTTGGGGTGGGGACGTTTTTGAGTTTGGTGGGTATAGTGGAACTCAAAAATAAGAATTGGTGGCGCATTTTGCCCGTTTTAAGCTTTGTTGGTCTTTTCTTTATTGTTTTCAAAGGTGCGTTCACTCGCCACGATTCCCATGCATTGCAAGCCTTTTTTAATGCTACCCCCACTATCTTGATCACTACCGCCCTGTTGTGGTCTAAAATTATCCAAACCAAATGGAATCTTAACCGCAAACTAAAAGTACCTGCGATCGCAGCTGTCGTAATTTATCTGGCTACTTTCTTTAGTTTGGGAGCATTTGTCCTCAACAACCATGTCAACTACGGCTATAGTGGTTTCGCCCAAAAAATTGGACGGAAGTATAAAG
>JBCDCO010000358.1:0-4594 GCA_039181635.1 Cyanobacteria bacterium P01_G01_bin.19 | reverse complement strand
AGTAAAAACAATGTATAGTGTTCAAGCTGGCATTGTGCGGTGGAGGGTTTGCTGATTTTTCTAATTATCCGATACCTATTTTTTCTCTAATTTTACTCGTTACAGCATTATCTCATTCTTCTGTCAATGCGTAAGTTCTACGCTCTTGAATTTTTTCTCGGTCGTATTGCGAGTCTGTTTCCGCCATCTGACGACGAAGCTGCTGACAGCGTGCTTGAACTGCGGTTTGGTTACCTTCTGCGACAATAGTAGTGTTGTCTTTAGTAATAGTTATCCGATGGGCTTTACCCAGAAAATCTAACTCGACTATTTCTAAGGTTAAGCCAGCATCTTCCGAAATCAATTTAGCACCAGTCAATACAGCAATATCTTCCAGCATGGCTTTACGGCGATCGCCAAAACCAGGAGCTTTTACCGCAGTCACATTAAGTAACCCGCGAATTTTATTGATTACCAACGTTGCCATAGCGTCTTGCTCGATATCTTCGGCGATAATTAAGAGAGATTTTCCAGCACGAGCTACTTTTTCCAAGACAGGAACTAAATCCTGTGCCAAAGAAATTTTTCTGTCGGTAATCAAAAGCAAAGGTTCTTCGAGAACCGCAGACATTCTTTCGGTGTCGGTAACAAAATAGGGAGAAATATAACCTTTGTCGAAGCGCATCCCCTCCGTAATTTCTAATTCAGTGGTCATGGAGTTTCCTTCTTCTAGAGAAATGACCCCTTCTCTGCCCACTTTCTCCATCGCTTCGGCAATCATATTTCCAATTTCTATGTCGTTACCCGCCGAAATTGTTCCTACCTGAGCGATCGCTTTGGAATCATTTACGGGAATAGCGCAATTGCCAATTTCCTCTAGTAAATAATTGCTGGCTTTCTCAATACCTCGTCTGAGGCTCATCGGATTAGCACCTGCTGCTACGTTACGCAAACCTTCTTTAATAATTGCCTGAGCTAATACTGTAGCCGTAGTAGTACCATCGCCAGCCACATCATTAGTTTTAGCAGCAGCTTGGCGAATCAGAGCTACCCCTGTGTTTTCTACATGGTCTTCTAGATCGATTTCTTTAGCAATAGTAATTCCATCATTAACAATTTGCGGTACGCCAAATTTATTTTCGAGGACTACATTGCGCCCTTTCGGTCCTAAAGTTATCGCTACGGCTTCTGCTAAGAGATTAATGCCACGCTCTAAAGCCCGACGTGCATCCTTATTAAAACGAAGTTGTTTAGCCATCTCGATCCTCCTTTAATACCTGCAATAAAGTTACTAATTAGCTTTCGGCTGATTATTCGCATGGATGCAAAACTTAGACTACTATGGCTAAAATATCTTGTTGCGACAGTAACACGTAGTCTTCATCGCCAAGTTTCATTTCTGTGCCAGCGTATTGAGAATAAAGTACCTTTTCACCAACTTTTACCTCCATTGGAGTATGAGTACCATCATCGTTAATTTCTCCAACTCCAACTGATACCACCGTGCCGATTTGGGGCTTTTCTTTAGCGGCATCGGGTAAGAAAATTCCACCTGTGGTTTTTTCTGTTGCTGCTTGAGTTTTCAACAAAACGCGGTTGCCTAAAGGCTTAACTGTAGATTTTGGCAAAGTTATCCTAGCCATGAGGAATCCTCCTGGTAGCTTTGAATTTCTGACGGACGTATAGCAGCCTTATGTAAAAGAAGTTTCTTCGGTGTCAATTTCTGAGTCTGCATCGGAAAATGGTAGATGACGGTCGATTTCTTCCGAAGAATCTCGATCTTCTAGACTGTTTGCCTCAAATTTATCTAAGCTATTTTCTGGTTCAGCAGATGCTTTTTTATTCCTATGCTGTAGCTTTTTAGCAGCATCAGACAACTTTTCTTTAGCTACTTCGATTGCTTGATGAGCTTTTATTTTTAACCCAGATGCAGCTTTTTGAGTATTTTGTACTGCCACACCAAAATCTTCTTGACCTTGGACGATATCGTCATGAATAAATTTCTTGGCGTGCTGAATTTTCTTGTTTAAACCCTCTTCATACTGTTGAGCATCTTCAATACTAGCTTCAGCCACAATGATTCGCTGACTGCCAAGGGTAATCACCCCATTAGGAGACAAAATATAAGTCCCATTGGTAATGCCTTTCCAACCATTAGGGGTAAACAAGTAAGCAACTACAGCACCACTTGTAGTATCTATGCAGTAATTTACCAGTTTACCTACTTTATTACCAGCATCGGTCCACACTTGTAGCCCAATTACATTATTAATGAACTCGGGTTGCTCAACTTCCTCTGGGTCTTCAGTTTTGACTAAGATGCTATCATGACCGACTGTAACAACTTTATCCTATGAGAACCTATGTTTTTCACGGTCAAACAACCTAGAAGTGCAGGTCAAACCTTTCACTTGATGGGAATTGACATCGAGCCAAAGTTTTCTAACACGACCAACTATTTCAGTAGTATCAAAATTGAGGACTAATCGATCTAGAAGTTCGCTTTGTTTGACATCATTTTTGGATAGAGTAGTCATAATCTTTGCTTTGTCAGCCTCCTCCAATCTAATTTAGATCGTAATTCTAAAATTTGAAGAACTCGTGAGCTTGCCGATTCTATTTCTTTAAAGTCTTTTTAGCCGCTTCAGATATTGTCGAAAACGCTCTGATTCTTGTGATTCTGGGAATCTAAAAAATATGCGAGGGTTACCGTCGTCGAGAATAGAAATATTGTGTAGCGTGAATACTTGTATATTAAATAATTGTGTCAACTTGATGCCGAAGTAAAATAGCTCAGATAAAATGGTAATTAAAGAGTAATCTATAAACCATATGTATCACAATAACAGTACTGAGTAGATCGAGGCAAGTTAAGATTATTCTTTAAATAAAAACTCGTATCTTCCATGAGGAGGTACATTATGAAACTCCATTCACGTCACTTATTTACCTGGGGTTTTGTCGGTGCGATGCTCTTAGCTACTCCCGCGATCGCACTTGCACAAGCACAAGAAAAATCTAACTATATTGGTCTAGGTGCTACTGATGAAGGCTTTGCTGTCAATGCTAAACTCGAATTAGCCGATCGACTTTCTGTCAGACCTGCCGTCTTGACAGATGTAGAGTTTGACGACGATACAGAAGTTACCGTTATCGCACCAGTGACCTATGACTTTGAATCACCCTTCAATAACGGAAAACTTTTACCTTTCGTAGGTGCAGGTCTTGGCGGAACTACTCGTGATGATGGCAGCATCGGCTTAACCGTTACAGGTGGTGTAGATTATCAAGCCAGCAACAAACTAACCGCCAATGGTTCTGTCGTTTGGCTAGCATTTGACGAAGATTCAGATAATGAAGTCGATTTCATTATTGGCTTGGGTTATAACTTCTAAATTTAGTCGGTGGTTAGTTGCATGGTGTCATTCATACTAACCACTGGCATATTTTTCAGCATACAGATTCTTTTTAGTTGGGATAGGGGTCATGAACGCCAAATTTAATCTCTCAAACTCATTAACTTTAGTCCTTTTGGTTATTTCTCTAATAACACTTGGTGGTTGCCAAGATCGAATAGCACTTTTGGTTAAAGATTCAAACACTTCTATTGCCATAGAAAGAACTGGTTTAGATGGAGAATACGATCCTAGCGGTTTAGCCAAAAGAGTTGCTAAAGCACTGGCGGAAGACTCTGCTTTAGGTAGGATATCTACTGTTTATGTGGCACAAAACGATAGCAATATTATTTTGAAAGGCAAAGTGACTAACCAAACCCTAATTGATAGATTGGTAACTGTTGCTCAGAATGTTTCAGGTGTGGGTAAAGTTGACGTTAGCCAAGTTGAGATTCGCTAATTAGCATTGAAACTGTTTCTCAAACTTAACTGGGATTTGGATTCTTCACGAGTTCCTCCAACGATTTGCTTAATCTATAGTCAGGTACTAGAAAAACTAGTATCTTAATCGCTGGCTATGAGTTCTGTTCAGAGCAGAGAGGATGGTCATGAAAACTAGTAGCTAGTCTACCTCAAAACTTAAGGCATATATTTATGAGGATGTTTATTAGGAGTATGAACCATGATTTTTGTAGTTATTTTAGGTGTGGCGATCGCCAAATTTAAGGGAAGCTAAAACCCTAAACCTGATTAAAAAAAACGACCGAGAACTATTTCTAGCTTTCGATGCTATCGAACTAGGTGGAGCTTTCCTACTTAATAGTCCTTACAGTCAGGATGAACTATGGTCGCAATTACCACGACAGATCCAGCAGCAAAAGGCTATATTTGATTCAGGACGTTGGTTGCTCTACCGTTACGATCTCAGACGTACAGAACGGGGCGAAAACCCACTAATATTAGACAGTCGCACTCCCAAACAGCCCGTAGAACCATCAATATGTCAGAATCAACATTAGACTGACATATATCTGCAATAAATATCGAGTATTTTAATTGCATTTGATAAATATCTGCTTTGAAGAGAGAACCATAATTTATCAACCCAATACTATTAAAGGTAACAAACCAATCAATATCGGACATTCTTATTCCGTCTTAGCAGCTTTGCCCGAAAGAGAAGAGACAGGTGATATACCTTGGGCGATTCCTGTTTCTGT
>JBCDCO010000357.1:0-4629 GCA_039181635.1 Cyanobacteria bacterium P01_G01_bin.19 | reverse complement strand
GAAATATTGCTGATTTATGGCACAAATAGAAACTAGAACCGAACCCATGGTTCTCAACATGGGACCTCATCATCCTTCAATGCATGGCGTATTACGCCTCATTGTTACTCTTGATGGGGAAGACGTAATCGATTGTGAGCCTGTAATTGGCTATCTTCATCGAGGTATGGAGAAAATTGCTGAAAACCGAACCAGTGTGATGTATGTCCCCTACGTTAGTCGTTGGGACTATGCAGCAGGAATGTTCAACGAAGCAATTACCGTCAACGCGCCCGAAAAATTAGCAGGTATTGAAGTCCCCAAGCGAGCGCAATATATTCGAGTAATCATGCTGGAATTAAACCGCATCGCTAACCACCTACTATGGTTGGGACCATTTATGGCAGATGTTGGCGCTCAAACTCCCTTCTTTTACATTTTCCGCGAACGCGAATTGATTTACGACCTTTGGGAAGCCGCCACGGGTCAAAGGCTGGTCAATAACAACTATTTTCGCATTGGTGGAGTATCGGTAGACTTGCCTTATGGCTGGATCGACAAGTGCGAAGACTTTTGCGATTACTTCGATCCTAAAATCGATGAATACGAAAAATTAATTACCAACAATCCGATCTTTCGCCGTCGCGTAGAAGGTGTAGGTACTATTTCTCGCGAACAGGCAATTAACTGGGGTTTGTCTGGACCTATGTTAAGAGCTTCTGGCGTTAAATGGGATTTGCGTAAAGTAGACCACTATGAATGCTACGACGATTTTGATTGGGACGTTCACTGGGAAACAGCAGGAGATTGTTTCGCTCGTTATTTAGTTCGAGTACGGGAGATGCGCGAATCGATTAAAATTATTCGTCAGGCTCTTAAAGGTATTCCTGGAGGGGCTTATGAAAATCTCGAAGCCAAGCGAATGGCAGAAGGACGTAAGTCTAAATGGAATGATTTCGAATACCAGTACGTAGCCAAAAAAGTTGCTCCTACCTTCAAAATTCCTGAAGGTGAACATTACGTTCGTTTGGAAAGCGGCAAGGGAGAACTAGGTATTTTTATCGTAGGTAATGATAATGTTTTCCCATGGCGATGGAAGATTCGTGCTCCTGACTTCAACAATTTGCAGATCTTACCCGAACTGCTTAAAGGAGTGAAGCTAGCTGATATTATGCCAATCTTAGGTAGCGTAGATATCATTATGGGCTCGGTTGATCGCTAGAACAAAAACACTAAAACTCAATACATGTTTTGAAGGTGATATTTTTTGAATACTCACCTTTTTTACTTGTTAATGAAATAATAATTAAGTAAAGTAGCTTTAGATTCAAAGATAGGCTTCAAAGCAAATTAGTAAACCAGCAAATTTCCTACCGTGGATTGTTTTTGTAGTAGAAACTACATTTGCCAGTTTTTTGTTTGCCTGATACTATACTTTTTTTGCTATAATTGCAGGAACTTTGACAACATTAAAAACGTTTTTACTATATGAATTCCGTAGTTCAAATAATTGAACCTGAGGGCATTTTGGATGGGACTAGAGCTGCTGATTTTCAACATCGGATAAACCAAAGCATAGATAGCGGTGTACACGTTATCTTGGTTGATTTTAGTAACGTAACCTTTATGGATAGTTCTGGGCTTGGAGCTTTAGTAAAAGCATTTAAATCTCTGAAAGCTGCTGAAGTAGATTTTTTTCTATGTTCTATTAACGAACAGATAAAAATGCTTTTTGAGCTCACCAGTATGGATAAGTACTTTAATGTGTTGAAAGACCGAGAAGAATTTGAGTCGAATTTACAGACAGGCCCGTGATTTTTGCTCGGTTAACAGTAAGTAGCTATATGTCTTTATGTCTTTCACACATCAATTATCATCGAATATTATAGTTGGCGAACTATTTAAAGAATTGCTCCTTTCAGAAAATAACGTAGTTCTCTTTTAAGATAACTATCGCTCGATCGCATCAAAGATCAAAGAATAGATAGAAAGAAAAATAACGCCAAAGAATAGATTTGTGGCAGCATATTAGATGCAGTTTCAGCAGAAAGAACTCGTACTATCTGTGTCTTTTTAACAAATTTTCTGTTAAATGAGAAATTTTGAATACAAAGCTTTGTTATGAAAGGTCAGACCGCAGCTTCTCATGAATGGCTAACTACCAAAAACTTGAACTAAAATTTATTCATAAGAAAATCAGCTAGATCGATCATGTATGAAGAAGATTATAGATCTTTGAAGCCAGACTACAGAAAATATCCCAAAGTCCCTTTAGATAGAAGAGTTTGGGCATTTGCAATTGATTTTTTAAGCGTGTGGTTTATTAGTTCTTTTTTTGCTAGTAGCTTAATCGTGCAGTGGCTAGTCTTTCTTCCCGCCTGGTGGATCTGGCGAGTATTAATCGTCGATAAAAATTGGGGTCAGAGCTTGGGGAGTTGGTTGTTTGATATTAAAGTTATCGATCCCCGCTTTAATCGTATTCCCGAACTTTTTAACCTGTCTAAAAGAGAACTAATGACTGGAATAGGTTCAGCATTAGCGATCGCAGGAATACAAAATTTTTCCAACGGTTTATCAATGTTGTTGCTCCTTAGTCCTTTGGCGGTAGACTGCTCTCTGGCTTTGATCGATGAAGAAACTAATTTGGCAGGACACGATCGCCTGACAGAGACTTTTATGGTTCAAACAGAACGAGGATTTTCCCTCGACTTAAGAATGAAAAAAATCTTTGGTCAAATTCAGCGTAGTATGCGAAAATAGTAAGCTGCGTGTCTATATTAGTAAACGTATAAAAATATAATACTCAAGCAGCAACAGCAAAAATCATGGCAAGCAAGAAAGGCGTTCGTATCATTATTACCTTGGAGTGTACCGAGTGTCGTAGCAACGCTAACAAGCGTTCTCCAGGCGTATCGAGATACACTACTACTAAAAATCGTCGCAACACCACAGGCAGAATGGAACTAAAAAAATTCTGCACTCATTGCAACGCTCACACCGTTCATAAGGAAATTAAATAAAAGCTCCTCAGCCTTTATTTAACTATTACAAATCACTCGAACATAGAAAACCCGAACATCACAATCAATAATCATGGCATACTACCGCAAACGTCTTTCCCCCATCAAACCTAGCGATCCAATCGACTACAAAGATGTCGAGCTGCTACGCAAATTTATTACCGAAAGAGGCAAAATTTTACCCCGTCGCATTACAGGTTTAACCGCACAGCAACAAAGAGACCTAACTGTGGCAGTAAAAAGAGCCAGAGCGATCGCGATTCTGCCTTTCGTCAACAAAGAAGGGTAAAACATAACTATTCTTTTCAGTTTGAAGTGAACTTGCCAGCAGAGAGTAAACTGTGAAATAGTGTTGTAAGCAAATCTCAAGTACTAAGCTGGTGGAACAAGGAAAGCTGATTGAATTCAGAGTGCAAGGAGAACGTCGTCTTGCAGTTGCCGAGCGTCCAGAAGGTAAGAAAGACTGGATCGTAATTGACGCGGGAGGACAATCTCATAAGCTACGTCCTCAAAGAGTTGAATATACAGTGGAAGGCGTTCTCTATCAACCTTCGGAGATCGCCAGCTTTTTAGCAGAAGTAGAACCATATATTGATCCTGAAAGCTTAGAGACTGCGTGGGAGATTTTAATTGAAGATGAAGCAAGTACAACGCCTAAACAAATGGCAGAGCTACTGTTTTCAGATACTACCCCAGCTCTTTGTTATGCAGCTCACTGTCTGTTGAGCCAGGATAAAATATACTTTAAACGGAAGGGCGATCGCTACGAGCCTAGACCGACCAATCAAGTAGAAGAAATCAAGCATCAGCTAGAAGTTCAAGAACAAAAAGAAAAAGAAAAAAGCGAGTTTATTGAACATATCAAGCAGGCTCTATCTGGAACTGACATAGAATGGAGTGATAGCGATCGCCTGCGTTTAGAGTTTATCGAGAAATTAGCTCTGGGCATGGAGGGAACTTCTAAAGTAGCTCAAGAAATGCTCAAGGAAGTCGGTAGAAAATTCGACCCTCAAGGAGCACTAGACTTACTTATAGATATAGGATGGTGGAGTAAGCACGAAAACCTATTTTTACGTCGCAGTTCTTATCCTGTAAACTTTTCTAAAAAGGTACTCGAAGTGGTCAAACCTCGTCTGCAATCCGACCCTACTGAAGTTGATTCGAGCTATATAGATTTAACCCATCTCAAAGTATGTACGATTGATGATGAAAGTACTACCGAAATTGATGACGGTCTCAGCGTCGAATATTTAGATGATGGTACGGTCAAACTTTGGATTCATATTGCTGACCCTACTCGCTTAGTACATCCAGAAGACGAACTGGATCTAGAAGCTCGTCGCCGTAGTACTAGCCTGTATCTACCGACAGGAATGGTGTCTATGTTCCCTACAGAACTAGCTACGGGACCCATGAGTTTGGTAGAAGGCAAAGTATGCTCTGCTCTTAGCTTTGGGGTTATTCTCGATGAATCTGGTGGAGTCAAAGAATATGAAATTCATTCCAGTTTAATTAAGCCTACCTACCGTCTTACCTATGATGATGTAGATGAGATGTTACAGTTAGGAGTCCAAAACGAGCCAGAAATTCCCGACTTAGCCAAAAGTTCTTATCTGAGAAGAAGCTGGCG
>JBCDCO010000356.1:0-4637 GCA_039181635.1 Cyanobacteria bacterium P01_G01_bin.19 | reverse complement strand
TCTTTTCCCCTAGTGACTAAAAAATTATCCCTGTACAATTGAGCAATATTTAGCTAGCTTAAGGCATCACTGCTCAAATTAATGGGCGGTGGAGTTCGAGCAAAATTATTTTAGCTTTTCTATAAGAAGTCATCTGCTTGCTGGCTACTCGGTCTGTTCTAGCTTTATTTGGCTGGATGGCACGGTAATTTTCAAGTTATAAAAATAGTATATTTGATCTAAAGCAAATGAGTCACACGATGGGGCAAATTACAGAAAACGATCGCAACTCACATTCTGATGAAAACGCAAATTCTCTAGAAGAGAAACAGAATTCAAGCGTATCTCTTTTATCTGACGCTGACTATGAATTTTTATTTAATCAACTATTGGAGGGAGTCGCTCACGGTTGGCACGATCGCCGAATAATCAAGTTTTTTGATCGGTTGGGCGATCGCGGTAAAGCCGAAGATTGGGTCGCTTGGCTAGAACGTTTGCGCTCTAAGGTCGTCAATCTTCCCGTTCAGTCCAAACGACAGTTGGGTTCGATTATGATTCGCTTGGGAGAATTGACCCAATCTGCTGCGGAAGTTAGAGAAATTGGCAGCGCATCCAATCGAATTGGCAGAGAATTGCTGTTTGGGAATCAAGAAGATGTGATTTGGGAGTATGTGGGTCCAGATTTAGTCGTAGAAGATCCTGAAGTGTCTTTGGAGACAGAGGCAGAATTTTCCGAGCGACTACCTGAAGACTTTGCAGAACTGGGTAAAGACTCATTTACAGAAGATGCTACGGTAATTCAGTCACCAGAAGCGATCGAGTCAGTAAACGGATTCTCTACTGAAGATCGCCTGGAAAAACCTAGGGCAGATAGTTCTCAGGTAGAAAGTATCTCTCAATCAAACGATTTGGAACCAGTTGCTAGATTGAGCGAGGATTTAGAATTTGAGCTAGACAATTCTAAAGCCGAAGCCGTAACAGATGATTCACTTCAAACTAATCTCGAACCAGAAAAGCCTACAACACTAGAATCTGTAGAATCAAACTCAAATTCTCGCGAGCGACTCTTGGATATAGTTGACTCTGCCGAAAGCTTATCTATGGCGATCGACGAAAAACCAGAAGATGCTAATTCTGCTGAATTGCCAGAAACTGACCCTACCGCAATTGATATAGAACAGGTAATGAATTTAATTCAGGAGGACGATAGCCTGGCGCGGGAGATATCGCAAAAACTAAATCTATCCCCGACTAATAATGAAGATTCTCTAAAGGAATCATCTGAAGGGTTAGCCTTAGTAGAACCCGTCGATTTAGACCGTTCTAGTATCGATCTAATTGAAGGTTGGTTTAATTTAGGATTAAAACAGGTAAGTGGGGGAGAATTTGATAAGGCGATCGCCTCTTGGGAAAAAGCTTTAAATATCAACCCCAACCTATCTGAAGCTTGGCACAATCGCGGTAGTGCCTTGGGTCGTTTGGGCAAATATCAAGAAGCCGTAGAATCTTTTCAAAAGGCATTACAAATAGATCCCCAAAATTATCAAGCCTGGAACGACCGCGCTCACGCCTTATATCAACTCAAAAATTGGGCAGCAGCAGCAGACAGTTGGAGCAATGCCATCAAAATAACTCCCGCCAATCACCTGTTTTGGTACAACCGAGGATGTGCTTTAGAACAACTAGAAAGTTGGGCAGAGTCAATTTCTAGTTATGAAAAGTCTTTAGAAATAAAGCCAGATTTTCAACCAGCACGCTCAAGATATACTAACCTAATATCAGATAACTCTCGTTCAAATTAGCTAAGATGACGGTAATCGACTTATCGGATACACTTTATTATCTACAAGATACAATTAATTATATTTAATATCTTGGGAACTAACTTATAAGGTACTAAAAATTCTAGCTAGCTATGACAGAATCATCGAACAACACAATGGAAGAAATTAGAATATCAAGCGAGGAGAGAGTTACTCAATTAAGAGATTTAATTGATACCCTCAGAATCGCCGAAGAGATAGCTAGTAAAGGCTACTTAATCAGTAGTTCAGAATTAGCCGATCTAATGGATATTAATGCTAGTGCCGTTACTAGCAGAGGCGACCATTGGTCTTGGCGTAATTGGGTTGTTTCTCGCGTCAGACGAGAGGGAAATCAAATTTTATGGCAATTAGAAAGGGTTGACTAATTTAGAAATCATGACTTCATCTATACCTGATAACGAACAGCTCATAGTTCGTCCTCTTCAATATCGTGACGTGGATGCGATTAATGCTCTAGTCAGTGAATGTGTTGCGAGAGAAACCTCCAAACGTCTAATAACTGTCGATAGAGAATTAGAACAGGTTGGCTCTTGGTATGGACTAAAAAGATTTCTCAGCCTTTTGCCTCGCTCTTACTATCATGGTTGGCGGGTATATGTCGCCCAGCATTTACAGGAAGTGTTGGGTTTGATTCAAGTTTCTTCCCTCAACAGTACCCGCAGTACTTGGCGAGTGGAAAGAGTTTTGCTCAACAGCAATTCTTCAAGCTTAGAATTGCTCAAATCCCAAAAAGAAATAGGCTCGCAATTACTACGCCATTGTTTGCAAAACATCTGGGAAGCTCGAACCTGGATGCTAGAAGTCAACGTCAACGAAAAAAATCACCTAGCTCTTTATCGAGAAAATGGTTTCCAGCCTTTGGCTCAAATGACCTACTGGCAGATTTCCGCTGACTTAATTGCTCAACTAGCTCAGCAAGATCCAGATCTACCCAATTTTTTGCCGATTAGTAATGCTGATGCTCCATTACTCTACCAATTAGACTGTGTTTCGATGCCTCCCCTACTACGCCAGGTATTCGATCGCCATGTAGAAGATTTTAAAAATAACATAGTACAAAATGCTGTAGGTCAAATACGCCAGTGGCTCAACGGTACTGATGTGGTTAGTGGCTACGTGTTTGAACCCCAACGCAAGGCAGCGATTGGTTATTTTAGGCTGGAATCCTCTAAAGATGGTTCTCGTCCTCACAAAGCCCAGTTAACTGTAAATCCAGCTTATACCTGGCTGTATCCCAAACTGACTGCGCAAATGGCGCAAATAGTCCAAAAGTCAGTCGATCGCCGCTATGGATTTGCTGACGATCGCCAAGTTCACGCTCAACCGCTAGAAATAGTCTCTGCTGACTATCAGCCAGAAAGAGAAGAGTACTTTAATAAAATTGGTGCGACGACTGTAGAGCATACCTTACTAATGTCTCGCTCCGTATGGCACAAAATAAAAGAGGCAAAGCCCTTAGAAGGTTTGCAACTATCGGACGTATTTCAAGGGCTAAAACCCGCTCGCGCACCTATCCCCTCGAGAATATCTTGGCTTAAGTCTCTGTATGGTTCCTACCAAAATATTGTCAGACAAAAGAATATTTTTTATTCCAAGTCCAATCAATTTTCTTCACCAAAACAGAGTAGCTCTAGTAAGTCTTTTGAACCACCTCACAGCGGATTGGTTTGAGCTTTATCGGGCTAAATATGAAGAGAGTTGCAGCCTTGGGTTTGGATGTCGGTAAAAGACGAATGGGAGTTGCTGGATGCGATGGTACAGGTTTGATCGCAACTGGCATCACGACTATTTACCGAACTTCTTTCACCGAAGACATTCGACAGCTAAAAGAAATAATTGTAGCCAGAGAGGTGAAAATTCTAATATTGGGTATGCCTTATACTCTCGATGGCAGTATTGGCTTTCAAGCAAGAAAAGTACAAAAATTTGGCGATCGCTTGATTAGAATCTTAGAATTACCTGTAGAGTATGTGGATGAGCGTTTGACTTCAGTTGAAGCTGAGGCGAGACTGAAAGCCAGCAAGAAATTTTCTACTCGCGATAAGGGTGCAATAGATTGCCAAGCCGCCGCTATAATTCTGCAACAGTGGTTGGATATGCGTCGAGCTAAAGCAAATTAATTGGTCTTTATTGAATACTATAGCCGTTTCAAACTAATTGGTCTTAGTTAGTTGAAACGACCATAACTTAAAACGTTTACTGCTTTCTACTTAAGCAGTGGTTTTTGCTTTCGACCAAATGCCGTTTTCATCTTCGTCGTATTTGTCTTTGATAGCCGACCACGCTTGCTGTTCTGCCTTCGTTTCATCATCAGTTTCATCTAAAACTGCATTATAATGCTCGATGAAATCTTGCTGTGCTGCTTCGGATAGGTGAGAGCGCACTTCGGGAGACAGATCTTCAACTCCATTACATTTACCAGGACAAGGACGAGGTAGGGTAGATTCGTTTACGTGAATTTCTTCGCCACCTGCACTTTCAATCAACAGCTGATACTGCCCAGATTTATCAGCAGGCACTTCTGCCATGAGCAAAAATTCCCCTGCCTTAACACGGGTTTCGTATACGGCTGCTTTTTCTTTTGGCATTCCCAAAGTCGCCAACGCCGAAGCTAATCCCGCTCCAGCACTACCTGCGATCGCGCCTGTTGCGGCACCTAACAATACTGAAGTAATAGGACCTGCTGCCACTACAGAACCGATGAAGGGAATGAACAAAACTCCTACTCCAGAGAAAAGACTGAGTAAAGAACCAAACAAAGAGCCAAAGACAGCTCCAGTTCTTAATCCACCCAAAATAACGTCTTTTTTGGAGATGAAGCCTGCAATACGA
>JBCDCO010000355.1:0-4659 GCA_039181635.1 Cyanobacteria bacterium P01_G01_bin.19 | reverse complement strand
CGATGGACGATGTTTTTGACTTTTTAGAATTACCTAGATTTGCCAGTGAAAAGTATGTCAATCATCTGCCAGGAGCCTATCAAAAATTAGCTAATAACGATGCTAAATACCAACTAATTGCTAGTTTCTTTGATGTTTATAATCAACGTTTGTCAGATTATCTACAACAGCCCTTCGCTTGGCATTAAGATATAGGTTTGACGTTGTTAATTGACTAAACCAATGGATAACTATGCCCGAGTTAGAGCTAATCTACACGGATTAAAGCACAAGCTGAGTACTAGTGTATGCAAAATAGCCTATATGGGTTCTAGCGTCACAGTACAAAAGGAAGGATATCGAATTTTCCTGCAACAGTATTTGCGCGAATATTTTCAGCAAGAACATCTAGAAATTTGTGCGGCGATCGGTGGCGTAAGAGCTATAACGGGCGTTTTTACCATGGATGAAGATGTGATTAACCATGCTCCAGATCTTTGCTTTATCGAATACATGGTCAGCGATCGCATTGAAGTCAATACGCCCCAAACAGAGATAGGTAAAGCAATTGAGGGGATAGTTAGAAAACTGAGAAAAATTGGCTGTCAGATTATTTTTCTCTACCGCTACGTAGAAAAGGATTTAATCGACGATCGCTATAGGTATGCTTTGAGTGAATACGAAAAAATAGCCTCCAGAATTGAGACAGTTAAAGCAGTTGCCTACCGCTGACTCTCTATACACTCCCGAACTAGTCGAATTAGTTAAAAATAGGTATGCTCGTGATTGGGAAGTATACCACAACCATAACTCGGCAAACTCCCTAATAACCAGCAAACTAAGTTAGAATTTAATTTAGAGTCCATCGGCTATCTAATACTCAATAGGAGCATAGAGCAAATGACTACTTTGAAGCTGACAAGACAAGACATTGCTGAAATGACAACCGAAGACGTGGCGACAATTGCTGAACGTTTGGAGCAAGACGAGTACAACACTCCCTTTGAAGCTTTAGAAGACTGGCATTTACTCAGAGCGATCGCTTTTCAGCGAGAAGAATTAGCCCAGCCATATATTCATCTGTTGGATATTGAAGCCTACGATGAGGCGTAGTGCCTTAACGTGACTTAGGAGTTAGGAGTTAGGAATTCGGAGTTCGAAGTTCGGAGTTATGTTGTTCATAACGAAAGAATAGCGATTCCTAAGGATTTGCTTGTCAGATTTCAGCGTCATCGCAAAAAGCAATATAGGGACAAAAAGCACACTTTTCTATAGTCGGGGTGGCACTGTAGTCGCCCCAATATATTTTGTCAGATAAATCCTTGGCTAGAGGCGCAGTCTGCATTAAATCATGCTCTTCAAACTGATGAACTAAATCGTGTCTTAAATAAGCAATGTAAGCTCGCTCGTGTCTCAATGCCTGAGCATACGCCCATAGCTGAAAGCGATGTTCTTGAGGCTGGATGGTGCGATCGCTTTTGTAATCCAAAACCCAGTTGTCTCCTACCAAATCGATTACTCCATTAAAAGTTAGCTTGCCCAGTTGCAGGCTAATCTGTCGTTCTTTGGCGATCGCTGTCTGGCGAAAATATTTATATACGGGCAGTTGAAAGAATCTTTGAGCTAGAGCGATCGCATCTATAAACACGCTTTTAGACCATTCTCCTTCCGCAAAAGGAATTAAATCCCTTGCTTGGGTAAGGTTATTTTCTAAGGCTTTGTGGACTAGCGTTCCAATTTGCATTCCTGTCGCTAATCCTTCTCCTAAGCCTGGATGTCCGTCAATATAGTGCAGCTTAAATCGCTGAGGACATCGAGCATAGTCGGTTAAAGCAGTTACAGGAAGTTCTGATAATCCCGAACCGACGGAGTTTAACAACAGAGGCGGTAATTTATTCTCTGGCGCAGGTATTTGAGGGATGGGCGGCAAAGCTTTGGCATCGGTATAGGGGATGGTAAAGGTAGGAATATTGGCAGCAGTTAAGCCTTTTTGCAGACGATTTAATTCCCCTTTATAGGGTTCGGCAGCACTAAGCCATAAATAATCTCTGGCTCTAGTTAGTGCGACATACAGTACCCGATAGGCTTCGTTTCTTTCTTTACGATCCTGTAAATATTCGAGCCAGCTATAGAGAGCGGGTTTTTCCATCTCCCCCAACGCGTTTTTACTTTTGACTCCCACTCCCCACCGAGTATCAAAATATATGGGAGGGGAATTTTTGGGACGTTCCTTACTCAGATCGGCAACGATAACTAAACTCCATTCCAAACCTTTTGCCGCAAAAATAGTCATTAAAGATACGGCGTTGGTTGCAGTCAATCTTGGGCGAGGTACTGCTACTTCTTGCTGATAGAGCCGTTTGAGACGACGCACTACGGCAAATAAATCGTAAGTATCCTGCTCTAGATCTTTTACCAACTGCCCAAAACCCTGCCAATCTGCTAGTCTGCGCTTTCCCCCAGGTAGATTGGCAATTACCGCACTATAGCCCGTCAGGCGATCGCTGATTTGCCAAATTCTTGAAGGTGTTTGGGACTTACAGGCTGTTAATAGCTGTTTGAGGATTTTAATCGGCTGTTCTAGCTCGGCAAAATCGGCTGTTTGTATTTCCTCCCACCAGTAAATCTCTGCTTCATCCCGATCTGGCGCGGGAAATGATTGGCGGATTGTGAGTAAAAGGCGATCGCTCAAAGCAAAAAAAGGACTCCGCAGTAGCGCAACCAAGGCAAGATTATCTCTGGAATCAGCTAAAAAACGTAATAAAATATTGCCGTCTTTGGCTTCTCTGGTTGCCAGAAGATTTCCGCCTCCAGCGGGGGCTACGGGAATATTCATCGCTGCTAAAGCCTCGCTGTAAACTTCTAGAGGCTGCCAAGTGCGGGTCAAAATAGCAATATCTTTGGGTTGAATCGGGCGAATTAGCCTCATTTCCTGATCAAAAACAGGAGCTTTATTTTCCAGCATGTGTTTGATTCTTTCGGCAAGATTGTATGCCTCTACTCTTTGCCTCTGAGCTTTGTTTGGTTTGGCTGGCTTTTCTTTTCCTTCTTCTGGGAAAGGATCGCCCACAATTAAAACCTGGAGATAATTGCGATCTTTGTCTGTCTCAGCTTCAATCGGCTCAGATTGGCGAAAGGCTGTCAGATTTTGGCTTTCTTCCTGTAGCAAGGGAGCAAAAACTCGATTTAACTTGTCAATTAGGGTTTGATGGGTGCGAAAGCTAGTACCAAGAACGACTTCTTTTCCACCATCTTGTAAAATGCGATCGCGAAATTGCCCAAAAATACGCACATCTGCCCGTCGAAAACCATAGATAGACTGTTTTGTGTCTCCTACTATGGTTAATTCGGCTTTACTTGTCAGGCAATGGAGTAATTCTGCTTGAGTTGGATTGGTATCTTGAAACTCATCGACTAAAAATACCTGCCATCTCTGGCGATAATAATCTCTCACCTCATCTTTATGTAATGCTTGGAGGGCGTACAGTTCTAGATCGTTAAAAGTCAGTACCTTATTCTGTAACTTTAAACTACTGAGGTATCGATCTACTTGTTCGTAGGCTTTAGCGAGAGTAGGAATAATCAGCCTTAATCGTTCGTCAGCTTCTCCTAACCTTAAATTTAGCAAGCCCTGACTGGCAACTCGCCGCACATTTTCCCGCAATACTTTTAAAGCATTCCTAACTATTTTTAAGCCATCATCCTGCCAATTTTTTTTACTGCCAACTCTTAAATTGACGCGATCGATTGTTGCCACGGCGCGATCAATGTTTACCCCATCCTCCAAGTCTGCCATCGCTTCCATTACAGACAGACGAATGGCTTCTAATTTATCTCCAGGTTTGCCTTGGTGTTGTTCTAAAATTTTCCAGCTAGAAAACCAGCCTGCATCATTGACTATTTCTTTCACTGCTTCGGTACGAGCATCTAAAATCAGCTTTTGCCAATCTCCCATTCCTCGGTTTAAAGCTTTTCTGGCAGTATGCGGATCGTCTAACAATCTACTCAAAATCTCTAGCAGTAGAGAATAAGGGATAACTGTAAATATTTGAGGTTCGAGTAATGTTAGTGCCGTCTGCAAGCTATCTTGCAACCATACTTGCCCTTCTAAACTATCCAGAATCTCAAAGTCTGCAGGAAGAGCAAGCAATTGAAAGTGTTCTTGGCAAATACGGGCGGCTAAGGCATGAATTGTGCTAATTTGGGCAGCTTCTAATTCTGCCAATAAATCCAAACGTTGGGGTAACTGGCGACTGACTAAAGCTCGAATACGCGATCGCAACTCCATCGCTGCCTTTTCCGTAAAGGTGACTGCAACTATTTCCAGAGGGGAAAGATTTTTCTCTTGCAGGTAATAAAGATATCTTTCGGCAAGCATATGAGTCTTTCCCGTACCCGCCCCCGCAGTAATGACGACGCTACAGGGGGCAAAGGCGGCTGCTTGTTGTTCGGGGGTTAAACTCATACTGCTGATTGTCTTCGATAGGCAACAAAAAGTTTGTTGATCGATGATGGTATTTGTATTCTTGCCTATCCTACAACTAAGTACAGGACAAAAATTTTAACGAGGTAAGAAATGCTTCATGTTTGAGATCTAGATCGGTCAAGATAGACCGCAGATGATCGAAACCATTGCGAAAAATACTCTTGGCAAGGCGACCATGTTTTTTGACTTTAATT
>JBCDCO010000354.1:0-4733 GCA_039181635.1 Cyanobacteria bacterium P01_G01_bin.19 | reverse complement strand
TGAGTTCAGTTTTGACTTTTTATTCTCCTAAACGGGATAGAAGCTATTACTTCTTCACCAATGACATTAACTTCTTCTCAGAACCACGCTGACGTACGGGTCTTATTTACACCACTGTTACTTCGGTCTTAACTGCTAGAACACTTCTTATTTTAAAATGAGCACTTTTTTGTTTCTTTCTGACATTACAAATTCTCTTTGTTATTCGCTGACGTTGTATAAGTAGATAAATGCGATCGCACTATATAACTGTTTGAGATATTACTCAGCTTAATAGATCTTCTCAAAATAGTTAACTTCAAGAGCATCTGCTCGCATTCCTAAATCGCTCTATCCATGCTTAAGATAGAATCTAATCGCAACTAAATTGGTAGGACTGACACTTAAGCGAGCCGATTGACAACCGAGTTGTTGAAAAAAATTAGCAGCATATCGATCTAGTTGTTGTCCAAACCCTTGACCTCGAAATTCTGGAATTAAATAAAATAAATTGATGTAACCTACACTAGGATTGTGTTTCCAACGACCCATCTCAATTTGTCCAATGATTTGCTCTCCTTTCCAAACGTGCAAACAACTGTTTGGAATTTCTGTCATTCGCTGTCTTAACCACTGTAAATATCTTTCTGCTCCGTTTCTATCCTCTTCATAGAAACGATCTGATGAACCAAAGCTGCAAGAAAAAGAGTCTGCTCTAAACTGAATGCACAGCTCTTGATACTGCTCTAAATCAATAGGTTTGAATTCAAGTATGGAAAATTTCAATCGTACCTCTTTAAGCTAAATTCATGCTTGGTTTTAGCATAATCCAAAAATCTTTAACCCTGCCGACACCATAAAGCCACTACCAAAAACCCAAATAACTGAACCAAAACAATACTGGGACCACTAGGCAGATTGATCGCGCCAGAAATGACCATTCCCATGACTCCACTAAACGCACCTATACCCGCAGCAGTGACTAAAAACGGGACAAGCTGCTGGTAGGATTCATCTATCGGTTGCTTTTCGACTTTTCCAGTATCCAGGCTCTCTGCTACAGTGCATAATCGCTAAAATGAGAATATAGTCCTGATCAATTGTGTAAAGAATCCCGTAAGGAAATCTCCGAGTCATACATCGCCGAACGTCATCATCAATTGCATTGTAGCGAGTGGGAGATTTTCTAATCCGATACACTGCGTCTTCGATCGCATCAATAAATGCTTGTGCGACTTCAGTTCGTTGCTCAGTATAATACCGAACAGCATCAGCATATTCAGCTAGTGCTTCAGGATGAAAGACATACTTCACGGCTCAATCATACGTCTAACTTGAGCCAACGCCTGTTCTCCTGGAATTGCTTGCACGGAACCATCCCGAACTTCATCCCGTCGCTTTTTGGCTTCAGTTACCCAAATTGACTGAATTGTCGGATCGGTGTCAAATTCTAAGCTTTCTACCAACTTGTCTGCAAGAATTGCCCTTGAAGCACTAGGCAAGGATAATATTTCCTCTGTCAGTTGCTCAATTGACCGCATAGTTTCCCCACAGAAAGATGAACTTTGGCTATATTGTATCAAACTTGCCGACACCATAAAGCCACTCCCAAAAACCCAAACAACTGAACCAAAACAATACTCGGACCACTAGGCAAATCGATCGCGCCAGAAATGACCATTCCCATGACTCCACTAAATGCACCTATTCCCGCAGCAGTGGCTAAAAAGGGGACAAACTGCTGACAAATTAATCTAGCGGAGGCAGCAGGAATAACTAAAAAACCATTAACTAACAAGATACCAACCGCCCGAATAGTTAGGGCAATAGTTATGGCCAAAAGCACGATAAAAAAATAGCGATGTCTGCGAACGGGTACGCCTTTTACTATGGCTAAATCACTGTTCAGGGTGAGTAATATTTGCTCTGGCAAGCTGATAATTATCCAAGCTAAAGTTACAACTAAGAGTATAGATATAAAAATCAAATCGGTATTACCAATCGCTAAAATATCTCCGAATAAAATAGATAATAAATTACCTCGATATCCTTCTAAATAACTAAAGCCAATCGTACCTAAAGCGATCGAACCTGATAAGGAAATACACAAGACCGTATCGCTACCTAAATCGGTTCTGTCAATTAAATAAATTACTCCCAAGCCAAAAGCAACGGTAAAACCCACTAACGTCCAAGTCGTAGGAAGTTCTAGTAAAGCAGCTAATACCACACCTAACATTGCCGAATGTCCTACGGTATCCCCAAATAAGGAGAGACGACGCAGGATTAAAAAACTGCCCAAAATTCCCCCTAAAATACCAAGCAGTACACCACCCATTACCGCCCGTTGCATGAAGGGTAAACTAAAAAGATTCAGGAAATCGTTTGGGTTCATGATGACAGGTAGGACTAATTAAAGAACCGTATATTTTTAGGAGATTTTCTGGCGTAAGAGTAGTTGAAGGCGATCCCTGATAAAGTAAGCGACGGTTCATACAAATTACCAAGTCACAATACTTACTAACTAAATCTAAATCGTGGGAAACTTCCAAAATCGTCCAGTTGTGTTCTTGTTTGAGATTATTGAGTAAAGCAGCAAATTCTATTTCTCCCGTAGCATCAACTCCTGCTAAGGCTTCATCAAGGACTAAAAGACGACGGGGAACGACCAAACAATAAGCTAGTAAGACTCGCTTTAATTCTCCTCCGCTAAGAGTGCCGATTTTCTGTTGGGCTTGTTTGGTGAGATTAACTTGTTCTAAGGCGTGATCAATTCTCTTTTGTTTTCGTTTACTAGAGCACCACCATTGTTTGTTATTCAAGCCCAAACCCACTAACTCAGATACAGTTAAGGGGAAAGTGCGATCAAAGGGAAACTTTTGAGGGATATAGCCAATTTCCTGTTTCGATTGCTTTAACTGTTTGTTAGTAGAGTTAAATAACTTAATTTCACCAGTTTCCGCTTCAACCAAGCCCAAAATAGACTTAATCAAGGTACTCTTACCCGCACCATTGGGACCAATAATCGCTGTATGGGTACCTGACGATAACTCAAAAGAGACATTCTCCACTGCTAGATATTCCCCTCGCATCACCGAGAGATTTCTAACTGTCACAATGGGTTGATTAGTAGATAAGTTTTGGTGCATTAAATTTATTAACTTGATTCCAGCAGAGGAAAGTAACCAAGAACAAACAATTGACTAATTTCCTCTAAGAATGATAACTGTCGATCGCTCGCTGATAATTAATTATTGACACGCTCTTGTCAAGGCTTCTAGATTCCCCTGCATAGCTCGAAAATAATGTTGAGGATCAGTTGCTCCCGACTCTAGAGGGTCAATCTCTTCTAAGGATAGATTCAAGTCACTGGATATCTGTTGAATGCGTTTGTCTTTAATTCCAGGTTCGGTAAGTAAGGCTTTAACTCCATATTCCTTAGCAGCTTGTTGTACCCGTTGAATATCTCTAGGACTAATACTATCTTCAGGGATATGTACTATCGCTTCTTGTTGTAGCCCGTAACGTTGAGCTAAATAAGCAAAAGCATCGTGAAAAGTTATAAAATTGCAACCTTTGACTGGTGCTAATCTTTGTTGAAATTCACTGTCTAGTTGTTGTAGTTGCTGAATGTAAGCATCCGCATTGGTACTGTAGCTATCTGCATTATTGGGGTCAATTTCGATTAAACCATCTCTAATATTCGCTACCTGTTGCTGTGCTAATACTGGATCTAACCAAACGTGAGGATCACCTTCTGCATGATGATGTCCGTGTCCGTGTTCGTCATGTCCGTGTTCATCATGCCCGTGTTCGTCATGTCCGTGTTCGTCATGCCCGTGTTCGTCATGTCCGTGTTCGTCATGCCCGTGTTCGTCATGTTCTTCTTTATCGTGTTCGTCGTGTTCTGCTCCGATTGCTTCAATCCCTTCACTAGCTGTAATTTGCTGAAGATTAGAGTTACCTGCATTGGAGACTAAAGCTGATAAAAACTCTTCCATACCCAAACCGTTTTCCACTAATATATCTGCTTCAGATAGTAGTTTTGCATCGTCTGGGGTAGCTTGATAACCATGAACCTCAGCACCAGGAGAAATTAAAATCTCAACCTCTCCCGTATCTCCAACAACAGCTTGGGTAAATAAATGTATTGGTAAGAAAGTTGAGACAATTTTTGGACTAGAATTATCTTGGGCTGTGGCTGTTGTATTTAGAGCGATCGCACCTAAACAAGTTATGCTGGCAATTAGAGAGCGTCTTAAAAACTTGATTTTAGACCTGCGGAAATACTCTCTAGATGAAAGCTTATTCGACGTCGGCCGTGAAGTTCTGAATAAATGAAAGGACATCTTTTGAATTCAAAATAATGATAACCATTATCATAGACTAAAAATCGAAAATTTTTCACTACAAATATATTTATCAGAATAAATTTCGGGAATGCCATCAATTAACAGAATGCCAGCCCGCCATTCATCCGACACTGATTGCTCCATCCTTCGCAAACGGCGCAATGCGCCAGCGTCGCGAAGCGACTTTGCCTCCTTCGGAGGCTGTGATGTCGGGCTTCTGGCTCAGAAAGCTAATTTTCTCTCAAAGATTAGTGCAAATCCGCAGCCAGTTCTCGGTTTGTTTGCTTAGTTGTTAGTTTTAATAATGAGCTTGCTTCAAGTTGGGGTGGTGTTGGCACCAGAATCATATCTTCAGTAAATGTCTCATGCATTCGATCAAGAACTGAATTTCGTTCTTCCTCA
>JBCDCO010000353.1:0-4733 GCA_039181635.1 Cyanobacteria bacterium P01_G01_bin.19 | reverse complement strand
GGTTGTATAGTTTGTGTCTATAAATTTCCAGGAACTGCGTGACTTGCTAGGGGCGATCTCTCAAACCGACATCACGGAGGTAATCCTCAAAAATGATGATTTTGAATTGACTGTCAGGAAGGAAACGGGAGTAGTCGCCATCGGGCAAGTGGCTACAGCTAATACTTCAACCGTTGTGGAAACAGCGATACCTCAAGCAGCTAGCCCGAATCCAGTTAAGGTAGCAGAACCACCACCAGAAGCACCTACCACTCCCAAGGTAGACGATAAAAAATGGGTCGATATTACCTCTCCGATGGTAGGGACGTTTTATGCCGCTCCTGCTCCTGATGAAGATCCTTTTGCCTCTGTAGGCGATCGCATTAATAAAGGAGACACTGTCTGCATTATCGAAGCGATGAAGCTAATGAACGAAATTGAAGGAGAGGTAGCGGGACAAATTATGGAAATAGCAGTTCAAAATGGCGAACCAGTAGAGTTCGGACAGGTTTTGATGCGAGTAGACCCGAGCTAAACTATCGCTACAGTCGAGTAGCAACTCAAACACTCTATGGAAGTTCTGACAATCGTAATATCGGGGTTATTATCCTTGGCATCTAGTGGCGGCGCAATTGTCGATTTTGTTGCAGCCAACCAGATTAGCTCTCAAATTATCAGCGTGGAGGAGCAAAAAGTCAGGATAGATAATACCCCTAACTATGCTGTGGCTCTGGGAAAACTGCAAAAAGTTAGAATTGCTACTAGGGGTGTAGTTATTGAACCCGATCTGAGAATAGATGTTTTAGAATTAGAAACAGATCGGGTAGATTTAGACCTAGCTCGACTCGACCTAGACAGTATCGACCGAATACGAGAGTCTTTAAAGCAACCTTTTCAGGGAGCAATTCGCTTGGTACTCACCGAAACTGACCTCAATCAAGCTCTGCAGTCGCCAGAAACTATCGCTCGGATACAACAGTTTCTCAATCAGGCGATCGCCGATCGCGCGGGCTCGACTAATATTCGCTACCAGCTGCTAAATCTCAGCCTCGAACTACATCCTAATAATCGCTTGGGCTTAGATCTAAGATTGGTCAGACCCGTCAGTAATTTTGAATCAGACAGACCACCGACAAGTAGATCCGCTAGGGCTAATAGTAGAGAATTAAACATGAGCTTGGAATTGGGAATTGAAATCGACAGTGGCAAAAAAATCAGTCTGGTCGATCCAAAGGGCACGGTAAATGGTCGTCCCATGTCCTCTAGATTGCTCAATGGCTTTGCCGAGGGAATTAGCGATCGCCTAAATTTGGACTCACTAGAACAAGACGGAATTTTAGCTCGTATCTTACAATTAGAGATTGGGGAGGATAAAGTAGAGCTAGCCAGTTTTTTAAAATTGGAAACAAAAAGTCCCTAGTTCGACTCAAAGGAAGTAAAAGCAGTTGATTTGACTATCTTTGTCTTTACTTTTATCTTTTTCAGGGCGTCGCTTTGAGCAAATCTCAATCCGATCGACTGCCCGCACTACCTAATCTCTCAGAAGCAGGAGCATAATCCATGTCGGATAATAATAACAATCGCTTTTCCCTTCCTGTGGCAGCAGCAATTACAGGACTTATCCTAGCTGCGGGGGGTGGTGCTGCTTGGTGGGCAAAATCGTCTCTTAACGAGCAAGCGGATATCACTCAACCCAATCCTTCTCCCATTATCAAGGAAGAGGTTCCCGCCCCACCTCAACCAATTACTCAAGATAAAGTAGTTGAAGTCTATTGGCTCAATCCTCAGGATGACAGTATTAAGCTAGCTGCCAATACGATGACTTTTCAAAAGTCGGTTAAATCTGAACGAGTGCTGCAAACGGCATTAGAGACGCTGTTTAGCAATCCTCCTCAGGATTCGGCTCACACTACGGCTATTCCACCCGACACCAAATTACTGGGTCTTAAAGTCGACGATCGCGGTATTCACGTCAACTTGTCTCGAGAATTTACTTCTGGCGGCGGTAGCGCTTCAATGAGCAGCAGACTCGCACAGGTAATATATACGGCTACCAGCTCTAGCAATGGCGATCGAGTTTGGATCGACATTGAAGGCAAGCCACTAAAAAACCTCGGTGAAGAAGGGCTAATTATCAGCCAGCCTATGACTAGAAAAGATTTTACAACTAATTTTCCTCTACAATCATCAAATATGGATGCTAAATTTTAATTTTATTTATTTACTTGTTTGACTATCCGATCAAAGTACCAGTTTAATAAAGGAGCAATCGCACTATGGCAGCGATTTAATACAGTTAATTCCAGTCCTGGAGCGATGGCAAAACGACCTTTTTTGACTCCCGCCATAATTTCTTTCGCTACCGCTTCTGCCGTCCAAGTCTTGGCAGTGGCGGTAATTTTTTTAGTTTCTAGGGGCTTGGTTTTGTTTTCTGCTGCTAGCTGAGGGGTGTCTGTATCTGGAGGATAGACAATTGTGACGCCGATATTCTTCGGTTTGAGTTCCCCTCTCAAAGATTCTGCCAAGCCTCGAAGGGCAAATTTAGTCGGAGAATAAGCAGTGTAGCCATAGATACCCACTATGGCAGCCCCAGAGGAAATTAAGACTATATTCCCGCTTCGGGCTTTTTCCATTGCTGGCAACACTGCTCTGACGGCGTATAAAGAGCCAAAATAATTGACTGCCATACTCTGTTCAAAAACTGTTGTGGGAATTTCTAAGAAATATCCAGGACGAGCAATACCCGCCGAAGTAATCAATAAATCTGGTGTTCCTAGACTGGCGATCGCACTGTCGACAGCAGTTTCTATTTCCGATCGCTGGGCAACGTCGGCAGTAAAAATTAGAATTTTTTGTTTGGGAGAAACGATTGCTTGCGCGATCTCCTGTCGCGCACTTTCTAGCTTTTGGCGATCGCGAGCAATCAAAGAAATATTTGCTCCTTGCTGGACTACTAGTTTTGCAGTTGCCTTGCCTATGCCACTAGAGCCACCTGTAATAATTGTGTGCTTCATTATGAAATCCTACTAATTAATTAGAATCGAATCGGGCAATACTTTCAAAATTATCAGGTTAGTAGTCCTACCTGGAAAAAAAGACTAATATGGAAAAGTATTTTTATTTTTTTTAACTAATTTACTTATGGTTGCTTGGCAATATTCTGATTTATCTAATACCATCAGAAAATGGATAAGTAAATTTACGGTGGCAGCATTAATATTGTTCGTCAGTTTATATATTTATAGCGGTAAAATAGAGCCTAACTGGATTCAAATTGTACCAATAGATTTGACAATCGATAATCTTGATACCGCATTTGAAGATTTTAAAGTGGTTCAAATTAGCGACCTTCATGTCAGCCACTCCATGCCCGAAAAAAGATTAAAGAGAATTTTTAAACTAGTTAATAAGCAAAGTCCCAATGTAATCGCTATTACAGGAGATATTGTTACTAGTTACAGACATTTTAATCCTCAAAAATTAGAAAAAAATTTGAGACAATTGGTTTCACAAGATGCTACTCTTTCTGTCTTGGGAAATCATGATCGCGTGGGGCATAAAACAGCAAAGCTAGAACGATCTTTAGCCAAGAGCAATATAAATAACTTAAATAATCAAGTCACTATTATCCATCGAGGGGAAGCTAAATTAGCCTTTGCAGGAGTTGACGATCCTTACTGGGGGACTCCCGATCTAGATCAAGTAGTTGCCGATTTGCCAGCCGATACTCCAGCTATTCTATTGGTTCACGAACCAGACTATCTCGGAAAAAGCTCTAAGACTCATAAATTTGCTCTACAGCTATCGGGACATTCTCATGGAGGACAAATTAGGTTGCCCTTTATGAAACCGCCCATTTTACCCACTGGCGGACGAAAGTACTTTATCGGCTTAAATAAAGAGGAAGATACTCTGGGATATACCAATCGCGGCTTGGGCATGACAGGTTTGTCTTTGCGCTTTAACAGTCGTCCTGAAATTACAGTTTTTACACTCCATTCTGCTGGATAACTTTCAGCCAGAAGGGACACTAGTGGTTAGGGATTGCTTTCTCCTGCTATGATTGCTCGAATAATCCTGAGATCTATTTTCCCCGTAATGTCATACTAAGTCCGATGCAGTTAAAGATTCATTGCTCGAATGTTATGAGATGTAGTTATTTCAGCTATTTTTCTTCAACAATTAACGGGACTCCTTCCCGCTTTGTATTCTTTGAATTAAAGTCGGGACAAAGTACTTGTCCGCATGTAATTCCCGACATGGTTAAGCGACACATAATCCATTACTCCTTCTTAGTAAATTTGTTTTTGATACAGAAAATTGACCTAGCCGTTTCCAGCTATTGTTATAGACGCTAACTACTCTGTTTTTTTCTGAGTAGCCACCGATCAATGCTAATGACCAAACAGAAAGGCGCATAGTTTGCCGCATCTGGTATCAACGATGACTTTCATGTCTTGCGCCGTTGTTGCTTATAGTCATAGTCATCTTCATAATCAAAACAGCGATCGCGATAAATCATAATACAAATTTGTTTTAGCTAAAATTAAAAAGCTATATAATATTCCAATATTAATTGTTACTAAAGTATGACTAAGTTGTTGCAAAAGGCAATCGCCGTATGCTAAATCCCGTCACCATAACCAAAGACGATATCAAGAAGTATCGTCGCTGGATGACTCAACAGAAGAAATACAAACCAGCGACAATTGCCCTCAAGTTAGCCGTGGTACGTCGCTTCTATCAAGCTGCCG
>JBCDCO010000352.1:0-4738 GCA_039181635.1 Cyanobacteria bacterium P01_G01_bin.19 | reverse complement strand
GAAAACTACCATGAAACAGACAAAAACGTCTGGAATAGCAACATGACATATTTTAATTCCAGTAATCACAGAATTAATTTGGAATTTTATTTGTACTCCCATTTAATCGAACTATACCAGAGCTTATTTAAAAAGGTTCATATTTTTCTGTACGAAGAATTCAAACAAAACCCCAAGAGCGTTGTTAAAAAGATTTTATCGATAGTAGACGATCACTTAGTTGGTGTAGACCGAGATGTATTTAATAAAACAGTAAACTCAAGCCTGGGAACTCAAAAGTTTAGGCTTAAAAGATATGAAAATCAACTACAGCACGCTGGTCTAGCTAACAACAAGTATATTTCTAAAGCAACCTCGATCGCTTTAGCGACTTTAGACATGAAAACCGAAACTAAGCAGACGGTAAAAAATTATATCCATCAGATTTCAGATGGTTTTTATGCCAAAGACAATCGCAAACTAATCGATAAATATCCTGCGATAAACCTGGAAAAATATTCTCAAGCGTATCAGCTATAGTTCTTGTTGATTAGGTAAATAGAATGAAAACTCCCGTTGCGATTACGATTTTTAATCGCCCAGATACTACTAAGAAAGTGTTTGAAGCGATTCGCCAAGCCAAACCAGAAAAGCTGTTGGTGATAGCCGATGGACCCCGTGCCGATAAGCCAGGGGAAGCTGAAAAGTGTGCCGAAGCCAGAGCAATATTCGATCGCGTTGATTGGAAGTGTGAAGTGTTGACTAACTTTTCAGAGGTTAACCTCGGCTGTGGTAAAAGACCCTATACAGGCTTTGACTGGGTTTTTTCTCTAGTAGAAGAGGCGATCGTTTTAGAAGACGATTGTTTGCCCCAGCCGACATTTTTTCGCTTTTGTGAGGAGATGCTGGAGAAGTATCGCGATAACGAGCAAGTAATGGCGATTAATGGTTCCAACTGGCTCAAACAGTGGCAATCAAAAAGGCAAAGCTATCATTTTTCTTATTTCTTTAGCGGTTGGGGATGGGCATCTTGGCGCAGTACCTGGCAAAAGTATGATTTTACGATGGCTGGTTGGCAAGATCCTGCCGTGCAGCAGCGCATTCGCGATTATATCGGTAGCGATCGCCAATTTTTCCGCCTTAAAAGAGACTTTGATGCTGCTTCAGATTTAATTAGTTACGACATTTGGGACTATCAGTTTCAGTATATGTGTCTAATTAGATCGGGGCTAGTGGTAGTACCCTCAGTTAATCTAATTTCTAATGTTGGTGC
Organism: Cyanobacteria bacterium P01_G01_bin.19; assembly: GCA_039181635.1. Lineage (GTDB taxonomy): Bacteria > Cyanobacteriota > Cyanobacteriia > Cyanobacteriales > Xenococcaceae > Waterburya. The sequence continues at coordinate 3,486 of JBCDCO010000352.1, read as the reverse complement.
GGGAGTTGATGCCACTCATACTAAAGATGCCAGCAACAATCGCATCGATTTGTTTACCTACCCGATGTCTTTTCCTCTTGTCGAACCCCAGCAAGTTACCTTGGATCGTCGATTCATGTCCGCGCTCTACCGTCGAGTGTGGGATAATAGTTTGCCTAGTAGAATTCGCCGAAAATCTGTTGCCCTAGCCGAAAGATTGAACTATTTTAAGCCTGCGATCGATAGATATAACAACTCTTCGCTTTTACCTACCAACCACTAGCCCTTTCTACCTATTAATACCTGAAATGAATCAGCACGATCGCCGTATCCTCATCTTCGAGTTATCAGTTGGGGGGCATTATCCAGAGTATATCAGCTATCTGGTAACTTATTGGTGCGAACAGCAGCTATCGGGTTCGCTTTATGTAATTGTAATCCCCAAATTTTTAGAGCAGCATCCCGACGTAGTGGCAATACCTGCTAACTATCGAACTAATAACGTAGAGTTTATTTCGCTAACGCCAGAGGAACAAGCAAAACTCAAGCCCTACAGATCGGGAATAGACCGTCAGGTTCGAGCTTGGCAAGAGTTTAATTTGCTCGATAAATATGCAAGTAGCTTGCAGGTAGATCGTGCCTTCATTCCTTATTTCGATACGAGAATGCTACCGTTGGCTTTGGGTAAAAGTCTGCCCTGTTCATTCTCTGGTATTTATTTTCGTCCTTCTTTCCATTATCCCAACTTCTCTGGCGATCGCCCGTCGCTGAAAGAAAAGTTACAGCACCTGCGGGAAAAGATAATCCTGTCTGGGGTTTTACAACACCGTAATCTAGAAACTCTTTATAGTCTCGATCCTTTTGCCGTCGAACCGATTAATTGTCTTGGCGAGCGTCAAATAGCCGAACCGTTACCAGATCCTGTCAAAATACATCGTTCTTCAACCGAGCGGACGGCGATGAAATCGAAACTGGGAATTGAAAACAACAGACAAGTTCATCTATTGTTTGGCGATCTCAACAAACGTAAGGGGATCGACCAAGTATTAGCAGCAGTTGCCTTACTTCCTCGAAAACTAGCATCTCAGCTTTGCTTGTTACTCGTTGGCTCGATGTCTGAGGAAAATTTGCTGCGGTTACAAAAGCAAATCGATCGAGTTTGTCGCTCGACTCCCGTGCAGATTGTTCGTCACAACCAATACATACCCGAAGAAGATATTCAAAATTACTTTGAAGTAGCAGACGTTATTTTAGCCCCATATCAACGTCACGTTGGCATGAGTGGAATTCTAAATCGTGCCGCAGTCGCTCAGAAGCCAGTACTATCTTCTGACTATGGACTGATGGGAGAAATTACCCGTCGCTACCAGTTAGGCTTGACAGTTGATTCCCAAAGTCCCCAGAAAATTGCCAAAGGACTGAGTAAATTTCTGCAAGAGTCACCCGACGAACAGTGTAACTATCAACAAATGGCTCTTTTCGCTCGCCAGAATTCTGTTGCTAAGTTCGCCAGTAAAATCTTTGACAATCTGCAAACTTCTAGTCTAAAAGTGTAGTGATTATGCGCTATAAACACTTTCTGTTCGCCATAATAGTTCCGCTAATAACCTCTTGCGCTTCAGATTATTTCGCTTCTGCTAATAGTGACTCTGCTCGACCCAGACGGGAAGTTTTTCCCAATCTCAGCGAAGCCGAGGGAGGAGTAATTAATGTCAAAGACTATGGTGCTAAAGGAGATGGCGTAACCGACGATACCGCAGCCTTTCAAAAGGCGATCGCTCGTAACGAAATTGCTAACCAGGGCAAAATTATCTATGTTCCTAACGGTACGTATTTAGTCAGCGACACTATTAGTTGGGCTAGAGGAGAAAATTGGGGCGATCGCTATAAACGAACTACCTTACTAGGAGAAACTAAATCCAAAACTATCATCAAGCTTCAAGACAACGAGTTTTCATTCTCTCAACCCGAACCCAAAGCAGTTATCGACACCAAACACAACGAAGCCAACGGCTTTTTTAACCGAATCGAAAACTTAACCGTAGATACTGGTTCGGAAAACAAAAATGCGATCGCCATTAAGCTCAATTCCAATAACGGTGGTGGTATTTTTGATGTTGCTGTTACTTCAAGCGATGGTTCAGGTTCTCACGGAATCGATCTGACAGGGGCAGAGATCGGACCTTTGTTGGTTAAAGATGTTTCTGTTACTGGTTTTGATACGGGCATCAAAGTTGGTGGCGGACAAACGAATTCGGTTCATATGGAAAACATCAGCTTAGAACATCAGAACAAGCTAGGGATCGACCAAGCCATGCAGATTCTAACCATTCGGAATCTCAACAGCACTAATAGCGTACCAGCTATTCTTGCTCGGAGACATAGCGCGACCTTGACCCTCTCTGGTGCAGAATTAAAAGGAGTTGGAGATGTAGAACTACCAGCGATCGAAACTAAGTATAAAGAGAATGGTAGAGGTACGCCAGGAGAAAAGAAAACAATTCAGACTTTTTTAGCTGATGTCCGACAGACTGGATACAAAAATACAGCAGAGGTTTACAGTTGCGAAGACGGCAAGATCGTGACCCTAAATTCTGATATAGAACAATGGTACTGTGGCTCTGCCTTGAGAGGCTTTTCTACTGAGGATCGGACTTTGAACTTGCCAGTCAAAGAAACTCCCGAACTGCGACATAACTTGCGAAATTCTGTAGTCGTAGAAGATTTTACGGGAGAGGCAATTCAAGCAGCCATAGACACTCCAGGAGTTAAAACGGTTTTTTTACCCAATGGAAAATACAAAGTAGAAAAGCCAATCGTTATTCGGGGTAGCGTCAACAAGATTGTGGGAATGCACGCTTTTTTCGTCAAGTCCGAGGGACCGACATTTATTTTTCGCGATGGTTCAGAACCGACTGTCATTCTAGAAAGGCTCGACGACGCGAGTATTGTTCATGATTCAAAGCGATCGCTAGCGATTAAATACGCTTCTTTGGATTTTTACAAAAATACCAAACGAGGAACGGGGGATTTATTTTTAGAAGACGTTACTTTTATTCGGACTGCTGGTTTAATGAGAACTCGCAACCAAAACGTCTGGGCGAGAAGCCTCAACATCGAAACTGAAACTGACGGTGCCAAAGCCAAAATCACTAACGTGGGCGGTCAACTCTGGATCTTAGGATTAAAAACTGAAAATCCAGGTACGATCGTCGCTACCAAAAACAAAGGTCTGACAGAAGTTGTTGGTGGATTTATTTACATAAACAAAGATATTCCCGATAATAATCCTCCCCAACCCAAATATGTCAACTATAATTCCCAGATGTCGGTTTTGACTCGCTCTCAAGTATTCAATCGAGAGGGATACGAGGTCTTAGTTAAAGAACGAAACAAAGGCAATACCAAAGCCTTGGACAATCCCGATCGCCGAGCGGGTAAAGTATTTCCCTACATAGGATATTGACTCGCTATTAAATATAGTGTGTCGGTTAAGAAAAAAACAAT
>JBCDCO010000351.1:0-4757 GCA_039181635.1 Cyanobacteria bacterium P01_G01_bin.19 | reverse complement strand
GACCTTACCTCCCCAGAAGCTATTGATAGTCTGGTACAAAAGCTGGGTGATACTCAAATAGACGTTTTGATTAATAATGCTGCAATCGTCGAGAGAATCAGTCTTGATAATCTAGACCTCGATAGTATTCGTCGTCAGTTTGAGGTTAATGCGATCGCTCCACTGAGATTCACCAAGGCTATGCTGCCTAAGTTAGCTAGTGGTTCTAAAGTTATTTTTATGACCAGCAGAATGGGTTCGATTGACGACAATACTTCTGGTGGTTCTTATGGTTATCGGATGTCTAAAGTGGCTTTATCTATGGCTGGAAAGTCTTTATCTGTCGATCTTCAACCAAAAGGTATTGCAGTGGCTATTTTGCATCCTGGATTAGTACAAACTCGCATGACAAATTTTAATCAGGCTGGAATTACTCCTAGAACTTCGGTTCGGGGTTTGTTAGAGCGAATTGCCCAATTGAATTTAGCCAATACTGGTACATTTTGGCATGCCAATGGGGAAATCCTACCTTGGTAGTCTTTTTGAATAGAATATTAAGTAAAAAAAACCTAACCAAGCTACAAATCTAGAGGTTAGGTAAAGATTATAATTTTGAATTAAAATTGCTGAGTAATCTAATGCGTCTGCTACCTAAGACCGTTTTGATGAAGGATTGCGCCTTCCCTCGGTAACAGTTAAGTGGAGGAAGCGATAAAAACTCCACACCTATCGATTTACTCATATACTGTCTAAGAATCTGGCGATCGCTCTCCTTCGATTCCTAGCTATGGGTCACAACGGTACAACCCCCATCCAGTGCAATAAATATTTTTTATTACTTATAAGTATAATAGTTAACTTTTCACTCTGGTAATTCTGTCACAAGTTGTATTGTTTCTCTGACTTTGTTATTAATAACAGGCACTTTTAGGCTATATATTTTGCGATATGTAAAAATTGCTGTTTATATTCATGAAAGTATTAAGACTTAGTTAATTTGCTATTGGTAATTAAGCCTGTCAAAGTATCGACTAAGCGATCGCTTTCTAAAGGAACAATTTCTGCGCCATGCATCATTTCTTGTAACATTACATAATAAATCAATGTACCCATCATCACTCTTACAGTGGCAGCGGGATCTGCTAATTCTAACTGTGGATGAGAGCTAAAATATTGCGTCAGGATTTCGATTGTTGGTTTAGCAATATTGTTGACATATGCTTTGGCTAGTTCGGGAAATCTCCCCGACTCCCCAATAACGATTCTAATAAAGTCATGAAAATCGCGATCGCTTTTGGCATTTTCCAGCATTCTATGAGCGATCCTTGACAGTACCTCCTGAGGATCTTGTTCTAAAGATTGAGGCTTCTCTAAACTAATAACCTGTTGAAATTTATCTTTAACTAAATCTTGCATCACAGCATTAAACAGCGTTTCTTTGTCTCCAAAATGACTGTAGACTGTTGCTTTGGAAACTCCTGCTGTTTTGGCTACTTTATCCATACTAGTAGCCGCATATCCATTACTCAAAAATTCTTGGATCGCACCTTGCAAAATTGCTGCTGTCTTTGCTTCTGATTTGTTGCTCTCTCTGCTGACTTTCATTAAGATTCTGCGGACAGTTTACTTTTAGCATATCACACTCTTTACTAAACGGTTTAGTTTAGCATTGACAAATTACACTGATCATATAGTTGTTTTAAATAAGAATTGTAGAAATAAAATTTTTCCTAATCCCTAGTCCCTAACCCCAGTCCCCCGAGCAGAATAATTAGAAAGCACAAAAGTTAATTAAAACGACTATGACTATTAAACAATTTTTAGTAACCTAAACCAAAGTGCTGAGATGATTTATTAACTGTGGTGCTTGATGCACTCCCTCAATTTTCTCGGCTGGTTGACCATTCTTAAACAAGACCAAAGTGGGTAGAGCCTCGATTTGGTATTTAGAAGCAAGATTAGGATATTTATCCGTATCTATTTTGACTACCTGAAGGCGATCACGCATGTTAGCTCCTACCTGTTCTAAAATCGGAGTCATCATTTGACAAGGACCACACCAAGTAGCGTAGAAGTCAACTAATACAGGAACATTGGAACTAGCTAGTAAATCTTCAAAACTGGAAAATTGCTTTTTAACTGCCATGGTAGTTGTGTCCTCAAAGATACTGCTTCCCACTTGTCCCATCTTCGTGGGATAACATCCTCGAATGGGGATAAAGCTATCCCACAGGCATTGCTTTTCTTGTGTAGATAGGTCGCCAAGAAAAATTAGTCCTGGGGACTAATTAGCTTATATGATAGCTAAGTTAATTACAAATTATGGTAATTCTATTTAGTTTCTTAAGATAAGCCATAGGAGGAGTAAATTTTGGAGTTATTACCAACAGATTTACAGCACCTAAAAGAGCAGGTAGCTATAGTCACGGGTGCATCTAGAGGTATCGGAAAAGCTGCTGCTTTAGAGCTAGCAAAATATGGGGCAAAAATCATCGTCAACTATGCTCGTTCGAGTGAAGCAGCCGAAGCAACAGTACAGGAGATTGTTAGCGCAGGGGGAGAAGCGATCGCTCTGCAGGCAGATGTTTCTCAGCAAGAACAGGTAGATAGCTTAGTAAAAACAACTTTAGATCGCTTTGGACGCATTGATGTTTTGGTCAATAATGCAGGAATTACCAAAGATACTTTATTGCTGCGGATGAAGCCAGAACAATGGCAGGCGGTAATCGATCTCAATTTAACAGGAGTGTTTTTATGTACCAAAGCAGTAAGTAAGCCGATGCTCAAGCAACGCAGTGGCAGAATTATTAATATTGCTTCGGTTGCAGGACAAATGGGCAATCCAGGACAAGCTAACTATAGTGCAGCAAAAGCAGGGGTAATTGGTTTCACTAAAACGGTAGCCAAAGAGCTAGCCAATCGAGGTGTCACGGTCAATGCAGTTGCGCCAGGATTTATTGCCACCGACATGACTGAAGATCTGAAGTCAGATAAAATCATCGACTTTATTCCCCTTGGTCGTTATGGTAAGCCAGAAGAAGTTGCTGGTACGATCCGCTTTCTAGCAGCAGATCCAGCAGCAGCATATATCACTGGTCAAGTGTTTAATGTCGATGGCGGAATGGTTATGGCTTAATTCATTTATCATCTATCATTGACCATTGATTAAGCAATAGTTTCGCTTGGGGTTAAATGCCCAATGGTTAATGTTTAATGCTCAATGCTCAATGGTAACTGTTTGATTCGTCGAGCTAAGTCTTCGGTAGACTCTGGGTTGTTGTATAACACCATCGTCGTAGTTTCATTTTGCTGAAAGCCGATCCGCTCGTAGAAGCTTTGCTGATGAGTTGTGGTGAGGTAGACTCTTTCTACTCTACTGACTAAGGGATGGGATAATACGGTTTGAACCAACTTCCGTCCTAAACCCATGCCTTGATAATCGGGATCGACAATTACATCCCATATTCCCGCGCGGTATATACCGTCAGAAGTTGCTCTGGCAAAACCGATGAGTCTTGCCTCATCCCATACCGTAACTATGGGGTTGCTGTTAGCGATCGCAATTTTAAGAGCGTCAATACTTCGTTCTTGCGCCCAAAAAGCCGTTTTGGTAAATAAGCGTTGCAACTGAATAAAATCTACTGCTGATTTATCAGTACAGAACTGAATATGACTGCAATCCATTGCGTTTACCTCTTTTGCGATTGAAAAAAAATTAATATTATCCCGTTAGTTTAAAGTTAGTTTGATCTGACCATTTGTGGTGCGATCGAGAACACTAGCCATTACCAGTAAATATTTATCCTACAGCTATATTTGCAAAATTTTGACTAATTATGAGCGTATTGTGTGTTTATTCCCTGACATTCACCCTTAACAGTACTTGAATCTAACTTCACTGACACCGAATTACTAACCACCAATTACTGACTATTGCCTAATGATTACCATTGCCTTACCCAAGGGTGCATTATTAAAAGACACGATTGAATTGTTTGCTAATGTTGGACTAGATTTTAGTGCTTTTTTAGATAAATCAAACCGTCAACTGCAAATAAGCGATCCGACCAATACCGCTAGAGCTCTCTTGGTTAGGGCGCAAGATGTTCCAGTGTATGTAGAATACGGTCAGGCTCAACTAGGAGTCGTTGGCTATGATGTATTGCGAGAAAAAAAACCAGAAGTAGCAAATCTTATAGATCTGGGATTTGGCTATTGTCGTTTATCTGTAGCAGTGCCTAAGAGCAGCCCTTATAAACGCTCTGTAGAATTGCCTCCTCACGGAAGAGTAGCGTCAAAATTTGTCAACTGCGCCAAAGACCATTTCGACAGTATAGATTTGCCAGTCGAAATTGTTCCTCTATCTGGTTCGGTAGAATTGGGACCAATTACGGGGATGTCTGAAGCAATTGTAGATTTGGTCTCTACAGGAAAAACTCTAAAAGAAAATGGCTTAATTGAAACTGACATTTTATATGAAAGCACTGCCAGACTGATCGCTCATCCTTTAAGCTATCGTCTCAACAGAGATAATATTAGCGAATTAGTCGCCAAGCTAAAGCCTTTGTCGCTCAAACAATAAACCTTCAGCAGATCATGGCGACCTAGTTGAAATTCACCAGAATAATAGCATAACGATCGCTTTGAGGGCGATCGCACTTTCAAATACTATTCTCTATTTGTCATAGATTATTAACCAAAACCTTGTCATAATCTAAAAGATAGATTAAGTAACAATCGCTAACTCAAGTATAGATAGCCAATACAGAAGACTAATT
>JBCDCO010000350.1:0-4757 GCA_039181635.1 Cyanobacteria bacterium P01_G01_bin.19 | reverse complement strand
TATAGTCATTTTAAATAAGAATGATACAAATAAAGCTTGTATATATTCTTCCCAATCCCGAATCCCTAGTCCCTCGAACAGACAAACTAGAATGTCTCAGAATTAATTGAAACGACTATATCTTCAAACAGATAAATAAACTACGAACAGTACTACGCATTCACCAACGCCAAATAGACTATAACTTTATCAACAATCAACAACTAACGACTAACAACTAACAACTAATATGCGTAGCGGTATCCCTTTAGGGACAACTAACAAAAAAGGACTAGATGCTCGCACATCATAGCCCATAGTTCTGTTTGAGATATTTTGATGATTAGCTTATTATCTAGCTGTTAGGTACGGTTTCCACTGCGGTTGCACCATCAACTCCTTTAGCAATATCTTCAGCCTGAGATAAAACTCCTTCGGCATCGGGGTTATATTTCAAAACTACAGTACTGCCAGTTTGAGCAACCCAAAGACCGACGCTATCAGATACTCCAGCATCATCTAGAGCTTTAGCAACGCGTTTTGCCAAACCACTTTCATCAAATTGACCGTCCAAACCGACTTTTTCAGGTGCAATTCCATTATCACTTGCAGCTGCTGCTACAGAAACATCACCAGCTGCTGCTGCTTTATCTTCTTCTTTTTTACCAAATAGTTTTCCTAGAAAACCCATGTTTTATATCCTCTTTGATTTTTTCAGTTCGTAAGCACAAAATAAAACTGTACTTGGTAGGAAGTATAAAGTTGGGTCGTAAAAACAGCGTTAAGAAGTAAGAAATACTTTAGATTTGACAAAACTAAGATTTTTTACTCATTTCTCCCAAATATTTCTGTAAATAGGGAGAAAATACTTCATAAATCAGTGTCAAAGGTCGGCGTTCGTGCCAAAAAATGTAGTAACGACCCCAAAAAGGTGCTTTCTCGCCAAATTCTCGTTCTAAAGCAGGACAGTGACCGTACTGAACGCCTCGAACATCTCGATATAATTCGGTATGCAAAGTAGAAAGACTACGCCAAATAGGTTGAGATCTGTTTTGCAGATAATCATCTACTATGTCTGCGTTCCACCAAGAAGCAGCATAGGCTAGTCTTTGTCCCGAAGCAGTTTTTAACCAAACCTGCCTTCTCAATCGTGGTTCGGCGATCGCTTTGATCTCTTTTGGTGCGCCGTCGTCTTCTCTACCAATTAAAGACATATCAATGACGTCAACCTCAGTTCTTTCTCCTGTCAGCAACTGTAAGAGATGGGTGGGAGAACCATCACCCAACAAAAGTATTTGCCAAGTAGGAGCAAGCTGACTGTGGGGTAAACCTTGCTGCACGGTTGCTTTCCCACCTTCCCAGATCGGATTGAGAGAATGCCAGCTACTAGATGCAGTAGAAAGATTAAATGGTTGGGTTGCAGTCACTTTTAGTTACAAAACTTTATTCTTGTTAATAAAAATGGTAGCGTTCTTTGTTCAAAATTTCTCGTTTTTTAGAAATTTACTACTGTCGAGCTAATATAAATCGTCGAACCTGGCAAAATTACGTTTGCAGATTTCCACCCCTGGATATAATAAGGTTATTGGAAATATTTAAATTATTTAGGCTGTAATTAGTATGGTTAATTGGTCTGTGTCCCCTTGGTATAACACATTGGCTGCGACAATTGCTTTTGGTTCGCTGGGGTTGCAGACTCTTCCTGCTCGATCGCAAGCAAAAATTTACGATCCTCCTTCAATTAGATCGGAACAGATAATTTCTGATGTTCTGACAGAAAATGACATCCCTACAGGAGAAGGCGGTTTTGCGCGCGACTACTTTATTCAGCTTGAAAAAGGAGATCAGGTTGCGATCGATTTATCTTCTGATAATTTTGATTCGATGGTGATGCTGATTGCTGCTGATGGAGCTAAGGTGGCAGAAAATGATGATGGTCCAGATGGAACGACCAACTCGTTACTTTTTTCCCGTATAAATGAAGCAGGAAAATATGTCGTGCGCGTACGTGCTTTTGGCGACACTAGCGGAGGAAAGTTCACGCTGAAACTAACTAAATTAAAGCCTTCTGCCAAGTAGTCCCACTTTATTAAACATCCTGATGGAATTAAATCGAGATAAGCGACAGCAGCTAATCGAGCAACTCATCTCAGATTTTGAGCAACATCGCGACCTAAAAACCAAACAATGGTTTGATAATTATTTAAAAGAAGCGATTGCCTATCGAGGATTAAAAACGCCTCAAGTAACTTCCATCGTTAAAAATTGGTATGCAACTAATCAATTAAACTGCTATACGCTTAAAGAGCAGCTAGCAATTTGTGGCGATGCGATCGCCCAAGATTTTGCCGAAGATAAATTTGCTGGAACGATATACATCCAAAAATATTTACTCAAAAAGCTAGATTATCAATTGTTGCTGGCAGAAATCGACTTGTGGCTTCAAAAAGGCTATTTTTTTGATTGGTCTACTACTGACTGGATGTGTACTAGAGTTTTAGACCCGATTATTGTTCGAGAAGGTAAAGCGGCAGCAGATATAGTTGCTCGATGGAGAACCTCTGAAAACTTATGGCAAAATCGAGCCTCTATTGTCTCATTCAGACACGCAAGTAGCGATCGCCAATATCATTCAATAATCGAACAAATAATCGTACATTTAGTCCGAGACAAACGGCGTTTTATTCAAACAGGTATTGGCTGGGTATTAGCCGATATGTCCAAAAGCTATCCTCTCGAAGCAGAAAAAATATTTCGCCAGCACATCAAATATCTCGATAAGGAAGTGATTACTCGTCACGCTAAATTTCTAGACTGCCATCAAGAATTGAAACAGCAAAAAAAAGAGTTAGAAAAAAACAAATAACTCGCAGTAAGTTTGACTATTTTGAAAATATATAGCCTTATCTTTTAATAACAATATTGGTAATGGTAAATCAAATATGATGTTAAACTTACTTTTTAAAAAGCTTATAGCTTAGAGCTTAGAGCTATATGCGAAGCGGTATCCCTTTAGGGACAAACAGAAGCACTTTGTCTGTCGTATATCAAATTACCAACGCCGCAATAGTTTAAAGAATTCTTACTAACTGCGCGAATATTAAATCACAGTAGGAAGATCGACGCTACAAATAACTGTAAGCAAATATACGGTTAAGGGTAACTATGGCGGAAGCAACTATTGAATCAATATTACAAGAGAAAAGAGTATTTAATCCTCCTGCAGAGTTTTCGGCGCAGGCTTCCATCAAAAATATGGAAGAGTATAAAAAACTGTACAACCTAGCCAAACAAGATCCTTCAGGCTTTTGGGCAAAATTGGCAGAGAAAGAACTACACTGGTTTAAAAGATGGGGCAAGACTCTGGACTGGCAGCCACCCTTTGCCAAATGGTTTGTCGACGGCAAAATAAACATCTCCTACAACTGTTTGGATCGTCACCTCACTACCGATCGCAAAGATAAACCAGCTTTAATTTGGGAAGGAGAACCAGGAGATTCGAGAACCCTTACCTACACAGAACTCCATCGAGAAGTATGCCAGATGGCAAACGCCATCAAAAAATTGGGAGTGAAAAAAGGCGATCGCGTGGGGATTTATATGCCGATGATTCCCGAAGCGGCGATCGCCATGCTAGCCTGTGCCAGAATTGGCGCGGCTCACAGCGTTGTATTTGGTGGATTTAGCTCGGAAGCTTTAAAAGCTCGTCTGCAGGATGCCGAAGCCAAATTAGTTATCACTGCGGATGGAGGATGGCGTAAAGATAAAATCGTTCCCCTCAAAGATGCGGTAGATAAGGCGATCGCATCAGACGTGCCTAGCGTCAACAGCGTCTTAGTTGTCAGACGTACCGAGCAAGATATTGTCATGCAGGAAGGACGCGACTATTGGTGGCACGAACTAAAAGCCAGTGCGTCCGACAACTGTCCTGCCGAACCAATGGACAGCGAAGATTTATTGTTTATTCTTTACACCAGCGGCACTACAGGACAACCAAAAGGAGTCGTCCACACCACAGGCGGCTATAACCTCTATACCCACATGACTTTTAAGTGGACGTTCGATATCAAAGACGATGATATCTATTGGTGTACTGCCGATGTTGGCTGGATTACGGGGCATAGCTATATTGTTTATGGTCCTCTTTCCAATGGTGCGACTACCGTGATGTATGAAGGTGCGCCTCGTCCTTCTAACCCCGGATGCTTCTGGGATGTGGTCGAAAAATATGGCGTAACAATTTTTTATACTGCACCAACTGCTATTCGCGCATTTATCAAAATGGGAGACGAACACCCCAATAGGCGCGATCTTTCCTCTCTGCGTATTCTGGGTACAGTAGGAGAACCGATCAACCCCGAAGCCTGGATATGGTATCACAAAGTCATTGGTGGTGAAAAATGCCCGATTGTCGATACTTGGTGGCAAACAGAGACAGGCGGCTTTATGCTAACTCCCTTACCAGGAGCAACTCCCACCAAACCAGGATCGGCTACCCTTCCCTTTCCTGGAATCATTGCCGACGTGGTGAATCTTGAAGGTAATTCTGTCGGTGAAAATGAAGGAGGTTATCTTGTAATCAAGCATCCATGGCCCAGTATGATGCGTACTGTATATAAAAATGACGATCGCTTTCGTCGCACCTATTGGGAACATATTCCCCCCAAAGACGGACAGTATCTATATTTTGCGGGAGATGGAGCGCGTAAAGATGAGGATGGCTATTTCTGGGTAATGGGTCGTGTAGACGATGTGATGAATATTTCAGGACACCGTTT
>JBCDCO010000349.1:0-4778 GCA_039181635.1 Cyanobacteria bacterium P01_G01_bin.19 | reverse complement strand
TATCTATTATTAACTATTAACTATTAGTTTTGAAATCATGGAGCCTCAATACTGGTCGATAGCTCGCCTACCTGGAATGACGCGACCGCAGATAGCACTACTCGAGCAAAACAAAATTAGGGATACCAAAACGCTTTTAGCTCTAACCCGAAGTGCCGAAGCCAAACTTACCTTAGCCAATCGGCTGCGGGTAAACCATAAAAATATTCAAAAATGGGCTGCCCTAGCAGATTTAGCTCGCATACCTAGCGTAGGAGATAAATACTGTGGACTAATCCTACATGCTGGCATAGTATCCGTAGCCCAGTTAGCCCGAACACCTTTTCATCGCCTGCACGGTCAAATAGTTCGCCTGCAGGTAGCAACCCTAAACAGAAAAGACCTGTCTACCCCTGTAAAGCAAGTTAAAAGGTGGGTAGAAGAGGCAAAAATTTTGCAACAAACTACCCCCAAATGCTAAAGGGTTGGTACTTTAATAGTTTTGAGAAGAACTTTCATAGCGACGACCGCCACCACCACCGCGATTATTCTCGCGAGGTCTAGCTTTATTCACTCTTAATTCTCTTCCCATCCACTCAGCACCATCTAAGCTTTCGATCGCTTTAGTTTCTTCGTCTTCGTTACCCATTTCGACAAAGCCGAAACCTCTGGGACGACCAGTTTCACGGTCTGTAGGCAAAGAAACTCTGGATACTGTTCCATATTCTTCAAAAACAGTCGTAAGATCTTCTTTAGTAACCTCATAGGATAGATTACCGACATAGATTGACATTGAGATGCTCCTGATTAACAAGTATTGCTTTGAGATAGTTTTTTCGGAAGAAAGCTTGTCAATCTATATGTAGCCAGGAGGTTATGACAAATTGAGACAAACGCGCTTACCGAATTGAAATATCTATTTTTTAGTAGGTTAACACAACTAGATTGAAAGGATTCAATTAAAGATTAAAAACAATGTTAAAAAAACCCAAAAATGTCTCAAAGCAAATCGTTTAAATGTTTAATAACTATGTTTTTTCATTCAAAGATAGAGAAAAACAAATAATAATAGATTCATCTTATTGGACGTGATGTATGATACAAAACGGAGTTAAACATAACGAATTAAGACAATTAGTTCGATCGCAATTAGAATTGCTATTAGAAAATGGCAACCTAGATGGAGCCAAATCTCTGTTAATTCCTGTACAGTCTGTAGATATTGCCGAGGCGATTGAAGGTCTGCCAGAATCGGCTCAGTTAATCGCTTTTCGGCTGTTGTCTAAAGCAGAGGCGATCGAAGTTTATGAGTACTTAAATACTGATGTTCAACAAGCTTTGATTCAAGAATTTAAGCGTCAAGAAGTATTAGACATAGTAGATAAGATGTCTCCTGACGATCGCGCTAGAATGTTTGATGAACTTCCAGCGAAAGTGGTACGCCGTCTATTGTCTCAACTAAGTCCAAAAGAAAGACAAGCAACAGCCATATTACTCGGTTACGGAGATGATACTGCGGGGCGAATCATGACCCCCGAATATATCTCCCTTAAGGAGAGTTTAACCGTTAGCGAAACCCTAGAAAGAATTAGAAGTTTAGCCAATGCCTCAGAAGTAGTCTACTATCTTTACGTTACAGATTCATCTCGCCAACTAACGGGAATTGTCTCCCTTAGAGACTTGGTAATTGCCGCACCAGATACCACGCTAGCAGAGATTATGACTCGCGATGTGGTGTTCGTTCATACCGATACCGATCAAGAAGAAGTTGCTCGTACCATTCAACGATACGATATTGTCGCTATTCCCGTAGTTGACAGCGAAGAAAGGCTGGTGGGAGTGGTTACGGTAGATGATGTGATTGATATTATCGAACAAGAAGCCACAGAAGATATTTATGCCCTGGGTGGAGTACAGTCAGAAGGAGATAATTATTTTCAAACTAACTTATTAACGGTGGCTCGTCGTCGAGTGGTTTGGCTGTTTGTCTTATTAATTACCAATACTGTAACAGGGGCAATTATTCGATTTAACGAATCTCTCCTGCAGGAAGTAGTAATCTTAGCTGCTTTTATTCCTCTGCTAACGGGTACGGGAGGAAATGTCGGCGCTCAATCATCTACCGTGGTGATTAGAGGGTTAAATACCGAAGAAATTCAAAATATGGGAGCGGGAAAAGTTGTCTTTCGCGAAGCCGCCGCAGGAATATTGTTGGGTTTGATTTTGGGCATAATGGCAACAGTCTGGGCTTACTTTCTTCAGGGTAGCTTGCAGGTAGCATTTTCTGTAGGAATCAGCTTGGTGGCGATCGCACTTTTAGCCTCTGTAGCGGGTTCTGCATTACCCTTCTTATTTCGTTCTCTCAACCTCGACCCAGCCCTAATGTCCGCGCCTTTCATCACCACCGCAGTAGACGTCTTGGGAGTTCTCATCTACTTCAATATCGCCCGAACTATTTTAGGCTTATAACCAAATGCTCAATGTTCAATGTTTTAGGGATGAATAGTTCCGTCGGGCATGATCGTTCCTTTCCAGTTCACGCCGCTCAGAACGCTATTTTTCAAGTTTGCTCCGCGCAAATTAGCCCCGCGCATATATATATCGACCAAACTGGCATTTTCCAAATCTGCTTTCTCTAAATTAGTTTTAAACAGTAGAGCAAATCGAAAGCTCGCACCCTGCATATTTGCTTTTTGCAAATTAGCTCCTGAAAGATTAGCAGAGCCAAAATCAATTTTTTGTTCTGGATCGAAATTACTCAAGCTTAGTTGAGAAATAGTCGAAAAGCTGCTGTTGCCAGTATCGCTTTCTTTAAGTACTGCTCCTGATAATACCGCACTACGTAAGTTTGCCGAACGTAGATTTGCACCTTGAAGAGTTGCCTGATGTAAGTTGGACTGTCGTAAATTGCTGCCGCTAAGATCGGCACGACTAAAATTAGCATAGGTCAAATTAGCATTACTTAGATTAGCTTCACTAAGATCGGCTCGACTGAAATTAGCTCCACTCAAATCTACCCCTGTTAAATCTGCTCCTGCCAGATTAGCTCGACTTAAATTAGCTCCTGCCAAATTAGCTCTAGTTAGATTAGCATTGCTCAAATCGGCATTGCTCAAGTCTGCATCGCGAAAAAAAGATTGACTTAAATTAGCATCGCTCAAATCTGCTTTAATCAGGCAAGCACCTTCTAAATTAGCCCAACTAAGGTCTGCTTCGGCTAAATCTGCACTTTTAAGATTCGCTCCTGCCAAATTAGTTTTAATCAGCTTGGCATTGCTTAGATTAGCACGACTTAAGTTCGCTCCTGCTAGATTGGTGCCGCTTAAATTTGCCCAATCTAATTCAGATCTGCTTAGATCGACGTACTCTAAAAAAGCCTGAATGATTTGCATCTGGCTGAGATCGGCACGACTAAAATCCCGATTGTTTTGTTGATAGAGCGATAACAACTCTTCTCCATTCATTGATTTAAATTGCTATTTTGATAGCTCACAGTATGGGACACTAGGGCGTGTAATCAATTAGAAAAAAAGAGCTTTTTTCGGTCTTTCAACGACCTACTTCGTCGAAAAATAACCTCCGTAGCAATGGCTACTCAGAACATTTTTCTCCTTGTATCTCGCTGAAATCCTCTCAAAAGCATTCTTCCCCTTAATTGATCACACGCCCTAATTTATGGTTCCCGATCGCTATTCCAAAATAACGTCCCGACCGAGATTTGGCACTATAAAAGATCGTAGGAAAAACGCATTACAACAATCTATCAAAAGCCATAAACCATAGACCATAGGCTTTAAATCGATAAATCAAAAATAGAAGAGTGATAGATTAAGTAATTTTAACTTTACAACTCGATAATTTTGTCTAACCGAGATTGCTCGGTGTTCAAAACTTTTCAATTTCACGGGTCAGCAATTGCCATTCTGCCACTACTTTTGCGGGAATTTTGAGGGATAGCTCTCGATCACCCTTTAAAGGTGTCGATAGTTTTAAACTGCCTTTGGCAGGAATGCGATCAATTATGGTCGTCATCGTATACTGTCCGACATTGGGTGCTGGTGCGCCTGTGACGTAACTATCTGGTGCAGTTAATATTTTTCCCTCGCTAGTTAAAACTTCTAAAGACTGAGGATGAACAAAAGAATTTATGCCAGGAAAGCCGACCAAACGTAGATAGTAAGATGTTTCTACACTATGGAGACTGTCGGGAAACAACAATACTTGCCAAGTATTGCCATCGCGATCTTTTAAAGAATCTTGAGCGTGATAGCGCAAAACATTTTCTGTTTCGTGATGCTGTCGAAGTAAGGCAGTCGCGGGAGAGCAAGTCCAAACAAAACTTAGGGTACAAATTAACGTTAAGTTTAATAATAGTATTGAAAATTTCCTTCCCATAAATCGATTTTTTCCTTAGCAGTACTCGTTCTTTATATTCGATTTTAAAATAACAAACCAATGATAACTACGCCAAAATACAAAGCTTGGTCGAAAGCGATCGCCAAACCAGCTACAGAATTTGACTTGACTCCTTTGTCTGTAATTTCTGGTGAGATACCAACGAAATTGAACGGATCTTTGTTTCGTAATGGTCCTGCTAGATTGTCGAGAAACCAACAAAGAGTTGGTCATTGGTTTGATGGCGATGGCGCAATTTTGGGAGTTCACTTTGGCGATGGCGCAGCAACAGGAGTATATCGCTATGTAAAAACCCAAGGTTATTTAGACGAACAGAAGCAAAATAGCTTTATCTATCCCAACTATGGCATGACAGCCAAGGGAGCATTCTGGAATAACTGGCT
>JBCDCO010000348.1:0-4858 GCA_039181635.1 Cyanobacteria bacterium P01_G01_bin.19 | reverse complement strand
CCAGCCAAAAATTAGAGGATTGGCGTCTTTGATTAGTATTGGAGTGTTGATGTTGGGTGCTTCAGGAATTTTTGCCCAACTTCAGGATGCTTTAAATACCGTTTGGAATGTCGAACCCCAGCCAGGACAAGGAATCTTTCTTTTTATCCGCAAACGTATATCGTCATTTTTTATGGTGTTGGTAATTGGCTTTTTGCTCATTTTGTCGTTGATTTTGAGTACAATCGTAACAACCGTCAGTCAATATCAGGTTGACTTTCTTCCTGGTTCACAAATTCTGTGGGAAAATCTCGACTTTATTGTCTCTCTGGGTTTGATGACTTTTTTGTTTAGCCTGATGTTTAAATACGTTCCAGATGTTGAAATTACCTGGAAGGATGTCTTTGTCGGCTCTTTAATTACTGCCTTGCTGTTTATCTTTGGTAAGTTTCTTCTTGGTGTTTACATCAGCAGAGGTAGTTTGGGTTCGGCATACGGTGCGGCGGGATCTCTGATTGTATTTTTAGCTTGGGTATATTATTCAGCACAAATAATCTTGTTTGGTGCTGAGTTCACTCAAGTTTATAGTCAGATGTATGGTTCAAAAATAAGACCAAACAAACGTTCCCAGCAAAACAAAGAACCGAGCAAAAAATAATAAATCGATCGCGATAATTAACATTTATCATTTATCCTTCTTTAAGGGCGCAGTCATTTGCTCTTTAGCAGGGGTTTGAATCTCGATTTGAACGAGTTAATGTTTAACGTGAGTTCGAAGTTCGTGCAGGGGCGCGTACATGCGGCGAACCAAATCGCCTTTGTCTTGCGTCTCACGCCGAACAGGGCTTTGCCCTAACATCATGCTTCGCATGATTTAAGACGCTGAAAGCGTCTGTGGGTCGCCCCTGAATTCGGAGTCCTAAAGGACATTGTGCCCTTGTCCACAGCACTTATGTGCCATCGTCCGCTCTGCGGACTAGAACGCATTCGCGTTCGTGGATATCCCCCTTCGAGGACGTAGCCGCTTCGCGCAAAGGCGCTTAGTTCGCCGCATGCTGGTATACCGCTGCGCATATTAGGAGTTATGTTATTCATAACGAAAGAATCAGGAATTCAGACCTTTGAAAATTAAAGAGTTACACAATTTTCAAGTTTTTGTCGTTCCGTCGAGCTCACGTTAATGTTTAATGTTCAATGTTTAATGTTCAATGCTCAATGTTTTAATCAGTCGATTTGGCTAGATAGATGCCAAACAAGATTAATACTAAAGCTATGATGCTGACGATACTGAGACTTTCGGTAAAAATAATCCAAGCCAAAATAGCAGTAAACAACGGCTTGAGCAGGGCAAAAATTCCCACAAAGCTAGAGGAAAACTGCCTAAGACTAAAAACTAATAAACCCTGTCCAAAAGTCTGACAGACAACAGCCAAGGCAATTACCGTCAGCCAACCTCCAACTGATACAGGAAATAAATGACTACCTGTTAGCCAGACTATAGGTAGAGCGATCGCCGCGCCAAAACTACATCGCCATAATAAAATCTTGGTGGTAGTACATCGACGATCGCGTAAGTAGCCGACGATCAAAATATTGGCACCATGTAAAGCAGCCGAAAGAAGAGCGATACCATCACCAATTAAGTGCCCTCGACCGATCTGTACATCGCCCCAGCCAATCGCTATTCCTCCCGCGATCGCGATCGCCATCCCAACCAAAAACTGACGGTTAAACTGCTGTTTGAGAATGAGCCAGGCACCTAAGCTAATAAATAAAGGCGTCAGACTGCGTAAAACTGTCGAACTAGCCACGCTAGTTTGAGTAAAAGAAATTGCCCAAAGTAGCGAGGAGACAGTGGCACAAACACTAGCTGAGACGAGTAAGGCTTGTTGCCCATAGTTTGAATTAAATTCAAATTCTTCAGCCTCACTTTCCACAGCAGCATCGCCCTTCGGCGATTTAATTAGCTGCCATCCAGCCATAATAATGGTTGCAATCCAAAGGCGGTTAAAGATAGTTGCCGTAGGACTGATTTCTATTTCACTCAGCTTGGTAAAGATAGGAGAAAATGCCAAGGCAACAATGGCGATCGCCAAAATACCCAGATAAATAAAATCCGCTAGTAAAGGCGATCTCTCTACCTCTGGTGCAATCTTACTCGCCTCTTGTTCTGAGTTTAATAAACTATTCTTTGGCAAATTAATTGAAGGTTAACTTATCTCGATTTTACTTAGTTTATTCTTAACCATATCATTACTTATGCCTGGCGATCGCTAAAACCGCATCTAGTTGGAAGAACAGACAAAGTTGGAAGAACAGACAAATAGTAAGTTTAGTGTCAAAATCAATTTGTGTTGGGATTTCTTACAATATACGAAATCAATAATCTCAGAAGTTTCACAACTTTTTAGCGTTCTTTTGAAGAGATGACTTAATGACTAGTAAACCTCCCTCTAATGGCAAAAATTCTCGATCGCCCATTAGTAAAGCTGTTACTCAAGCCGTACAAAAAATTCAGGCAAAGGTAAATTTTAATTCCAGCAACTTCAAATCAGGCAAGCCAACTCCAGAATTACACATTAAAGAAGCCAGCGGTAAAGAGCAAGTATATCCCCTACTAGGCGATCGCTATACATTAGGTCGTAGCTCTCGCTGTGATATCAATGTTCGCAATCCTGTAGTCAGTCAAACTCATTTAATTCTCAAAAGAAACCGCAAAAAGCCGCGATCGTTTATCGTCCAAGACGAGAAATCAACCAACGGTGTTTATCGAGGTAAACGTCGCTTCAAAACTTTTTCTCTCTTTCATGGAGAAAGCTTTACGATTGGTCCTCCAGAGTTAGCGGCAGGAGTAACAGTTAGCTATATTAATCCTCCTCCATTGTGGCTATATCTCATTCGCTACACTCTTTACGGCATGGTAGGAATATTGAGTTTGCTGCTGCTGCTTTTAAGTATTGAATGGCTCAAAGTTCCCGTCTATCCCATTCCCCAAGAATCTACCCTACCAGTTGTGGTATACGCAGGAGATGAAGAAACCACAATCAATCCGACTGCGCGTAACAATACCCATCGGGAGCTAAAAAAACTTGGCGATTTTTCTCCCTATTTACCCGATGCCGTCATAGCTTCAGAAGATAGTCGTTTTTATTGGCATTTTGGTGTAGATCCCATTGGCGTAACCAGAGCCATATTTATCAATCTAACCTCAGCAGAATTACGCCAAGGAGCGAGTACCCTGACTCAGCAGCTAGCTCGCAGTCTATTTCCCGAAGTGGGTAGAGAAAATACTGCTGGACGGAAAATTCGCGAAATGATGGTTGCCATCAAGCTAGAAACTTTCTACAGTAAAGACTTTATTTTAAAAACCTATCTCAATCGAGTTTACTTGGGTATTGGTAGTTATGGCTTTGAGGATGCGGCTCAATTCTACTTTGAGAAATCGGCGGCAGATCTCGATCTTTCTGAAGCAGCCACCTTGGTTGCCATTTTACCCGCACCTAACCTTTACAATCCCGTAAAAGACTATGAAACAGCGGTAGGCTTACGCAATCGCATTATAGATCGTATGGTTGTCTTGGGGATGGTTGGCGAAGAAGAAGCAGATCGGGCAAGGCGATCGCGAATTGAAGTTAGCCCTAAAGCCCGTCAGACTTTTTCTAGTACTGTTGCGCCATACTTTTACAGCTATGTTCTCAATGAATTGGAGGCGTTGCTGGGTTCGGATGTGGCTAATGAAGGAAATTTTATTATTGAAACTGGTTTAGATCCTCAGATGCAGGCTAAGGCAGAATCAGCACTAGAATATTCCATCGATAACGACGGCGATCGCCTGGGCTATTCTCAAGGGGCAATAGTTACTCTCGACAGTCGTAACGGCAATATACTAGCTTTGGCTGGAGGAGTAAACTTCAATCAAAGTCAGTTCAATCGAGTAGTACAGGCAAAAAGACAGCCTGGCTCGACTTTTAAGATATTTGCCTATGCAGCGGCACTAGAAGAAGGCATAGATCCCGATACAGAGTATTCCTGTGCGCCTTTAACTTGGAAAGGTCAACAATATCGAGGCTGTGAGCGCAGTAGCGGCGATATCGATATGTATCGCGGGTTAGCTCAATCTGAAAATGTCACTGCATTAAGAGTAGCGCAAGAAGTGGGTTTAAATAAAGTGATCGATGTCGCTCGGCGTTTGGGAGTTAAATCACCTTTGATCGAAGCTCCTGGAGTAGTAATCGGACAAAGTGAAACTACCGTTTTGGAGATGACTGGAGCTTATGCCACGATCGCCAATGATGGAATTTGGAATAAACCCCACGCCATAAACCGCATTTTAGATGGCAGCGACTGTAAAGATTCTGGAGATAAAAATACCTGTCGCGAAATATATGTCTTTGATGATGATAAAGAAACTTATCGCGATGTTATTTCCCAAGACATTACTGATGAATTAACCGATATGCTTAGAGAAGCGGTGGAAGAAGGTACGGGGAAAGCTGCATATATAGATAGGCGAGAAGCTGGTAAAACAGGTACGACGGACAAAAATGTCGATCTCTGGTTTATTGGCTACGCTCCCGTAAGAGACTATGACTTGGTTACAGGGGTCTGGCTGGGCAACGACGATAATTCACCCACTCGCGGCAGTAGCTATCAAGCAGCAACTCTTTGGGGTAGATATATGGAGCGAGCTTTGAACTAAGTTCTAACTCCAAGAAGTTGTTTAAGAAGAAGTATAATCATAGAACTTACGCATTGACAGAAGAATGAGATAATGCTGTAACGAGTAAAATTAGAGAAAAAATAGGTATCGGATAATTAGAAAAATCAGCAAACCCTCCACCGCACAATGCCAGCTTGAACACTATACATTGTTTTTACT
>JBCDCO010000347.1:0-4867 GCA_039181635.1 Cyanobacteria bacterium P01_G01_bin.19 | reverse complement strand
CGCCGATACTCCAGAAATAGTAGAAGATAGCACCAGCGTTGGAACAGAAACTGCTGAAACAGAAGTGATTTCTGAGACAGAAACTCCTATTACAGATGACGCGATCGCTGATAGCGTAGAAATAGAAGATAGCACCAGCGTTGGAACAGAAACTACTGAAACAGAAGCTATTTCCGAGACAGAAACTCCTATTACAGACGAGGCGATCGCCGATACTCTAGAAATAGTAGAAGATAGCACCAGCGTTGGAACAGAAGCTGCTGAAACAGAAGTGATTTCTGAGACAGAAACTCCTACTACAGACGAGGCGATCGCTGATAGCGTAGAAATAGAAGATAGCACCAGCGTTGGAATAGAAACTGCTGAAACAGAAGTGATTTCCGAGACAGAAACTCCTATTACAGACGAGGCGATCGCTGATACTCCAGAGACAACAGAAGACAATAATAATATTGAAGCTGAAAGTACGGCAGTAGAAGAAGCGACGGCTGAGAGTGTCGGAGCAACAGAAGATTCAGAAGCTACTGCAGGAGAAGAAACAACAGATACAGAAACAGTTACTAACGATGAAGCTAGTGAAGAGTTAATCGAAGAAGCAGAAGAACAAGATATTGCCGCTACAGAAGAAACGGAAGAACAAGCAGAAATAAGTGAAGAAGAAGTCGCTGAAGAAGAAGCTCTAGAAGAAACCGAAGAAGCGGCGGCAGAGGAAGAAACCGAAGAAGAAGTCGCTGAAGATAACGAAAATTCTCAAGATATAGGACAAGAAGTAGATCGTATTGCTTACGAAGTACAGGTACAAGAATCGCCTACCGATATCGCGATCCAAATGCAGGAAGAATTTCAATTAACACAGTTAATGGATTCTTCTGGATTAGAACTATACGGTCAAATTCCTTCGGTTAAGGATATTTCTCTAAGACTTGCCGAACTTGGAGAGCAGACAGGTAAAAATCCCGCATTTATCAACATATCTCTTCAAGCCAATCAGCTAGAGTCTTTTGTAGTCTTACCTGATAAATCTCAACTCGCTAGTAGCAAGAGTTCTTTAGTAGCATCAGCAGATTTGAACAAGGTAGACTCGCCCAAAACTCCTCAAAGTTTTACCCTAAGAGAAACTATTAAAGACACTTCTCGTAAAGATTTGATTGCCACAGCTACTGAATTTCGCGAAGAAATTAGCGATTCCAACAAGCTAAATCGAGACGATTATCTCAGATCGGCACAGGAGCTATACAAAGTACTGATCGAACCGATTGAAGCCGAACTAGCAGCCAATGATATTGATATTTTAGTGTTTTCCATGGATTCTGGTTTGCGTTTGTTGCCTTTGGCTGCACTCCACGATGGCGAACAATTCTTGATTGAAAAATATGCCTTGGCAACAGTTCCTAGTTTTGGCTTGACAGATACTCGCTATGTCAATTTAGAAAAAAGCTCGATCTTGGCAATGGGTGCATCTGAGTTTTCTGAACAGGCTGCTTTACCCACAATGGAGATCGAGCTAGAAGCGATTGTCAGTCAGCCGCGTCAGGGTGAGGTGTTTATCAACGAGCAGTTTACTATTGAAAACTTCAAGGCTCAAAATAGCAGAGAAACCTCTTTTCCCATCGTACATTTGGGGACTCATGCAGAGTTTAAAGCTGGTAGCTTGGATGATTCTTATATCCAGTTTTATGATGACAAGTTGAGAATTCCTCAGCTACGAGACTTATCGACTGAATTAGGCTGGAATAGCGATGCTACTCCCATCGAACTTTTAGTCTTGAGTGCTTGCGAGACTGCTTTGGGTGACGAAAAAGCAGAATTAGGTTTTGCAGGATTAGCAGTGCAGGCAGGTGTTAAATCTGCCCTTGCTAGTCTTTGGTATGTTAGCGACATTGGTACATTGGCACTGATGGGAGAGTTTTACGATCGCTTGGGAGATACATTAATTAAAGCAGAAGCCCTGCGTCAAACTCAGTTAAAGATGCTTGAGGGCAATGTTAGAGTCAATGACAAACAAGTTGAGCTGTCTAATGGAGAAAACTTGAGCTTACCCCCTAGCTTTCCCGACGGAACTTTGATTTTAGATCATCCTTATTTTTGGTCTGCTTTTACCCTAATTGGTAACTGGAACTAAATAGGGCTTGCTGAAAAACTGAGATTTGAGAGGATATCTGTTGTAAAGCTATTAGCTATTAGCTCTTGAAAGACCAAAAATACTGTGAATTCCCTTTCTTAATTTCTAATTGAGATTGAAAAAACAGCATTTGTCTAGAAGATTCAAGTACTAGTTCAAAAGCTTATGGCTCATAGCTTATAGCTTATAGCTAAAAACCAGTTTCTCTGATTTTTAATTCACACTAGACGTACTAAAATGCTTAAAGACGAATTTTTAAGATGAGAACATGAATCCCGAACAGGTAAATTGCGCGGTGGACTGCGCTAATGGATGCGTTTTAGACGATCGCTGTCCAAATACTGAATATAAAAATGAAGCCTCCAGCTTTATCAAAGAAACGTCCTTAGACAAAATGTTGGAAATAGCAGAAATAGCTCGTCAAAAGAAGCTTTCTGAGCCTCCTAAATGGGTTATTCCCGACGAAATTTAGAAATTTGAAACCAAGCTGAATATCAGGCAGATTGATTTTCAATCCGACATTTCTCTGAAAATCAATCTTTGCCATCATTTTTAGTCATCTTCCTCTTGGAATTTGGGATAAATTTCCTCGTCAAATAATTTGCGAATCTTGCTCTTTAATTCCTCTTCTTTTTCTTTGTCGATTAGCTGCTGTACTAAGTGCTGGTGATCTTTTTCCACGCTGTATTCTAGTTTTTGCGGAGATACCGCTTTGGCTAACCAAGTAGTGTGAGTAGTAAAGCCAATATTCAGTTTGGGATGGCTTAGCTTATATTTGACTCCCTTATCTAATTTGTCTGCTTCAAAAATCCAAATCTCGCTGTTTTGTGACCATGATGAATTGTCATCGGGATTGGCTTGAGATAAAAATTCATCCGAAGTTAAGACAATAGCGGCAATGTAACCATCAGTTTGATTTTTGGCATCGGGACGGGGAATAAACTGTGCCGAAGTGCCTAGATGATTTTTGGGAAATTTATAGAAGTTTTTCGGATCGATTTCAATCGTGGTGTTGCCCTGTGCGTCTTCTCTAATCTTTACATGGCAGATACTAGAGGGAATACCCTCATAAGCAATATCCAAAACATCTTGCCAGGGGATTAAGCTGTCGTAATTTTGATATGCAGCAACGTTTCTTTCGGTGAAAGTTTCCGCCCAGCAGCCCCAATTGTTCCAGAAGATGTCGGTGTATTTATCGGTAGATTTGGGGTCGAGACAGGCATAAAAAGCCGTAGACCAAGTTAGATCGCGATCGCATACCGTTTGCGGTTCGCCAACGACTTTGGCATTCTCAGCATCAATTACCCAACGCCCAAGACGACTAACATCCATCGGACCCACCAAATTACCAGCCAGCTTGTGCAAACGGGCAGTCATATCTGGATCGTCGTAGGTATATTGATGATTGTTGAGATCGCGGTCGTCAAATACCGAGCGATCGATAATGCGAATGTATTCTGCTACATCTGTGCCAGATAGGTGGCTGATATGTGCCACAATGCGATCGCCTTCGTCATCGTAATCAACTAAGAAATGAGAAAATTCAGGGGCGATCTTTACTTCTTTTGCCACAACTTTGGGGACATTTTTGGAAGGGCTGCGAGAAATCCAACGGAGAAATTTATTGCCTTTGAGTTTAGCGTTGTTTAAATCTTCTCGCTTGATGATATATAGCTTAGTTTCGGGAGACTGAGGATAGTCAAGAAAGTCTGCCAAAAGGACTTTTAAATCTGTCGCTAAAAGATCTCTTTGATAGGGTAAAAGATTCTCCATCGAAAACTTAAACGATGTCTCAGCTAAGACCAAATATTTTTTAGTCAGTCCAATCTGGTGAATTGTTTGATCGATTTTAATCGAACGTTTGTTAGGCAAAATAACATGCCACTTACCTGCGATGTCTACTTTTTTGCCATCCCAAGCGATTAGATGGACGAAATCATAGCCGCCGCCAATAAACCTAAATATCTTCTCGACTATGCTAGCTACGCCAACGCCAAATTTAACCAGCCAGAGAAAAATTGAGTAAAGGCGCGAGAAAATCTTGCGGATGCTTTCGGGCAAATTAGAATTATCGATCGTCGAACTTAAAGCTTTTGTATTGCTCTCCCATCTTTCTTTTATTGAGCGAGGTAAAGCTAACATCGTCCAGATCGACTTGCCGATGTTTACCGTAAATACTTCTCCCGTCTGGGGATCGGCTACAGGATGTGCCGAACTCATAGTTTGTTTAAAAGGATATACGGGAACGCTTCTTAGCAGATTCGACCAATCATCATTTTTGCCTACAGGAGTCAAAGTTTCTAGAGTTTCGGGATCGATTTCGTAGGGTCTACCCACGTCCCAAGTTACCAACAGGCGATCGCTCTGTCCTGGTAGCTTAAAAGTCAAAAAAGCCGTATTTAACTGATTACGCGCTCCTAGCTTATTTAAAGATATTCGCGAGATTCCCAAATCTTGGAAAGCTAAAGGTTCGTAATAGTCATTGTTCGTCGTGGCGCGATCGGCATAATAACAGGGCGGTTTGAGAAAACTAGTTTTTAAATAGCTCTTGCCTGCCTCAAAACTGACTCGATAAACCAAACCATCGCCATTAAAAATTGGCGTCCAACCATCTTTTGTTACCCAAACTACTCGATTTCCCCCTGCCACGGGTGCAGATTCTGGCGAGCCCGCTGGGCTGACCACGAACATATGTCCGTGTAACTCTGGAGGTAGATTTTCTATCGGCTTGTTCTTACCGTCTCT
>JBCDCO010000346.1:0-4914 GCA_039181635.1 Cyanobacteria bacterium P01_G01_bin.19 | reverse complement strand
AAGATAACGTGCATATATTTAATATATCTCAAACTGAGATAATATTGGTTGCACTAAGATTACGTTGTCAATTTGAAACTTTCAAGCGATCAAGACACGGTTATTTTTTCTCTACAAAATGCGATCGCTTCACTCGATATATTGAAAAATGCGATTGCTCTACCTAATGTATTGAAAAATGCGATCGCTTGCCTTATTATTTACTCATAAAAATAAGGATATAAATCTGATTCAGGAATATAACGACAAGCCTGTCTATAAATTGCTCTACAAGTTCCTGTATCTAATTGACGATGATTGGGTACAGTTAGAGTTTCTTTACCCGATGTACTAATGCGACGTAGTTTGACGTGGCTTCCTCTTTGGCTATGAATTTTAAAGCCAAACTTCTCAAGAATCGCAATAATTTCTGTACCCGATAATCTTTTAAGCTTCGGCATAGCTGGGCTGTAACTCAAATGTGACTAAAATAGAAGGGTTTTCAATTAATCCAAACTCGGCTGGATTTTCGTCTTCTAAATGCAGAGAAACAGCCTCTCTCAAATTTTGAACAACCTCATCTAAAGTATTTCCTTGAGTTACAACCGAAATTTCTAAACATTCGGCGATATAACCGCTTTGTTCTCCTGGACGAATAAAGGATTTGACTGTTTGCTGAAGTTGCATCTTTTTGTTTTCATCTATGTCATTTTAAATTTTAACGCGATCGATATAGCCTAGTTGTAGAGATTTTCAGAACTCAAAAAAAAGCGATCGCCCTACCTGATGTATTAAAAAATGCGATCGCTATAATACTCAATTTAATATTACTGTTCGTTGTTTCTACTTCTTCGTTGCCACATTTGATAAACGATCCAAGGTAGCCAAATTGGAGAGAATATTACTGCCACAGCTAATCCTGGCAAAAACATTGTTAGCCATACGAAATAAAATTGCCATTTTCCTTTCATACTATATCCCATCAGTCTGCCCATGAACCCAAATTTGTCCCAACTAGGAATAGAATTCATATTTTGTATTTGAGATTGCCATTTATCTAAACTCTCATCTGACATTTGAGAAATATTAGAGACATAGGAGTATAGCGGATCGTCTTCAGGTAAATCTAGCTGTTTGGCTATTCTGATGCTTTCTTGTTGCGCTAAAAATCCTTCTTTCGTTTTGCCGTTAAAGCTGTATACAAAAGTGAGTTCAAATAAGACATAGACTTGGTATTTTTTATCATCTTGTTGCTGATATAAATCTAAAGCTTTTTCTAGATCTGTTAATGCAAGCTTATAGTTGTTTGATTGAGAATATGCTTTTCCTCTCAATAATGAAGCATAGACATTATTGTTATCATTTTGAATGATTTCATCTAAATTACTAATAGCTTCTGTGTACTGTTTTTGTTCTATCTGCGCTCTTGCTTCTTGAAGCTTATTAGTAAAATCATCATTTGCTTGAGTCATGATGGGTTAAATTAAAACATAAGTTTTATTATATGTTTCAATTATAGACAAGAGCTTTAATCAATTTTGGCGACCGCCCTGTAGCCCTACATTTTTACTTCCCTTCAACCCTCAACGATTTAACGTTAAAATACTCTTTGCAGAAATTATAAATAGATCGTAAACAAAGGGCAGTAATGCGCGTCTCTCTAAACTGGCTAAAAGAATTTGTAGATATCGATATGTCTCCCGAAGAGTTGGGGAGAGTGCTGACTATAGCAGGATTTGAACTAGAAGAACTAATCGATCTGGGGGCGAATGCTGACGGGGTTATAGTTGGTAGAGTGTTACAACGGGATAAGCACCCCAACGCGGATAAGTTGAGCGTCTGTAAGGTAGATGTGGGTGCAGACGAACCTTTGAGTATTGTCTGTGGTGCGTCTAACGTGCAGGCGGATATTTTTGTTCCTGTAGCTACAGTAGGGACATATTTACCTGCAATTGACTTGAAACTTAAGCCCACAAAGTTGCGGGGCGAACCTTCGGCGGGGATGATTTGTTCTTTGACTGAGTTGGGTTTGGAGAAGGATTCTGACGGCATACATATCTTTGAAGAGAATGATATTAAGCCTGGGGATGACGTGCGCCCTCTGTTGGGTTTAAATGACGTTATTTTAGATCTGGCGACTACTGCTAACCGCGCTGATGCTTTGAGTATGGTGGGTATCGCGCGGGAGGTTTGCGCCCTTACTGGTAAGGAAGGAAAACTGCCTGAAGTTAAAGAACAAAATATTGCAAGTGATAGTTCTTTGAAGGTAGAAGTAAAAGAAACTGATGCTTGCATGGCGTATATCGGTACGGTATTAGAAGGAGTAAAAGTAGAACCTTCTCCTAACTGGTTAAAGCAAAGATTGGAAGCAGCAGGTACTCGCCCGATTAATAATGTGGTGGATATTACTAACTACGTTTTACTCGAATGGGGACAACCTTTACACGCATTTGATCGCGAGAAATTGCAACAGGTAGCAGGAAGCGATGACTTAACTTTAGGAGTGCGTTTTGCTACCGAAGGAGAAAAGTTAAAAACCTTAGACGAACAAGAACGAGATTTAACTACTCAAAACTTGTTAATTACTGCCAATGATAAACCTGTGGCTTTAGGGGGAGTTATGGGAGGTGAAGAGACAGAGGTAGATGAAAACACTACTAATATTGTCTTAGAAGCAGCCTTATTCGATCCTGTCGCTATTCGTCGTTCTTCTCGCGCTCAAGGTATGCGTAGCGAAGCTTCTACTCGTTACGAACGTGGGGTAAACCAAGTGGAATTAGAATCTGCTTGTAAACGTGCGATCGCCTTACTTCAAGAATTAGCTGGTGGAACTCCTAAAGCTCAGGCTATGGCTGACAGTCGCTTAGATTTCTCTAGTTTACCCGCGATCGAGTTGCGTCTGAGTCGCATTAATCACCTTTTGGGAGAAGTTCAGCGTGATGATGGTTTGGGCTATATTGAAGCTAGCGATGTCGAATCAATTTTAGGCACATTGGGCTGTAAATTAGAGCTAATTGCAGGAAAAGAAAATATATGGTCGGTTAAAGTACCTCCTTACCGCTATCGCGACTTAGAGCGGGAAATTGACTTAATTGAAGAAGTCGCTCGTCTCTATGGATACGATCGCTTTATCGATACTCTACCTGCTAAAACCGAACCTGGGCAATTATCCACCGAATTTCAAGTTAAAAACAAACTTCGTGCGGCTTTGCGAGGGGTGGGTTTAACCGAAGTGGTGCAGTATTCTTTGGTAAAGCCCACGGGAATAGAAGTAACTCTGGATAATCCTTTGTTTGCCGAATATTCGGCATTGCGTGGGGAATTGTTCTCTGGCTTGCTAACTTCTTTTGCCTACAATTTAGATCGAGGTAACGGTGCGTTGAATGCCTTTGAAATCGAACGAGTCTTTTGGTCAGAAGATGGACAACTGAAAGAGAAAGATTCTCTCGCAGGAATTATGGGTGGGAGTATTACCGCCGAAGGTTTGTGGGTTAACGGCGGTAAAGGTACACCGATGACTTGGTACGATGCCAAGGGAGTATTAGAAAATATCTTTAGTAACTTAGGTATTAGCGTTGAATATCGCCCCGATAATACTCAAGAAAGACTCCATCCAGGGCGTACTGCTGCACTATGGTTGCAAGGGAGAAAATTAGGTGTCTTCGGACAAATTCATCCCCAACTAGCCCAAGAGAAGGATTTACCCAATGAGGTATATCTGTTTGAACTAGACTTCAGCTTGTTACTCACCGTCTTAAGCCGAGATTCGATTACTACACCTAAGTTTAAATCCTATTCCACCTATCCAGGTTCCGATCGCGACTTAGCTTTCTTCGCACCTTTAGATCTTTCTGTGGCTGACATTACCAAAGCGATGACCAAAGCAGGAGGAAAGCTACTACAACAGGTAGAAGTTTTCGATGAATATAAAGGTAAAAATGTCCCCGAAGGACAAAGAAGTCTCGCTTTTAATCTAGTCTACCAAGCAGGCGATCGCACTTTAACCGACAAGGATGTCGATCCCGTACATCAAAAGGTAAGGGATACTTTGGTGAACAAGTTTGATGTGACTCTTAGAAGTTGACTGCAATAATTTAGTAGTAATTACACAAGGCTTAACCGAACTTTTGGTTAGGCTTTTTTTTGAGTATGAATCAAATTCCTCTTGATTAAATCGAGCGCTTACGAGAGTTCAAAATTTACCCCTTTCTGTCTTATGGACTGCAACTTGCAGTTTTAGCAAAATCAGTAAACATAACGCGAAAACAATTTAGGTAAATATGCAGATGTGATCTGTGTTATCTCGGCAAAAGTTGTTAAGTCACTGTAAACTTTTAATAACCATATTACAAAAGTAATGCGTCAAATGAATATCAGTTACTTAATAATATGGCTAATCAAACACTTCGAACTAATTCTACTATTGTTGAAAGTTGGCAAGGTGGATACAAACTAGAGCTGACCATAACCTCAGAATCTAATATTGATAATTGGACTTTAGATTTTGACCTCCCATCCTATAACATTAGAGGTGCTTATGGTGTAGATCTAGTCAAAAACAAGAACGGTAGCTATAGTTTTAGCGGTCAGGGGGGCTGGAGAGATCTCGATAAAGGTGAAACTGCTAAAGCTATCTTTATCATTGATGACTATGGACAAGGGGCTAAAATTCCAGAATTTGAGCTTCGAGATGCACAAATATTTACACAGCCTAAAAACACAGTTGTTCATCAACCTTCCGTTACTTCTAAAAATTCAAAAGTAGAAGAAGTAGCAGATCGAGTAATAGATACGAATGCCTCAATTACTGCAGACTGGTACGGAGGATATAAGTTAGAAGTAGATATTACTGGAGGTTCTAAAGTTAAAGATTGGGTCGTAGACTTCAAGCTTCCTTCCTATAGTATTAGAGGTGCTTATGGCATAGATCTCGTT
>JBCDCO010000345.1:0-4939 GCA_039181635.1 Cyanobacteria bacterium P01_G01_bin.19 | reverse complement strand
GTCTGTCAAATTAGTAGGATATGATGTTTTCATTACTCTCTCTACCTGTCTTTTTCACAATTGACAGAATCTAATGTAGCGGGAGTTTTTTTATTTCTGCTCAGCGAGCGCAATTATTTTGACTTTTCAGATATCCTCTTAGGATTATAGGTGTTTTCTTCTGGATGAAAATAGGTTTGAAGTTCAATGCAAATGCTACTAATTTGGATAGTTGTCTGATGTAGTTTTTTGTGATCTTTCAAAAAATTGGTGCGAAATTGGTGCGGTTTTTATTAATCGTTCCAAGCCACGTATATTAATAACGGAGAGAGAAGGTAAAATCGGAACAATTAAAATATCTGTTATCCTATGACTTGATTAAACTGTTTAAAGCGATCGCTTGCTATTTGAAATTACATTTATAAAACCATTTGAGATCTTTTTAAGCCTTAGCTAATCTTTTAAGCATCAGTCTGACAAAACAAAGGTTAATCTTAGTGGTGGCATTTTTAAGAGTTCGTTCAAAATTCTTGACTAAACCGTTATGAATCGTGAGATCGTCTACCTGTCTAGTTTGACAGTTGATTATAAAAACAGATGAACTATAGGCTGCATTTACGCTATTTTAAAGATTGAAGCTATTTAAAAGTGAGGAATGCACCGACAGGCAAGAACTTGAATGCATTCGGGTGAACCTGTCGGCTAATAGCTGATAGCTGATAGCTGCGAACCGATAAATTTTAAATCTTCCAGTTAATATTCCACGTAATAATGAGCCTATTTAATTTACAGTCGTCTTTTGAACCCCAAGGCGATCAGCCCAATGCGATCGCACAGCTAACAGAATCATTGCAAGCTAATAACCGCTTCCAGACTCTATTGGGTGCAACGGGTACGGGTAAAACATTTTCGATCGCCAATGTAATTACCAACGTACAAAAGCCAACTTTAGTATTGGCACACAATAAAACTCTTGCAGCGCAGTTATGTAACGAGTTGCGGCAATTTTTTCCTGACAATGCGGTGGAGTATTTTGTTAGTTATTACGACTACTATCAGCCAGAGGCTTATATTCCCGTCAGCGATACCTATATTGAAAAAACGGCTTCAATTAATGATGAAATTGATATGTTGCGTCACTCGGCAACGCGATCGCTTTTCGAGCGCAAAGATGTGATTGTCGTGGCATCGATTAGCTGTATTTATGGTTTGGGAATGCCAGCGGAGTATCTCAAGGCTTCTGTCCCTCTAAAATTAGGCATAGAAGTCGATCAACGGGAACTACTACGGGATCTTGTAACGGTGCAGTATTCTCGTAACGATATCGAACTCGAACGAGGACGATTTCGCGTCAAGGGGGATGTGTTAGAAATAGTTCCTGCCTACGAAGATCGCATAATTCGGATTGAATTTTTTGGCGATGAGATTGAAGCTTTGCGCTATGTCGATCCTGTTTCGGGAGAGATTTTACAAAGCATGAATAGCGTTAGCATTTATCCCGCCCGTCACTTTGTTACACCTCAAGAAAGATTAGATGCTGCTTGTTTGAATATCAGACAAGAATTAGAAGCGCGTTTAGTCGAACTAGAAACCCAAAATAAATTACTCGAAGCGCAAAGATTAGAACAACGCTGTCGTTACGATTTAGAATTGTTGCAAGAAGTTGGCTACTGCAACGGAGTAGAAAACTACTCGCGACATTTAGCGGGTAAAAATCCAGGAGATCCCCCAGAATGTTTGGTTGACTATTTTCCCGATGACTGGCTGTTGGTGATTGATGAATCTCACGTTACCGTACCCCAATTAAGAGGGATGTATAATGGCGATCGCGCTCGCAAGAAAGTATTGATCGAACATGGTTTTAGGCTACCTTCTGCGGCGGATAATCGACCCCTCAAAGCCGATGAGTTTTGGCAGAAAGTAAAACAGTGTATTTTTGTTTCTGCTACCCCTGCTAAATGGGAATTGGAACAGTCAGAAGATCGCGTCGCCCAGCAAATTATTCGCCCCACAGGAGTAATCGATCCAGAAATATTAGTTCGTCCCACCGAAGGACAGGTAGACGATCTCTTGTCGGAAATTTACGAAAGGGTTCAAAAACAGGAAAGAGTTTTGATTACTACCCTAACTAAAAAAATGGCAGAAGATTTAAGCGAATATTTTGCCGAACGAGATGTTAAGGTGCAATATCTTCATTCCGAGATCAAATCTATCGAACGGATCGAGATTTTGCAGTCTCTTAGAAAAGGTGAATTTGACGTTTTGATTGGAGTTAACCTTTTACGAGAAGGTTTGGATCTGCCTGAAGTATCTTTAGTCGCAATTCTCGATGCTGATAAGGAAGGCTTTTTGCGCTCGGAAAGTTCGATTATTCAAACTATTGGTAGGGCAGCCAGACACATTGAAGGGCAGGCTATTTTATACGCCGACAACTTAACTAACAGCATGGCTAGAGCAATTGAAGAAACGGAGAGAAGACGTAATATTCAGATAGCATATAATAAAATGCACGATATTACCCCCAAACCGATTATTAAGAATGAAGAGAACTCAATCCTTGCTTTTTTGGACATTTCTCGTCGTTTAAATTCCGAACAATTGGAAGAGATTTACGAAAAGTCTGACGAACTACCTTTAGAAAAAATCCCCGATCTGATCGAACAGTTAGAAGCGAAAATGAAAGACGCGGCAAAAGATTTGGAGTTTGAAGAAGCGGCAAAATATCGCGATCGCATTTTGAAACTACGGGATAAATTGCTCGGTAGAAATAATAAAAGTAGTAAGTCTTAATAGTAACTAATTCAAATCTCAAAATTAAATCCTATCTGTTCCAGTGCTTGATATCTTTGGCGGTCGAATTGATATAGTTTGGCTGGACGATGGGATACTCCCGTCTGCATTTCTTAATTAATAATTTTTGAATTCAGTAAAATTCAAGTTTCTCTCTATAAATGGTGTATGAGCCAAGACTATTTTTTATGACTCAAAAAAATCAGTTTATTCCTCAAGATAGATTAAAAACCAACAGCATTTTTTAAAATTTAGCTATGAAAAGATTAAAAATATTCAGGAACTTAAAATAAATGGCTAGCTCGATTGAATTTAAGCTATTTGCGCCCTACAACAGCAAGGCAACTTTAAAGGGTAGCTTTTCTGACTGGTCAGAAATAGAGATGCAGCAAGATAAGCAGGGTTACTTTAAAACTAAAGTCGAGCTAGAAGACGGGGTCTATCAGTATAAATTTCGCGTTCGATCTAAATCTTGGTTTTTAGAGCCCGATGAATGGGTGGAAGTTAGCGATCCTTATACTACTGATATTGATGATGCTAGCCAAAATAGTGTCATTCAAATTAAAGACGGCAAAAAAATAGTTGATACCTATGTATGGCAACACGATGAACATCCCTTACCCAGTAATGAGGAGTTAGTTATTTACGAACTATTTGTCGGCGGATTTTCTGGTGGCGAACCCGATCAAAAAAAGCGGGGTAAGTTTCAAGATGTTATTGATAAATTAGATTATCTCTGCGAATTAGGTATCAATGTAGTGGAACTAATGCCTGTCCAAGAATATCCAGGGGATAATAATTGGGGTTATACGCCTCGTTATTATTTTGCTGTCGAGTCTAGTTATGGTTCACCAACAGATTTAAAGCATCTCATTGATGAATGTCACGGTCGAGGCATTCGGGTATTTATGGACTTGATTTTCAATCATTCTGATGCAGAAGCACCCTTAACCCAGATCGACCACGATTATTGGTACAACCGCGAACCTTCCGATCCCGATAATAGTTGGGGACCCGAATTTAATTTTGAAAAGTACGATGAAAACTTAGATATTAAACCTGCATGGCAATTTTTGGGTGATGTGGTGCGCTTTTGGATTGAAGAATACCACATCGATGGTATTCGCTTCGATGCATCTAAGCAAATTGATAACTATGATTTTTTAGCTTGGATTAGTCAACAAACTAGAGAAAAGGCATCCGTGAAACCTTTTTTTAACACTGCTGAATATATTCCCGAAAAACCTGAACTAGCTGGATACGATAAACCAGTGGATGCTTGTTGGCACGAAAGCTTTTATATACAAGTTCTCAAACATATCTGCGGTGATGGTTTAGATCTGGCAGGTTTGAAAGAGGTAATTGACTGCACTCGACAGGGTTATGAAGGATCGACCAGCGTAATTAACTATATTTCCTGTCACGACCATCAGTATATTTTGACCGAACTGGGCGATCGCGATATTTTTGAAGAGGCTGCCTTTAAACGTGCCAAATTAGCTGCGGCGTTACTAATGACGGCGGTGGGCGTACCTTTGGTATGGATGGGTAATGAGTTTGGCGAATATAATCCTGAAGAAGAAATCAAAATAAACTGGAGTTTATTAGCTAACGATCTTAATCAAGGCTTATTTGATTATTATCGCGGTTTAATTACCCTCAGAAAAGATAATCATGCTTTACGCACCAGTAATATTGACTTTTTCCATGAAGATACCGAAAACCAAATTTTAGCCTATACACGCTGGAATGATGAAGGTTCTCGCGTGATTGTAGTGGCTAATTTTTCTGATAATTTCTTAAAAGATTACACCGTTAACAATTTCCCAGCATCGGGTACTTGGCACGAGTGGACGCAGAATTATGATGTAGAAGCAGGAGACGAAAAGCTAGCGATCGATTTAGCAGAATATGAAGCGAAGGTGTTAGTTAAATAAGGTCAAAAGTTAAAAGTCAAAAGTTTGATAGGTGGGTAGTCACAATAATTTATTGCAGTTATGGCGGTTTGCATAACTAATTGGTACAAAAATGAAATTAACTGTAGAGTGGGCATTGCACTATCCTAAAGGCACTCTTTGTATTAGTTGCGGCGAACTATGCGCCTTACTTTCGGTCATTCCCTATCAGTCAAGCACTCGCCTCGCCCACCCTACCTTAAATACTCTTTAGT
>JBCDCO010000344.1:0-4942 GCA_039181635.1 Cyanobacteria bacterium P01_G01_bin.19 | reverse complement strand
TAAAAATAATGTGTAGTGTTCTAGATTGCATTGTGCCGTTGAGGGTTTGCTGATTTTTCTGATTGTTCGATACCCGTTTTTTCGATGACTCTTACTTAGGAGTGCATTATCTCATTATTCTGTCAATGCGTAAGTTCTATTTAATTATTTCCTCGTAAACGAGGAGGCTTTGACCAAATTCAACAATTATTAATTATCAATTATTCATTGGTAATAGGTAATGAGTTTAAACTTGGCAGTTGGGACAAAAATGAGAAGATCGACCCCCCAGTTTTATTTTTTCTATCGGAGTTCCACAGACTCGACAAGGCTGGTCTTTTCTGCCATAAACTAGGGCTGCATCGCCATAATTACCGCTTACTCCTAGCAGGCTGAGGAAATCACTAAAGGTAGTACCGCCTTTATCAATTGAGGCTTGTAATACCTCAATAATTGCCTTATGCAATCGCTCGATCTGTGTTTTGCCTAAGTTTGCTGCAACGGTATCGGGTTTGATCCCGCTTTTAAATAGAGCTTCGTCTGCATAAATATTGCCAATGCCCGCAACAACAGCCTGATCTAACAGCAAAGTTTTAATATGGCGACGACGGTTATTAAGCTTGCTGGCAAAATATTCTAGAGAAAAATCTTCAGCAAAAGGTTCGGGTCCTAGCTTTTGTAACCCAGTAATAATAGAACTCCTCTCTACTTTAGGCGGTACGTACCAAAATTTGCCAAACGTGCGAGTATCGACAAACCTTAGTTCTTTATTTTCAGGAAAAAATAAGCGAATACGGGTGTGTTTTTGCAGTGGAGAATTTTGTTCTACCCACAATAACTGTCCTGTCATTCTTAGATGTACCCCCAGCCAACCCGCAGCAGAGTCAGAATTATTATTCAATTCCGCTAGAAGATATTTTCCTCTTCTCTGCCAGCTAGCGATCGCATTTCCCGTTACACCCTGCCAAAATTCTTCTATATCATTGGGATAGGCTAAAGTTCTCGGCAACAAAACCTCTCCTCCCTGAATAGACCGATCGATGGTGAGATTGTTTAATCCTCGGCGTACTGTTTCTACTTCTGGTAACTCT
The DNA here is from genome assembly GCA_039181635.1 of Cyanobacteria bacterium P01_G01_bin.19. Lineage (GTDB taxonomy): Bacteria > Cyanobacteriota > Cyanobacteriia > Cyanobacteriales > Xenococcaceae > Waterburya. Next base: position 3,872 of record JBCDCO010000344.1, on the reverse strand, counting down.
GGCAAGGTATAGTCTACTTTTCTAATTCTCTACCCTAAAATCATAGGCGATTTACGCCACAGTATTGGCGTTGCTGCCTACTTCAGCGGCAAAACTTTTTAGAGGAGTAAATTCAAATGGACCTGCGATCGAACCCCAAACTAGTTCATCTGTTTCAGGATCTCGACCGCGATCGTAGCTAGTCAATTGATTATCGGTAATTTCAAAGCTATTGTCTAGATAGGTTATTTTGCCCTTACGTTCGACAATACAAGCTTTCCCTGGCTTGATTGCCCCTTTAAAGCTATTTCCAGTCCAGGTAACATTCATATCGCAACCATCCATCTTATCGATCAGATCTGGAGTCAAAGTACTGAGCAATTCAAGATTACGAGATGCACCATAAAATCTTTCTTGGTCTTTGACTTTGAAGTTTTCTAGTTCAATGCGATCGTCAACTACACTCAATTTGATGACTCGTAGCCGATAGGGAGCATTGAGCATAAAGTCATAGGCTTGCTCTAGAAATAGACTCGTTCCGCCTAGCAAATCGTTGGGTAAAGGACGCATACATACCCGAATATGGGCAAAAAACGGTGGATTGGCGTATGCTTGAGCCTGGTTGCTGAAATCTGATGCCATCCAGCTAGCAAGAGTAGTTATGTCTTGAGAATGAGTCATCTTATGAGTGCTTGTCAAAAATTTCAATAGTTTATTCTTTATAATTTTAAGACCCTCGCACACCATACAGACTGAAGTTATGGTCAGACATCACCAAAAATAGCCCTTTTCCACAACGGTTTGGCGTTTGTCGGGATCGTACTTTAATAGATACTCTTGGCAGATTACCTCTTGTTCCCTCAGCATATTTACTTCTTTCTCTCCTATTTCTGTATCGGTAGAAAGCAAAATTACCTGATGAGACGCACTAGGAAAATATCGCTCGACCAAATTGTTACGGTGAGACGAGTCTAACCTACCCAGAGGAGTATCAATTGCCACGGGTAAATTACGTCCAGAAACTCTAGCCAAACCCCATAAAAAAGCGATCGCCAGTAGCTGTTTTTCTCCTGCTGAAAGACGCTGTTTGGGAAATGGTTTTCCTTGAGGATCGTAAAGCGAGATGCGAAAGCGATCGCTATCGATAGTTACGCGATTAATTAAATTAGACTTATGCAGCAAGTATAAGAAACAATCTTTAACTTCGGTTTCTAGTTTATTCAGCTTCTTAAGTGTAAGTTTTTCTTTAAATATTTTTAGAGTTTCTTGAACTTTGACAGCAGAGTTGATCACATGCTCGTCTTTTACTTTATCAATTGCTTCCTCGCTAAAATTCTTGAGAGTACGGTTTAATTCTTGTTTAATTCTTTCTATATCGCGATCGCTTTTTTCCAGCTTTTCTTTCGCCAGATCGTATAAAGTCTTCTGTTTAATAACTTTTTCCTTGGCATCTTCCAGATCGTCAATTAACTGCTGATAATCTTCTGGAGATGCCGCACTAGCTAATTGTGCTTCCGTATTATCGATCTCGATATTTAATCGCTCTATCTCTTTAATAATGCTTCGAGCCATGGTGGTTTCTACAGATAGGCGAGACTGAATATTATCTAATTGCTGTAGCTGTTTTTCTGATAGATGTAAATAATTATCGCCAGCATTATTTACCGTATTCGCTATGCTTTCATTTTCAGTTTGAATAAAAAACTCAATTTTGCTTATTGCCTCTTTTGATAAAGAAATTTGCTGTAAATGCTCCAACAATTTTTTGTCTCTATCTTTGATAACTTCCTGAGCCTGCTGTAATTGTTTGCATCTTGCTTCGCGATCGCTTTGCTCCTTAGCTTTGTTTAGTAAAGGTAAAATTAATCCCAATGGTACGCTGCGATCAGCGACATTAATCAACTCTTTTCTTTTAGCTTCTAGCTGCTCTTTATAGTCAATTATTTTGCCTTCAATCTCTTCTCTTTCTGCAGCTATTTTTCCACCTTTCTTACTAAAAATAGCTTGAGCACGATCTCTTTTTTTATGAGCCTTTTTTAGTTCTTTTTCTGCTTTCTCAAAATCTACCCCTAATCTTTGCTTTTCTGCTTCTTTATTACTAAGTTTAGCTTCAATTTCTTCTATAGATAATATCTGAGCTTTACTAGCGATCGCTTTCCTTTTGCGATTAACCAATACAGATAAATCTACTGCTAGTTTTTCTGTCAATTCTAAGCCCAATAAATTATTAATTGCTTCCACCACAGTAGGAGGAGGCGTGTCTAACTCTGCTAACTCTTTAACCTGCTCGCCATCAAATAAAAATAGGTTAGAAATACCCAAAGGTAAAATATTTTCAATATATTCGTCCCAATTTTTTTCTAAGTTATGATCAAATCTTTGTTCTCTTTCGATACTAAGACTATCCTTACCATCTTTAACATCTCTGTCCCACGCGCGAACAATTTTAAACTGTTGCCAATGCCCTTCAAAAACATCTTCAAAAGACAACTCTATTCTAGTAATATCTCCTGAATTAGCCTGACTATTTACCGACTGCTTTAAAAACTCACCGTAGCCTAAAGTTCCTCTACTAGAACATCTTGCCCTTTGTCCATATAAAGCCAGGCGAATCGCATCCATTAAAGTTGTTTTGCCACCACCATTCATTCCTCCTAACAAAATAATAGGATGAATAGTATCACCATTCTCTGGACGGAGATCGATAACTTGCCTTCCAAAATACGCACCAAAGTTTTCAATAACTAATTCAATTAAAATCATTTATACATTTATCATGGAGCATTTATCATTAAACATTTTTTATTTAATATTTATTTATTTGGAGTAGGGAATTTAATATTTGCCCAATTAGATTGATTATCCGCCGAATTATTGTTTTTATCTTTATTTAATTCTTCTACCTTACTAACTACTGCGGCAATATCTCCCTTTTCAGCCGCAACTTTCAAATCTCGTTGTTGATGAGCATTTGCGATTGCTTCTTCTTTACTTCTAGAACTAGTATCAAAACACTTTTCTAAACCTTCATAAATACCCAAACGACGATTTTTAACCTTAAACTGCCTTTCCGTATCTAACAATTTTGACATTAGTTCCAGATGCATTTCATCATCGCAAATTTCCTCTAAAATTTCCCACTCATCACTACCTAATGTCTTCTCATCTGCACCAAGCCTAATATCTTTAAATGCTTCCCCCGTCACCTCTTGGTAAATACGCGGTAAGCTGTCATCAAATTCATGTTTTTCTTCCAGCCAAATCCTTCTAATTTCGCTCAACTCTTCAAGAGTAATTAAGCTAATATCCTTAAATTCTTGGGGTGCATTTTTCCTAACTTCAACTTGCGCCGACAATACCCGTCTTAACCAATTTTCTCGCCATTTCTTAGTATAAGGTCCAGGAATTGGTTCGATTGAAGTTTCGCCATTTTTATTACTGCGTTCAAATAACTGAACATTACCATGAAGGCGGCGAAAATCCCTACGATGGCGATCGTTTTTAGTTTCTAAATCATTACGAATATCTAAAAGAGGCTGCAACCATTCTTTCTCCTCGTCGTTTTGAATCATCGCCTCCATTGATTTATCTTTGCTAACCATTGTGCATACCCAGCAACCAAAACGAGAATCTCCACAGCTAGGAGTAGAGGTATCTACAACCATCGGACATTCTTTATCAGCAGTAGCCCCACGATACATTGTGAACAAATCTTGATTGTTTCCGCCCCAAGGATTATCCCACTGCATGAGATACATCCAAACTTCGTTAGTCGTCCAATCCTCAATAGGAGTATAAATTAATGAATTGGGTAGGCTGGCATTAGGGCTAAGGCGATCTCGAACCCTTTTTCGCTCGTGCTTTTTCATTGTTGCAGCACGTTTTGTGCTTTC
>JBCDCO010000343.1:0-4945 GCA_039181635.1 Cyanobacteria bacterium P01_G01_bin.19 | reverse complement strand
CAGTTGTTAAAGGCGGTAGATCCTAATAAAGATCAGTCATATTTCCTCTACGATCTGACCCAAGAGTTACTGGCAGGTTCGGTTTTTCCTTTGGGAAATCAAACCAAAGAAGAAACACGCCGAGTAGCTGCCGAGTTTAATCTGGCTACCGCTGAAAAGCCTGAAAGCCAAGATCTTTGTTTGGTAGAAGCTCATGGTAATATGCAAACCTTCTTAGACCGCTATATCAACCAAAAAGAAGGGGATATTGTTGATATGTCGGGCAAGGTACTGGGCAAACATACGGGAATTCATCACTATACTATTGGGCAGAGAAAAGGCTTGGGTATTGCCGCGCCAAATCCTTTGTACGTGGTCAAACTAGATGCAGTAATGAATAGAGTTATCGTAGGCGATCGCGATGCTGGAGGGCGTTTAAACTGCACCGCGTCTCGGATGAATTGGGTCTCTATTGCCGAACCTACTTCACCGATTAGGGCAGAAGTAAAGATTCGCTATCGTTCTCAGCCAGTGATGGCACAGATCATCCCTTTAGGAAACTCGCGCATCAAAATTGCTTTTGAAGAACATCAGTTTGGCGTTACTCCTGGTCAAGCAGCCGTACTATATAGCGGCGATTTGGTTTTGGGTGGGGGCATTATCGAAGTCGAACAAATTCCCGCAAAAGCTTAGTTTAATACGCCTAGTATTGCGTTGATTGTTGATTGTTGATTGTTGATTGTTGATTGTTGATTGTTGATAGAATATACCTCGCGAGTCCGAGGATTGCTATATCTAAGTAACTCGACTTAATCAAACGTAAAACAAAGTTCCCTACTCCCTTATTCCCTTATTGCCCTAAGACCAATTGTCGGTTTGATGTTTAATTAGCGTGGAAGTGCTTATCTTCTTGAGAGTTGTCGGAAGCTTAAGGCGATCGCTAAGATTTTGTGCGACTATTACTTTTCGTTCAAAAAAACAGTTACTAAATATTCAGTAGATATATACTCATTAAATCGAAGTAATTAATTATCTAAAGAGAACTTATAAGCGTATGTCTGCTTGGATAACTATCAAACAAAAATTTAGTCCCCTTCTGCTAGCACTGGCATTGATCGCTGTTGTCAGTGGCTGTGGCAATAGTGCGAACAATGCAGGTGGTTCCAACGGAGAGGCAGAACCTCAAAGTGACGGCAATAGTCAGCTAACTACCGTATCCAATCGGGGGAGCTTAGTCTGTGGAGTCAACGGTCAATTGCCTGGATTTAGCTTTGTCGATGAAAATGGCGAATATTCGGGAATGGATGTCGATATCTGTAGGGCAGTTGCAGCGGCTTTATTTGACGATCCGACTAAAGTAGAATACCGCGACCTTAGCGCGCAAGAGCGTTTTACTGCGGTGCAGTCGGGCGAAGTGGACATGTTAAGCCGCAACACTACCTGGACTTTAAGTAGAGATACTTCAGTTGGCATGGAATTCGCTCCCACTACTTTTTATGATGGTCAAGGTTTATTAACTAGCAGGCAAGGAGGCATCCAGCAGTTAGAAGACTTAAATAATAAATCCGTTTGTGTACTGTCGGGAACTACCAACGAGCAAAATTTAGCCGATCGCATGAGAAAACTGGGCTTGAGCTACTCTCCTGTAGTGTTTGAGGATGTCGATCTGCTTTATGGCGCATACGAACAGGGACGTTGTGAAGTTGCCACTAGCGATCGCTCTCAGCTAACTGCTCGTCGTGCCGTACTGGCACAGCCAGACGAACATCAGGTTCTAGATGTAGTCCTCTCCAAAGAACCACTAGGACCTTTAGTAGCCAATGGCGACTCTCAATGGTTTGATGTTGTTAAGTGGGTTACCTATGCCACTATCCAAGCCGAAGAGCTAGGCATCAATTCTCAAAATATTGATAGTTTTGCTCAGACAGAAGATCCCGAGATCGGTCGTTTTCTGGGTACGGAGGGTAACTTAGGTGAAGATATGGGACTACCTAACGATTTTGCTCGTAGAATTGTCCAGCACGTCGGCAACTATGGCGAAATTTACGAGCGCAATATCGGTCAACCCTTCCAGCTAGAAAGAGGGTTAAATGCCCTTTGGTCGGATGGCGGATTAATGTACGCTCCTCCCTTTAGATAGATAGATTTTTACAACTGGATCGAGACAAACCTCTGATTGTAATCCAGTCAATTACTTAAATATAACAGCATGGCAAAAATTCCTCTATGGCGAGATAGTCGATTTATTAAAATCGTCGGACAGGCACTAGTTTTAGCGGTTGTCATTAGCGCGATCGCTTTTTTGGGCAGCAATCTAGTCAACAATTTTCAAAGGTTAAATCTTACCTTTGGCTACGATTTTTTGTCTCGTCCTGCCTCGTTTGGTATTGCCAATCCTCCTATCAGCTATCGCCCTACAGATCCCTATTTCCGCGCTCTTTTTATTGGACTGCTTAATTCTCTACGAATTATGTTTTTTGGGCTGATTATTGCCAGCATTATTGGCGTTAGCGTGGGTATTGGTCGATTGTCGGATAATTGGCTGGTTAAAAAGCTAGCAGGGATTTATGTCGAAGTTTTACGCAATACTCCCTTGCTATTGCAGCTTTTCTTTTGGTACTTTGCCGTATTTCTGCGGCTGCCAAAAATAGATAATCCGCTGATTGTCGGCAATATTGTCTTTTTAACCAATCGCGGTTTAGATATTCCCTGGTATCAACCCAATCTCCGCACTGGATTGGCTCTGTTGGCAATTGTAGCGGCTATCTTTTTGTCTGTACTTAGCTGGATCAAGAGAATCAAAGCAATTGAAGCGGGGCGAAGTCCTCAAATTTGGCTCGGATGTTTGGGACTTAGTGCGATCGCCATCATTTTGTTATTTTGCTTTGGTATTGACTGGGCAGTTCCCCAGCTAGGCGATCGCATCATTCGCGGTGGATTAAATCTCTCCCCCGAGTTCGCCACTCTTTTGATTGGCTTGGGGATCTATACTGCGGCTTTTATTGCAGAAGTGGTCAGAGCGGGAATTCAATCTGTTAGCAAAGGACAGTGGGAAGCTTCTAAAGCCTTGGGTCTAAAGCCATCCGCCATAATGCAATTAGTTATCTTTCCCCAAGCCTTACGAGTTATGATTCCCCCACTCACTAGTGAGTTTCTCAACTTAGCTAAAAATTCCAGTCTGGCGATCGCCATCGGCTACACTGATATTTATGCGATCGGTAATACCATATCCAATCAAACAGGCAAGTCAGTTGAAATTCTCTTAATAATCATGATCGTTTACCTAACGATTAACTTAATTATTTCTGCGGTCATGAATAGGTTTAATCGATTCTTCCAAAGCGTATCAAACTGAAGCTAGTATCGAGTCCAATAACTTAATCATTAATTTCCCGCAATCTCAGCTAAAACAAGAATATGCTCTGGCGTTATATCCCACCCATCGAAACATCAGGACAAATGCAGATGGCGATAGATCGCTATTTACTAGAGCAACATCTTCTGGGCAATCATCCACCAACCATTCGTTTCTATAGCTGGTTGCCTGCTGCTATTTCTTTGGGCTATCATCAGCAGGATTATCCCCACAGTTGGGATAAATTAACTTGGCAAAATCGACCTTTAAATATTGTGCGTCGTCCCACTGGAGGCAGAGCAGTGTTGCATCAGGGAGATTTAACCTACGCCGTAATTATGTCAGTCGCTCCTGGCAAAAGGCTGGCGGCATACAAGCAAATTTGCCAGTTCTTAATTGTGGGATGGCGATCGCTAGGAGTAGATTTGGAATATGGTGTTGCCACCAAAGAATACAGTCAGCATGATAACTGTTTTGCCACTGCCACAGGTTCGGATTTGATCACTAAAACGGGAAACAAAGTCATTGGCAGCGCACAGCTACGCAGAAGAAAAGCTGTCTTGCAACATGGCTCGATGATTTTGGATACCGATCCCGATCTATACGAGCAAATCTTTAAAACTCCCCTAGAAGAAAATTTATTAACTAACATTAAACAAAAAAGCGATTGCAGAAATCACCATAGAAAAATCCCAAGCGATCGGGATAAAATAATACAAAACTTAATTCAAGCAGCGATCTCAACTTTTAAGATTGATATAGTAAAACAACCTTTATCAACCAGAGAGTGGCAAGATATTGCCAGCGCTCTCTCTTAGTTGAGATACTAAAATTATTAAAGTTAATTAAACCTACTTCAGATATTATGAGCATAGTTAGTCAAGTTATCCTCAAAGCGGATGACGAACTACGCTACCCCAGTAGCGGAGAACTAGAAGGCATTAAAAACTTTTTAACAACTGGCGAAAGAAGAGTTCGCATTGCTGAAACTTTGGCAACCAACGAAAAGAAAATTGTTGATAAAGCGGGCAAAGAACTGTTTAAAATGCACCCAGAATACCGTTCCTTTGGGGGGAATGCTTACGGGCAAAAAGAGTACAATCAGTGCTTGAGAGATTTTGGCTGGTACTTGCGCCTAGTTACTTATGGTGTAATGGCTGGAGATAAAGATCCCATCGAGAAATCTGGTTTGATTGGGGTTAAAGAAATGTATAACTCCCTCGAAGTCCCCGTACCTGGAATGGTCGATGCAATTCGCTGCCTAAGAAATGCGGCAGTCGATCTATTGAATAAAGATGACGCTAAAGAAGCAAGCCTTTACTTTGATTACATTATCCAAAGCATGGCTTAATTGCGATTTTTTAGCTAGCAGTTAACAGGTTAATTTTAATAACTCAAGTTAATAGGTAACCAGATTGATCGGAATTAAAGCGATCGCATATACCAGTGCATCGTTTGGTTTAGATCCATCCTCGGTTACCTATAATTTTTAGAGACAAATAATTTGCGCCTGGTGTGAATTAAAAAATCTTGAAATCTTTTAAACACGTTCTGTAAAGATAGAATTTTCTTGTTGGTCTAGCTGAAAATCTTCAATTCCTAAGTTGTCTT
>JBCDCO010000342.1:0-4974 GCA_039181635.1 Cyanobacteria bacterium P01_G01_bin.19 | reverse complement strand
GAAATAAATCATCCAACAGTCCGCCTTAAGTATATTTTAAGGTTTAGACTATCATGGTGAAAAAAGGATCGAGTTCAATGTTAACTGTCGCGATCGCTATCCATGAAATCTAATCTTAAGCAATCAATCGGTGCGATCGCTGTTCGCCGCCATATTGGTACGCTAATGCTCGCACTCACGGCAATCGTCCTTGGCGTTTTTTTTGCCTTTCGCCTACCGATAGATTTACTACCATCGATTACTTATCCTCGCATTGGTGTGGTAGTTAACATTCCTGGCGCATCGCCCCAGGTTGTACTGGAAGAAGTCACCAAACCATTAGAAACAGCCCTCAACGCCACAGAAGGGCTGGAACAAATATTTTCCGAAACCAGAGAGGGTAGAGCTCGTTTAAATCTTTACTTTAGCCCAGGGGATGACATCGACCGAGCCTTAGGAGATGCAACGGCGATCTTTAATCGCAATCGAGACAGCCTTCCAGATTTAGTTACCAACGGCAGCTTGTTTAAATTCGATCCTTCACAACAGGCAATCTATGAATTTGCGGTTGAGTCTGGCTCTTTGAACGATCTGGCTCTGAGAGTTTTTGCTGAAGAAGAACTGAGTCGAGAATTGAGTATCATTCCAGGAGTTGCCTCGGTAGATGTGGCAGGAGGAGTAACAGAAGAAGTCAGCATCAACGTAGATTTAAATCGCCTACAGGCGGCAGGATTAGGCTTTAATACGGTTGTCAATCAATTAAGACAGGGCGATCGCGACTTGGCAGGAGGAAGATTAAGAGGAGAGAGCGGGGATCCTCTGGTTAGAACGATAGGTCAATGGCAAGATATCGAGCAAATTCGCAATTTAGAACTCAATTTGCCCAATCAAGAGCTAATCGAGCTAGAAAACGTAGCTGAAATTAATGATGGTACGGCAGAACAAACTTTGTTTGTCACCCTTAATGGAAAACCTGCCGTCAAACTCAGCGTTCAGAAACAGCCAGATGCCAACAGCATTGAAGTTATTAACAGTATCAAAACCAAAATTGCCGAATTACGCAGATCGGGCTTGATTCCTCAGGATATACAATTAGTCACCACCAAAGATGAATCCCGTTTTATTCGTAGTTCGATCGCTAACGTAATCGGTGCGGGAGCAACAGGAACAGTTTTAGCAGCGATCGCCGTATTTCTTTTTCTCGGTTCGCTGCGTCAAACTTTTATTATTGTCATCGCTATTCCACTAGCGACTTTAATGGCAATTTTGCTGATGAAGTTATTTGCTCTTTCCGTGAATATCTTTAGTCTGGGAGGATTGGCTTTAGGAGTGGGTATTGTGGTGGATAACTCCATTGTGATGTTAGAAAATATTGCCGAAGCCTATCAATCCGCGAGAAATAACCAAAACTCAGACTCATCAACCGTAATTGAAAATACTATCGCTGCCAGTGCCGAGGTAGAATCGGCGATAATTGCTTCTACTGCCACAAACTTAGTCTCGGTATTACCTTTTTTACTAATTGGCGGACTATTTTCTTTACTATTTAGAGAGTTGATTCTCACCGTCAGTTTTGCAATCGCTTCATCGTTGATTGTGGCACTAACTGTTGTCCCAATGTTGGCTTCTCGACTGCTGAATATCTCTTACAGCAGCAAAGTAGAAAAGTTGGGCTTTATGGTTTGGTTAGATCGTCAATTCCAGCGTTTTACCGCTTGGTACGAAACACTACTGCGCAAAGTGATTCCCTGGCGCTTGCTGGTTATTGTTTTAGCGTTTGGTGTTTTGGGTGGAAGCAGTTACCAAATTTGGCAAAATTTACCCCAAGAAATATTGCCCTCTCTCAACACGGGAGAAGCACAGCTTTTTGCTCGGTTTCCTTCTGGTACGAATCTAGAAACCAATCGCTTCGTGATGCAAGCAACCGAAAAAGTCTTTTTAGAGCAGCCAGAAACCGAATATGTTTTTACCTCTGCAGGCGGTTTTCTATTTGGCAGCAACACCATCGATAATCTATTACGCAGTTCTAGTACCATAACCTTAAAGCCGAATAGCGATATAGATGGCTACATCGAGCGAGTAAATCGAGAGTTCGAACGCTTTAATTTGGTAGATACTCGTTTGCGTCTTTTTCCCAGTCGCGTTAGAGGTTTAAACCTCAATAATGCCCCTGTTAATGCGGATGTAGATCTAATTTTGCAAGGGAAAGATCCTGCTTTGCTCGAACAAACAGGCGAAGCTCTGCTTAAAATCTTAGATGAGAGAACAGTTTTGGCGCGATATAGAGGAGATGCGGATAGCAAACAACCAGAAATCAAAATCGAACCCAACTACTCTCGCCTGGCTAGTTTAGGCTATAGTGTCACTGAATTAGGTGATACAGTGCAAACTGCAATCAATGGCACCGTAGCATCTCAACTTCAGCGGGGTGTACGTTTGATTGACATTAGAGTTCAGCTAGATCGAAGCGAACTGAGATCGGTCGAGCAACTGCAGCAGTTACCTTTATTAAATAGCAGAGGGGATTCGATTAGATTGAGTGATGTTGCCAGCGTTGCTTTTGGCGAAGCACCAGGGGAAATTCAACGCATCAATCAACGTAACGTTTTTATCATTGCGGGAAGTTTGTCTGAGGGTGCAAAGTTTAATGAAGCAATGGCAGAACTGCGCTCGATTCTGGCAGAAATTCAGCTGCCCCAAGAAGTAACTATTTTGGCTAGCTATGCCGAAGCTTCCAACCAGGAAATTCAAAGCTCGTTGCAAACTATGGGAGCACTAGCAATTTTCCTCGTCTTTGTGGTGATGGCAATACAATACAATTCTTTGGTAGATCCCTTAATTATTATTTTTACCGTTCCCCTAGCTCTAGCTGGAGGAATCTACGGACTGTATTTTACCGAAACTCCTATTAGCGCGATCGTTTTAGTCGGCATTATCTTGCTTGTTGGGATAGTCGTTAATAATGCGATCGTCATGGTGGAACTAGCCAATCAACTGAGGAGAGAGCTAAACCCCACAGCAGCAATTGTCCGTGCTGCAGCTTCCAGATTGCGTCCCATATTAATGGCTACTATAACTACGGTATTAGGGATGTTACCTTTATCCTTGGGCATCGGTTCGGGTTCGGAATTATTACAACCACTGGGTATAGTAGTCTTTTATGGCTTGGCTCTAGCCACTTTGTTAACCTTGTTTATTATTCCCTGTTTTTATGTGTTGTTACACGGAAAATAATTCAAGATTCGAGACTTTTAAATTCTGGCGTTGCTGGATCGAGATATGATTTTGTAATTCATAACCAGGCAAATTAATATAAAAGGCTTAAAGCTTATAGCTTATAGCTACAAAAAGATTACTTTGAGGTTTCACACTTCACCATGAGGTGCGTTCCCTTGCGCCTGTCGGCGGCGCGGGGTCACCTCATGAAATCAGCAACGCTTAAATTCTTAATAGTCAGTGCCAAAGGCATTGGTAGCAATACGAGCAGACTCAATACTGAGAAAATTAGATATTTCTTCGTTCTGTTGAGCGGAGTTAGATGCTTGAATAATCAAAAAGCCAATAATGAAACAAAATAATAGATCGACACCAATTTTGTTTAATCCTTGCATTTTATCAACCTGTTGTTTTTCTCTATAAGACAAATATAGCTCCGAAATAATACTTAGGTAATAACTCACAGAAAAAAATGTCTTATCTTTATATAAATCGGCTGAATTTAAATTAATAGCTAAGACAAAATCTCGATCTAAGCCGTTCTATAGTTATATTTTGTTACATTTAACCGACCGAATACATTTATTAATTAGTTATCAATCGCTAAAATTATGCCAATATATCTGTATTGGGGAGAAGATGAATTTGCGATCGCCCAAGCCATAGAAAAATTGCAGGCAAAGATTTTAGATCCAAATTGGCTGCAGTTTAATTATCAAAAGCTAGACGGCGATCGCTCGGAAGCAACGATTGAAGGCTTAAATCAGGCTATGACGCCCGTGTTTGGTATGGGAGGACGCTTAACCTGGCTGGCAAATACTAACCTTTGTCAGCAAAAGCCCTCCGAGGCAATTACAGACGAACTAAAGCGCACTTTAGAAGTAATCCCTGAAAATTCTCATTTGTTGCTGACCACAAGTAAAAAACCTGACGGTAGATTGAGTTCTACCAAGCTAATAAACAAACACGCTTTGGTAAAAGACTTTAGCTTTATTCCTCCTTGGAAAACCGATTTAATCGCTAATAAAATCAAAGAAATTGCCAGCGAAATAAATCTGAAATTAACTCCGAAGGCGATCGCTTTATTAACGGATTCGGTGGGTAACAATACCAGACAAATTTGGAACGAATTAGAAAAATTAAAGCTATATCGAGGTGAACGAGATACTGTATTAGACGAAGATGCTGTTGCTGCTCTCGTGCTTTGCAATACACAAAACAGCCTGCAGCTTGCAGCAGCAATTAAAGATGGTAAACCAGATGTCGCCTTAAGTCTGGTTATCGATCTGATGAACCGCAACGAACCCCCACTAAAAATAGTAGCGACTTTAGTGGGTCAATTTAGAACCTGGACGATGGTAAAACTAATGGAGGAGGCAGGAGCAAGAGATAATAGAGCGATCGCTTTAGCCGCAGGAGTAAACAATCCCAATCGCCTATATTTTATCCGCAAAGAAATTCAACAAACTAGCTCCAAACAGCTAACTTCGGCATTACCGCTGTTATTAGATTTGGAATACAGTTTGAAAACTGGTGCAGAAGCAATGACAACCATGCAAACAAAAGCGATCGAATTATCTCGCTTATTCTCTTCCTAAACCAAAATTAATTCACCGATTCACAATTTTAGCCTGTTCCAAATCGACCAAAATTGCTTCTCCAAACCAGTATTGAGAAAATTCTGTAAAAGTTTTGATTTGAATCCCATAAAGAGGGTTGGCAATTAAAATCAATCTTTCTTGAGGGCTAATGGATAATAGTGCTACAGCATGAGAGAAT
>JBCDCO010000341.1:0-5019 GCA_039181635.1 Cyanobacteria bacterium P01_G01_bin.19 | reverse complement strand
GCAGCAGCATCGAAGGTTTTACAACGCCCGTCTGGTGCTAGCATTCTCGCTTGAGAGAAATTGATCGTAAATTCGGGAGTAATAAGGCGATGTACTCCACCCGTTACAGCAATATTGCATTCCTTGTTACGTAAGCTTTTACAAGCTAGATCTACCGCCACTAAAGAAGACGAACAAGCGGTGTCTACTGCCATGCTAGGGGCGGTAAAGCCCAGTAAATATGATATTCTACCTGCTGCGGTGCTGTGGGAATTGCCCGTGGCTAAATAAGCATCAATTTCGGTATTATCTCTTTCTAGCAGTAATTGAGAATAGTCGTTACTGCTGATGCCCACAAATACCCCCGTATTTTTATTCGCTTCGGTATGGGGTACTACTCCCGCCCTTTCTAAAGCTTCCCAAGTCACTTCTAATAACAATCTCTGTTGCGGATCGAGACTCTGTGCTTCGCGGGGAGAAATCCCAAAAAAGTCGGCATCAAATTCTTTTAGGCGATCAACAAAACCACCATAACGCACGTTCATTTTCCCTGGAGTCACAGGATTTGCATCGTAATGCTCTTCAATATTCCAGCGATCGCTCGGTACTTGGGATATCGCATCCACCCCATTAACCAACATATCCCAAAATGCTTCGGGAGTATCTGCCCCACCAGGAAAACGACAGCCCATACCTATAATGGCGATCGGCTCATTATTCTTATTCTTATTCTTCTCTTGTTCGAGTTGCGCTCTCAAGTCTTTAATCTCCGAGAGAGCTTTCTGCATTAAAATTTTATAGTCGGGCATTTTTTTCGCTTGTTGGTCGATATCTCAAATATCCAAAGCAGTACCAAAGGCTTTGAAGAGTAACTACTTTTTCTTATCGATTAAAATATATTCTAACGCTAACTACTCGCAACAGTACTGCGAATTTTTATCGCGAGCAAATTTTAGCATGAGAAAAAATGCCGTTTTATAGCTTAGTGCATTTTATGCACCGAGCATTGTGAATTGATAACAGCAAGTTTGATAGAGCGATCGCCATCAGCAAAAAATAATGAGTACTAACTAATGTTAAGCTATGATTAAATCTGACTGAGAAACTGCCATGAAACTAGAAGATTACTTTGAGTTTTTGTCGCCCGATGATATCCGTCTCAAAGGGCATCGCATCGGCATTGAAGATGTAATTAAATATTATTTACAAGGATACTCGCCAGAGCAAATCTTGGCAGAATTACCAACTTTAAATTTAGAAAAGATTCACGCTACCATTACCTACTACCTGCATCATCGTTCTGCAATCGACGCTTATCTAGTGCGCCTATCTGCATGGCGAGAGCAGCACTACCAGGCAGCTAGGGCTAATCCTTTCCCTGTGGTGCAACGCCTAAAAGCCTTGAAAACTGAAAGGGCTAAACAGCAGGTCACTTCAGGGTGAAGGTTCGCTTTTTGTTAGATGAGAATTTGTCACCGAGACTCAAAGTAGCGATTAAGCGTTTTGACACAACAATCGATGTCCTGCGAGTAGGCGATCGCGATACACCACCTCTGGGAACCCTCGATCCAGATATCCTACGTTACCTAGAGCGATCGCAACGACTATTAGTGACTGACAACCGTACATCGATGCCCCAGCATTTAGAAGAGCATTGGGCTAATGGCGGGCAGCTTTGGGGACTGCTCTGGTTACGACCTTCTCTAACAATCAGCTCTTGTGCAGAAGAACTTTAATGGTTGCTTCTTCATCCAGCAGCAACGACATTAGTTCTATCGCCTTCCCTTCGAGGAACATCCGCTTCAATCGAGTAAAATTTACCCCACTACCCCCAGGCGGATTTTTTTCACCCCAAGAGGGAGTATAGTCGTTCAGGGTTAATTCAGAATAAGCCGTTTAAATCGCTCGTAAGTAATAAGTAATAAGTAAAAGTTTACTTACTTAGGTGAGCAGTCAATCAATTACAGTTATCCACCATCACATCCAGTAATGTAATCACTTGCTAAATTAGCTGCTGCCAAAGTCACTCCTTCATCAAACCGTATATATAAATACAAAAACCCAATCGCTACTAATATTACATTGCAGCTATTAGGTTATGACTTAAATATCGATGTGCCAGCAATAAACCGAGATAATGCACAATTCATTTATCAAAATTGCGATCGGTACGGCATTTTTCGTGCTGACAATTATTGTTGCCGTCATTGGTTATCTGCTGTTTGGCTGGACAACCTTAGAAGCTGTTTACATGGTGGTAATTACCATTTTTGGGGTAGGCTATGGGGAGGTTAAGCCATTAGAAACCGCTCCAGAAAAGATTTTTACGATTTTTGTGATTTTGGCGGGAACTTCGTCGGCACTATATATTGTGGGAGGTTTTGTACAGATGGTAGCAGAAGGTGAAATTACCCGCGCTTTTGACGCGCAACGCAAACGAAACGCCATTGCCAGCATGGAAAACCACACGATTATCTGTGGCTATGGGCGTATTGCGCAAGTGATGGTAAGTCAGCTAGCCAAGACCGATCAAACCTTTATAATCATTGACAAAGATCCTCATAGAATCGCCTTAGCTGAAGAAAAGGGATTTCCAATCAAAGAGGGAGACGCCATGGATGAAGATCTTTTAGAGACAGTAGGAATCGATCGGGCGGCAGTCTTGGCCACAGTTCTACCAGATGATTCGACCAATGTATTTGTTACTTTGACCGCTCGCGAACTCAATTCCAATTTGTTAATTATTGCTAGGGGTAATTTGCCCAGTACGGAAAAGAAACTGCGTCTGGCAGGGGCAAATCACATTATCTCCCCCGCAACCGTCAGTGGCGTACAGATGGCAAATTTAATTACTCGCCCCAGCAGTACGGATTTTTTACAGGAAAAAGCCCGTCACAATTCATTTAACGAACTCCTATCACAGATAGACGTACAAATGGAAGAATTAACTGTCACCTTGGGTTCTTCTTTGGCAGGCAAAACTGTAGGAGAGCTAGAGATTAGGGGTAAAGGAGCATTTATTTTAGTGGCACTACGACGTAGTAATGGAGAACTAGTTGCCCACCCTCATTCGTCAATGATGTTGAATGCCCAAGATGTTTTGATCGTTTTGGGTCATCAAGAAAAATTACCCAAATTTGTTCGCTATTACCGATTGAATAATGCCTTACAATCCCAGACAACCCAAGAAAGAATATTTAATCAATGAAGATCGATCTACTCTGGTTACTGCTTTGTTCGGGTTTGGTATTTCTGATGCAGGCAGGATTTATGTGCCTGGAGTCGGGCTTAACCCGCGCTAAAAACAGTATCAATGTGGCTGTTAAAAATATTGCTGATTTTGGGGTTTCCGTAGCTCTATTTTGGGTGTTTGGTTACGGGATTATGTTTGGGCTTTCCCAACTGGGATGGTGGGGAACAAACCAATTTCTCCCTTCGGCTCAAAATGAATCCGCAGATGCGATGTCTTCGACTAGCTTCGCAATCGCTTTTTTTATCTACCAAGCCATGTTTTGCGGCACTGCCACCACAATTATTTCAGGGGCAGTAGCAGAAAGGCTTAAGTTTAGTGCTTATTTAATTATTGCCGTGTTGGTGTCGGGGTTTATCTATCCTGTATTTGGTCATTGGGCTTGGAATGATGGGGGCTGGCTCAAACAGTTAGGCTTTGTAGATTTTGCTGGAAGTACGGTAGTACATGGAGTGGGGGCATTAGTTAGCTTGGCTGCCTTAACCATTGTCGGTTCGCGTCGGGGTAGATTCGAGCCGTCGGGCAAGGTGAATAAGATTCAAGGAACAAATTTGCCTTTTGCCGTCTTAGGAGCTTTATTACTGTGGGTAGGTTGGCTGGGTTTTAACGGAGGAAGTACTTTCACTTTAGACGATCGCGTTCCTGGAATTATTCTTAATACTACTATCGCGGGAGTGGCAGGAATGTTAACCGCTTTAGTCTACAGTCAATGGCGATATCAACGGGTAGAGGTCGAAGAACTGATTAATGGTTCGATCGCGGGATTGGTAGCTATTACCGCCTGTTGTCATGTGGTGACTACTCCTTTGGCTGGGATTATTGGGATAACAGGAGCTATCGTGGCACAGTTAGTTTCGCAATCTCTCAAATATTGGCGCATTGACGATGCGGTGGATGCAGTGGCAATCCATGGTGGTGCTGGTGTTTGGGGTACTCTTTGTGTAGCCTTGTTTGGTCAATTGGAATTAATATCAACGGGGTTAAACCGTCTCAGTCAGTTAGGAATACAGTTATTGGGAATCGGAGTAGTCTGTCTTTGGGCATTTGGCGTTGCTTGGTTGTTTTTAAACATAATTAATTCTCAGTTTGCTTTACGGGTATCTCCCCAAGCAGAAGAGTTGGGCTTAAATGTCTCGGAACACCAGGCAAAAACTGACAGCTACGAATTATTTCAGGTGATGGATCTTCAAGCCAAAACCCAGGATCTGAGTTTGCGCGTTCCCGTCGAATCTCATACAGAAAACGGACATATTGCCACACGCTACAATCAATTAATGGATGCGTTGGAAAAAAATCATCGTCAATCTGCCGAATCTTTAGAAGAACTATATGCCGTAACCGCTACGATTGTTGCTGCGGTGGAAAACAGCAAGTATTCTGCTGCCGACTTTGCTAGCTTTGCCCAAAGATCTGACGAATTGGGCATATTAGCTCGGATGTTACAACAGATTGTTGAGACCATCGATTCTCAACAGCAAGATCTAGCAAGACTTTCTAGTACTCTGGAGATATCTGCCCTGCAACAGCAAAATCTGATTCTTCAGATTCTCAAGCAGAAGTTCGCTACACTCCCCCCAAAAATAATTGATGGCGTTAAGTCGGTTCGGGAGATGGAGAATTTGAATCGGTTGTTACAACAGGCGATCGCTATAAATAATTTAGATGAATTTTTTAAGGCAATCACTCACGCCGAACTGCGCTTTTCCAATAATCGGCCAGAGATAGAGCAGTGGTTAGAGATGTGTTGGCAACTACCGTTAAAGCTGTAATCTTTTGAGTCTTTTTCGGCG
>JBCDCO010000340.1:0-5027 GCA_039181635.1 Cyanobacteria bacterium P01_G01_bin.19 | reverse complement strand
TTTTAAAATAACAAACCAATGATAACTACGCCAAAATACAAAGCTTGGTCGAAAGCGATCGCCAAACCAGCTACAGAATTTGACTTGACTCCTTTGTCTGTAATTTCTGGTGAGATACCGACAAAATTGAACGGATCTTTGTATCGTAATGGTCCTGCTAGATTGTCGAGAAACCAGCAAAGAGTAGGTCATTGGTTTGATGGCGATGGCGCAATTTTAGGAGTTCACTTTGGCGATGGCGCAGCAACAGGAGTATATCGCTATGTAAAAACCCAAGGCTATTTAGACGAACAGAAGCAAAATAGCTTTATCTATCCCAACTATGGCATGACAGCCAAGGGAGCATTCTGGAATAACTGGCTTAAACCGATTAAAAATGCTGCTAATACTTCGGTTTTGGCTTTACCAGATCGTTTGTTAGCTTTGTGGGAAGGCGGAAAACCCCACGCTCTAGATTTAGATAATCTTGATACAGTTGGTCTCGATAATCTATCTGATTTGAGCGAGCAACAGTCCTTCTCGGCTCATCCTAAAGTCGATCCAGCGACAGGAACCATATTTAACTATGGAATTAGTCCTGGTGCTAACACCACTCTCAATTTGTATCGTTGCGATCGCCATGGGAAATTAGAACAGCAAAATTCTTGTGTTTTATCGGGAATACCGATGGTACACGATTTTTGCTTGGCTGGAGAATACATGGTGTTTCTGGTTTCACCCGTTAGAGCAAATTTGACCGATCTTGTTTTGGGACAAAAAAGCTATAGCGAAGCGATGAAATGGAAATCAGAATTGGGTACGGAGATTTTAATTTTCGACCGCGATCGTCTTTCCTTAGTCAGCCGCAGCACTACCGATCCTTGGTTTCAATGGCATTTTGCCAATGGTTACGTCGACCGAGATGGCAACATCGTAACGGAGTTTATTCGCTATCCAGATTTTGATACCAATCAATATCTCAAAGAAGTCGCTGCGGGCTATACCGAAACTATTGCCAAAGGAACGCTGTGGGAACTAACTATCGACCCCAGAACAGGTAAAGTAGTTAGCAATCGTCAGCTACTCGATCTTCAAGGTGAATTTCCGCTGGTTGCTCCTCAAAATGTCGGTCAATCTTGGCGTTATAGCTATCTCAACGTCCATCGTCAGGGAGCGTCTACAGAAGGCGAACTATTTAAGGCGATCGCTAGATTTGACCGACAGAATAATGAAATTGCGATCGCCGATATGGGAGACAGTTGCTATCCCACCGAACCAATTTTTGTTTCCGATCGAGATAAGATCGAATCGGGCTGGCTGATAACGGTAGTCTACAATGGCAATACCGAACAAAGCGAAGTCAGAATTTATCAGAGTGATCGTCTTGAGGACAATGAGCCACTGTGCCGTTTGGCATTACCTTCAGTCATTCCTCCAGGATTTCATGGTACTTGGAAGGATGATTAGTAACCCTTGGGAAACAAATTAAACAGAGTTAGGAGCTAAATCTTCTTGAGATGACAGTTCGGCTAGAAATCTCTGGCGATCGAATTGATAGCCATCGCCCAAGAAATCAATGATTCTTTCCGTATCTTCTAGGGCATTTTGCAAGCAGGTAGAAGCTCCAGGAGAAGGAGTAATATTAAAAATGATGCGATCGCCAATAATTTTTGCTTCGCCCATTTCTAAAGCTTTGGTATTGAGGTTGACTATTTGGGGTCTAACTCCCCCATAGCCTTTAGCGTAGCTTAAGGAATTAAGCTTGATCGAGGGAATAATTTTGCGTACTTCTCTAGCGAACAGGCGTTTACCAATCACAGGAAAGTCGTAGATAAAATTAAGCAGTATGTATTTAAGGATCACTGGATCTGAAAGAATCTTCAGAAAGCTCATTCCCGCCCTAATGCTCAACCCTGCAGTCTGAAAATATTCGATAACGCTGGAGTATCTGTGGCGTTCGAGCATGGGCAATACTTTAGCCGTAGGACCAAAGCGAGCGATCGCACTGTTGTGAACCTCTGGATCGCCATGAATTGCTGCAAAGGGTAGCTTTTGACGCTGTACGGTATAAACTTTGCCATTGAGCAATCGGGGTGCAAAATAGAAGCTTCCTGCCACGCTCAGCAAAGCATAATCTAAACCATAGCCCATCGATTTGGCGAACAACAAACTATGAGCCCCCGCAGCCACCATGACTGCTTTAGCTGTAATAGTTTTATCTGTGGTTTTGACCAGATATTGTTCTCCTTGCTTGATTATTTTCTCAACCTTACGATCAAACAAAACGTCTATATTTTTAGGGGAATCTTTGGTTGCATTCCGTAAAAATGATTCGGCTAAGGCATTAAAATCTACGGCATAGCCCTCATCGGTATACAAAGCAATTATTTCCTCATCTCTAGGGCGATCGAGCAGTACCTTTGGTTCTTTTTCTCCAATTTGCGATCGGTCTAACAGCTTCAAATCGGGGAAAAGTTGCTTAAATTCTTGATATCTAGCCTTGAGCTTAGCTACTTGTTCTTTACCAACCCCCAACACCATTTTGTGATATTTGGTGTAGATTTTCTGTTGTGGATCTAGGGTGAGTAGATAGTTTTTGACCAGGCTAGCCCCCCTATTTACCTTGGTTGCTTTAGCCAGAGTGTAGTTAGTTTCAATATCGCCAAAATGAAGAGTTTGGCTATTGCTGTTGGTATAGGAATTAATTAGCGCAACGTTTGATTCCTTCTCAACCAAGGCAATTTTATTTAAATTAGTATATTTGCTCAGAGTATAGAGCAGTGCCGTACCGCATACACCACCACCAACGATCACTAGGTCGTAGCTGTCATTATTCATCTACTTTAATATATAGACATTGAGTCTATTATAGTATGCTAAGCTTTTCAGGCAATCGACAATACTACGGCTTGTTTGCTCTTGACTGTTGTTGTTTTAGGTAAAAGTTCTATGTTTTAGCAGCAATCTACAGTCGATTATTCAAAAATTTTTTACAGATACGGATACTTCTCGAACAGCAACTTCTATACTCTCAAACCAGCAGAGAATTTGCCTTAGTCGCAGATAAGGGTTTAGAAAATAAGTATCCTTGTCCGTATTCACATTGAAGATCTAAAATTTGAGCGCATTGCTCGTCCCGTTCGATTCCTTCTGCCACGATGTCCAGGTCGAACACCTCGGCTAGTTTGACAATAGTTTTAACCAATTCTAGCTGATGCAGGTCTTCTTCAATATTCTTGATGAAAGAGCGGTCTATTTTGAGCGTGTCTACGGGCAAACAATGCAAGTAACTTAAGGAAGAATAACCTGTACCAAAATCATCCATAGATAGCTGAACGCCCAAATCTTTCAGCTTAGCCGCAGTCTTTAAAACCACATCTATGTTTTCAATGATTTCGCTTTCTGTAATTTCTAGCTTGAGGCAAGAAGGATCTAAGCCTGTTTCCCCCAAAATCTGAGCGACAATGTCACCAGCATAAGGCTGAGAAAATTGTTTTCCCGCAACGTTGACGCTAATAAAAGAAAGGTTGGAATCTGGATGCTGTTTTTGCCATAATACCATCTGCTCGCAAGCATTACGCAAAACCCACCAGCCGATGGGCACGATCAATCCCGTACTTTCTGCCAGCGAAATAAACTCATTTGGCGCCACCAAGCCTCTGTGTGGATGTTGCCAGCGAATCAACGCCTCGAATCCTACAAGTTTGCGATCCGATAATCTGACTATGGGTTGATAGTGAAGTTCTAACTCTTCTTGCTCAATTGCCGCTCTAAGTTCGTTTTCCGACTTGAACTTAGCAATACTTTTCAAGTACGCCTCGGATTCAAATACGACACTACAGGCTTTGCCTTTATCTTTCGCCTGATGCATAGCAATTTCGGCATTCTGTAGAGCCTCAATCAAGCTATATGGGGTTCTATTTGCTCCCAATTCGACGAAATTGGTTAAAGGAGCAATTCCCACACTAACGGTGATCAGGATAGAATGCTCTTTTACTTTAATAGGAGCAGAAAACTCTTGTTGAATTTGATTAGCTATTTCTGAGGGATAATTAGCTCGTTCAAAACCAGCCAGCAAAATCGCAAACTCATCTCCACCGATACGTGCAACCATATCTTGGCTGCGCAGACAAGAATTTAGTTTCTCGACGATTTCTACCAGCAGTAAATCCCCGATCGCATGACCAAAATTGCGATTGATATACTTAAATCGATCTAAATCCAAACACAGAAGACCAAATAAGCAGTTCGACTCTGATTCGAGCTGAGATAGTTCCTTAAGGCTTTGGATAAAGAGTTGGCGATTGGGCAGATGGGTCAGGCGATCGTAGTTATTGTCATGGTTTAACTGAGCTTCAATTTCTTTACGCTGGGTAATATCGGTTTGAGAACCCATCAAGCTTTCAACATTGCCGTCTGCATCTTTGATCGCCATACACCGACACAGCATCGAGCGATACTTACCATCTCGATGGAGTAAAGAATATTCGATCTCGAATCGATCTATTTTCCCTTCCCAACAAGCCGAAAGGCAACTGCGTAGCTTCTCTATATCGGCACCATGTACTCTAGCTAGCCATTCAACAGGATTATTTTTGATACTGCTGTCTTCGTAACCCAGCATTGACTTCCAGCGACTGGAGTATTCAATCTGGTTAGAGCGCGAATTCCATTTCCATAGACCGTCATTTGTTACTTGAGTAGCAAGGGCATACTCCTGTTTGCTTTCCTCTAAAGCTTGTCGCAACTCGTTTGCTTCTCGAGCTGGTTCTTTATCAGCAATACAAATCATTTCTTCAGTTTGATTAAATCCATTATCCATCGACCAGGGAAAAACGCCGCTTAACAGATAGTGGTCTTCTAAGTTTCTCTCTCTCACCAGATTATCGTTAGGTTAGTCAACATAGCCATCGTTTGAGCAACCGCAAAAAAGCTTAAAATAAGCTATTATTTTGCTGTGATATCATCCTAAGAGAATAAGATGCGATAGGTCTTATTTCTTAATAATTAATTTATATTTCTTAATAATTAAGTTATATTTTATGTCT
>JBCDCO010000339.1:0-5114 GCA_039181635.1 Cyanobacteria bacterium P01_G01_bin.19 | reverse complement strand
TGCTGTGCGCCAGCTTTGGTAATAAAATTCTCTTCAGTACAGGTAAGACCAGATAAATAGTACAAGATCGGCACTGGTTGAGATGCAGCTATCGGCGGAAGATAGACTGCAAAATTCATTTCACAATTGCAGCTATCGGCATAGTGTTGGTAGTAGGCTACCTTGCCATCAAAACAACGATATTCTGACTTGAGCTGAAGAGAGTTGGACATTATGCATTTAGAGCTAGCTTACTCAAAAATCATAGACTAGAACTCGCTCCATGGGCTATTTGAGCAAATGTAGCCCTAAAGAAGAAATAAGCATCCCACACTATGTAGCTATATAAAGCCATTAAAATAACAGTGATTAATAGTTTCTTCATCGTAGCTATTCCTTGACTGGCGTAGGCTAACCAATAAATTACGAAAGGAGTGGTTAAATAGCAAAAAAAGCCATAGCCGAAGGATTTTAGAATTATTTCTACCAATTTATAATCTATGCTTGAGGAAACTCTTAATATAATTGCTAAAGACAGCATTCCAGCGATAAATCGGACAATGCTGTTCTTTAGCAGTAAAGACAGAATACCTGGGTCATCTTGAGAATTGTTCATTTAGTTTTAAATCAACCTCTTTAGTCTTAATTGACGAGAGCGAGGCTGTATTATCCAAAGTTACTATTCTGTGATTATACTTAGGTATTTCAGTCTACTTTTTAAAGAATTTGAGAAGTTAGAGTAGAAAGCTATGTAGATACTGTATATTCGTTTTAATTAAGCTTTACCAAGACAAATACTACAGGAGCAGCCTGAATAACTATTCGAATAGCTATCAGACAAACAGCTATTTAATGAAGGGCTAATTACATTTAAGTCGATCGCTTCTACAGGAGCAGTATTGATGCTAGCGATACGAACATTGCCTAACTGGGAAGCAAGGGAACTAGAGTTAGCAAAAGTTATATTAGCAACCAATACCACAGCTACGAAGGTAGCAGAACTAGCTAGGATACGGAGTATATTTCTAAGCATAATAAATTTAGTTAATCTAATCTGGATTAGTCTAACCAATTATAAGCACAAAAGACAATTTCTATATGCCGTCGTGCAAACCTAGAAAGGGAAAAACATAGGGGTTAAAATCATCGTAATTATGCAAAATAAAATATTCAAAGGAATACCTACTCGCATAAAGTCCGTAAAGTGATAACCTCCAGGTCCGTACACCATTAGATTAGTTTGATAGCCAATGGGTGTAGCAAAGCTAGCGGATGCGCCAATCATGATCGCGATCGCAAAGGGCATAAAGCTAACCCCTAGATTCTGGGAGAGAGCCAGTGCAATCGGAAATACTAACGCCGCTGCGGCATTGTTGGTAATAGCTTCGGTCAGTAAATTGGTTACGCCATAAACGATCGCTAGTGCTAGCCAGGGATTTTCTCCAGATAGCTGAATTAAATCTGCTGCGATCGCTCCTGCTGCCCCTGTAGACTCCAAAGCTTTACCAATACTTAAAGCCGAGCCAATCACTAATAATACCGACCACTGTATATTACGCAAAGCCCTAATAGAAGAACAGCAGCCTGTCATAATCATCGCCACTGAAGCGAGAATTGCCGCTTTGAGCATACTCATTAAGCCCAAACTAGCCAACAATACCATGCTCAGTAAAATTGCCATGGCTAAAGGAGCTTTCTCATGGCGTATGGGTTCGGAGTCTGGAATACCGTTGACTAAATAAAAATCATTAGAAATTCTTTGGCGTGATAAAAATTCGGGATTGGCTTCTAGTAGAAGAGTATCTCCTGCTCTTAGTCGTATCGCACCAATTTTTCCTGGCAGGCGTTCTCCGTTACGCGCAACAGCTAGGATTACGGCATTATATCTAGTCCGAAATTTACTCTCGCGAATTGTTTTGTTCAACAGAGGACAGCTATTGGAGACAACCGCCTCGATCAAACAGCGATTAGCGCGGGGTATGTCTAGCTTAAACACCTGATCGGTCGCGGGTCGCAAACCCCGCAGACGGTGCAGATCGATCATCGAATCGATCGTGCCGATAAACACCAAGCGATCGCCTTCATGCAGAATCTCTTGAGGGCTGACCGCAGCAAAAATCGACTCACCGCGAACGATTTCGACCAAATACAGTCCTGGAAGATGTCTCAATCCAGCTTTTTCAATACTTTTATCGACTAAAGGACTGTCAGCATAAACCATCATCTCTACGGTATACTGTCTTACTCCTTCAGTATCGCTAGTAATTGGTTTGCGATTGGGTAACAGCCAGCCGCCGATCAGAAACAAATAAATCGTCCCCGCGATCGCACAAGGAAGACCGACTATAGCTAGGTCGAATAATTTTAATCCTGGCAAATTGGTGGCAGAAACCAACAAGCCATTAACCACCAAGTTTGTACTGGTTCCAATCAAGGTACAGGCTCCGCCAAATATGGCTGCATAGCTAAGAGGAATCATCAGCTTAGAAGGGCTAATACGCAGCTTGCGCGACCAGTCACTAACTACGGGAATAAACATCGCTACCACGGGAGTGTTGTTGAGAAAGGCACTCATGCCCATCACAGGAGTCATCAAGCGCAATAAAGCTGCATTTTGTCCTTTGGGGGAGCCTAAAACTTGCTGAGAAATCCAGTTCATTCCTCCAGTCTGGGACAATCCCGTAACTACCACATAAAGTACTGCTACAGTAATCATCCCTGGATTGCTAAAGCCAGCTAGAGCATCTTGTTCTGTAAGCACGCCGCTGACTAATAATACTGACGTTCCTCCTAAAAAAACTGCTTCTGCGGGGAGTGAAGTAACTGCATTGAGAACAAATACGCCGACAGTAATGGCGATCGCTATCCAGGCTTGCCATGAAAAATTGAAGTTTGAGGAATTGACAATATGAGACGCGACTGCGATCGTACAAGAAATACATAAGCCAACTGTACCCAATAAAACCCATTGCTTCCAAGTTTTTGGAGTTAAGATACGCCGAGATAATCTCCTTGCTTCCATAATCGAACTTTCTTTAAAACGGACTCGGATTTTGAATTTAAAGTAAGTGTATCACGAAAAAATCTTATACGAATCTCAAATGTTTTGTAATTCAATTTGAAGTTTATTCAAGGTAGAGTGTAAGTTATCCCAAATTAAGTAAGACTTAAGATAGCGAGCATAGTTAACATAAATGAGGAAGTCATCTACCGAGTCCCAAAATCTCGATTTAATTGAGTTGCTAACAGAAAATAATTTTTTGTTTAAAGATCTAGATCGTTCCTTATTGGCTAAATATTTCACGTCAGAATCATTGGTCACAGAAAAGCTATACTCCAGCCGTCCGATCTATACGGCTTTTGGAAATAACACCTCTTTAGAGTATTTATATGCGATTTTTCAAGGAGGTCCTGTTGTAGTGCGTAGCACCCCTTTAGATCGCATTATTGATATAACTTATGCCAATAGCTGTTTTGGCATGCGTAACATGGCTTTAAGCTTTGGCAATGTCTCTCGTACTTTTCCTAGTTTAGTCGAAGCTTATAAAACAGCCGATGTAATCAAAATTCCTCTAGAGATAGTCAAAGCCATTCACCAAGATTGCGAGGCGTTTCGTCAGCGTTACGGACTGATGTTTGAGCTACAGGAAAAGTTTCAGTATCACTTGCTCAACTGTAGTACCTATCCTCCCCAAGCTGTTGCCGCTTTACTTAGGGCATTAGTTTATCAAGAAAGAGAACTGGGAAATCAGCCCCAAGAAAATGGCGTTTTCGCCTTTGATTTGCCTGTAGAAATTATCGCTAAGGCTTGCCAACTAAATCATCGTACAGTGGAGCAAGTTTTGAAAGGGATGATGAAAGTCGGTATTTTAAAATCGCAAAAAGGTTCCCAAAGCGATTTAGTTCTAGTTCTCAACCCTGAAGAGTTAAAAGCAGTTTATGGGGCGACTAGAGATAAGGTATCTTGGTGGCCACTGAGATAAAGGGCTTCGCCCACGTGAGTTAGGAGTTCAGAGTTCGGAATTAGGAGTTCGGAGTTCGGAGTTCGGAGTATCACTGTTAAGATGAGCGTTTGTACTAATTGATTGTGGTGCTATTCGACGAAATAATAAGGTTTTGCGAGTTTGAATTTTAGGCGATCGCTTTAAAACATACAAAATATTTCAAGAATAAATTTAAATTAAATAATGAGCGCGATTGCATCTTGAAACTATTGCAAATTCGAGATAGTATTTTTGTTCGCCTTAACAGGGCTGGATCTGAGATCTTAGATCCAAAAGCTTAAGGCTTAAAGCTTAAAGCTTAGAGCTTTTTAATAAAAATAACCGATAAATTATTAGCTGGCATTTTTATTACTTCTTTTAGCTGAAAGTTAGCTTGGGCGGCTGTTTCTACTACAGTTTCTAAATCCCGAACTCCCCAAGACGGATTGCGATCGCGTAGGGAGCGGTCGAACTGTTCGTTGCTGGTGGAAGTATGCTGATTTTCCCGTTTAAAAGGACCGTATAAATAAAGTATTCCCCCAGGAGACAAAATTTCTTTTGCCCCGTCAAACAGACCCAAGCAAGCTTCCCAGGGGGAAATATGAATCATATTAATGTTAATCAGTCCGTCAAATTTGCGATCGCCGACTGCTTCAATCCAATTTGATTTGGTAACATCTATAGCCAAGGGCAGGGCTAGATTAGTAGCATCGGGAGCAGAATTTTTCCAAGCAATGATACTTTCTCTGGCTTGAGGATTGATATCGCTAGGCAACCAATGCCACCCTCGATTGCTAGCAGCGAAAAAAATCGCATGTTCTCCAGTACCGCTGGCGATTTCTAAAATACTGGCTGGCGATCCCAAGTTTTGGCTCAACACTTCTAAAATTGGTTCTTTATTACGTTGAGTTGCAGGAGCGTATTGTCTGGCGTCCATTATGGGTTACTCAAGATTGTTTTTATCTACTGAAGTTACGCACTTTTAAGAGAGTGCAGTTCCAACATAGCGTATTTCAAAGCCTGTATGTAAATACGACTTCGCAGAGCAAAATGATTCATCTTGTGCTTTAAAGATAGACACTCTAATTGAAATGCAGCATAAATAGACATAAAAATATGATTAATTTGAGTCCGAACACACCTTGTCGGCGA
>JBCDCO010000338.1:0-5199 GCA_039181635.1 Cyanobacteria bacterium P01_G01_bin.19 | reverse complement strand
TATACCCGCTAATTTCTGCTATGTATTCCCGCAGGTTACTGGGTTGAATATCTTCTAATTCGGGATCTTTACCTGGGATGCGTGTATAGCGATGATGCCATTTATGATATCTACGATAGAACGTACTGTTATAACCAGATAAGACTCCAGCGCACCAGGCAACAATATCGTTTAACTTATTGTTGGCAAATGCCGTGCGGTGACAACATTCGTGAACCACTGCAAACATGGCAGCAAAGCTAAAACCATAGATAATCAAGGCGGGTAGTCTTAACCACCAGCTACCTGAACTAAGCCATAAATAGCCACTACCCAACATGATAGTTAGATGACCCATCAATCTAATGATTCCTTTAATGTCGGAGCGAGTATTGAGAACTTTTAAAACAGAAGGTTCTAGGATTTGTTTTGGTCGAGTTACCATACTTTGACTTATGCTTGGAACTTCTTAGCTTGTTATAACAAGTTTGTTACTGCTCCATTTTAGCAACTTGTTATGATAAGTTTGTCGGCTTTATTATCGATTCACAACATTTGGCAAAATCTCCTTTACACATCAATATCTCCCAACAAATACAGCAGAAAATCGACAGTGGTAAATATTCACCAGGAGATAAATTACCGAGCGAAAGAGAACTAATTAAAATCTATCGAGTAAGCCGAATTACCGTTAGAAGGGCGATCGCAAACTTGGTGCAGCAGGGTTTAGTTCGCACTCATCAGGGAAAAGGCGTATTTGTCAGCGAACAAAGGAAAGTAGCCTATAACCTTGCCAATCCTTTGACTTTCTTAGAACGAGATTTGCAGGCTAAAGGCATTTCTCTATCTCTGCAGAATCTAGTTTTTGAGTTAGTCACGCCACCACCAGAAGTAAGAGCTATTTTAAACTTGCCTTCGAGAAATCCTACGGCATATCTGCAAAAGAAACTGTTGCTAACAGATAGCGTAGTGGGAGGAATGGATATTACCTACATCTTGCCCGAACTCGGTTCAAAGCTGGCAACAGAATTGAAAGCCAACATGACTTTCCCCGTTCTAGAGCAACATAACTACAAAATCGATCGCGTTACGGCAATTATCGAATGTACCAATGCCAACTTAGAACTCAGCAAATATTTAACAGTACCTCTGGGACATCCCTTGCTAGTTTATCGCCACACAGCCTATGCAACCAATAACCGTGCAGTCTTGCATGGAGAAACTATTTCCAGAGGCGATCGCTTTTGCTATTCAGTAGAACAGCGTCTTTGAACGATCTAGTAGCAATATTCGATGGACAAAACTAGCGCAAACTTATGGCTAATGGCGATCTTGGCAAGAAGTAGATTGATCGATTCACGTGAGTTCGTAATTCGGAGTTAGGAGTCCTAAAGGATACCGCTCCGCATATTAGGAGTTGTGTTATTCATAATGAAAGAATGGGAGATTCAGACCTTTAAAAAATAAAGAGTTACACAATTTTTAAGTTTTTATCGCTTCGTCGAACTTACGTTCAATTCAGCCTGGAGAGATAAGACTAATTAATCGATGTGGTAACTAAAATGTATTTTACAATCCGATCTATTTCGCGTAAATATAAAACAAGGAAACATAAGTTCGGCAGTTCGGCTATAAACTTCCAACTCAGTTAGAAATAAATGGAATCGGCTGTAAGGTTTACATAGTATGGATAAGGTAATCAAGTATAGTGCGATCCTGTCCGTCCTAGCTATTCTTAACATAGACTTAAATCTATGTGAAAATAAAATACCATAGCTGCTAGACTATGAAAAAAAGACATTAGCAAAGTAACGCACTAACAAACAGCAATTAAGATGATTCAAAACATAAATCTTCAACCAAATTCAAAAACTAGCTGGGATGCTGGAAATTTATACTACGAATTTTCGTCTGCTGTTGCGCCTAAGCTTCCTGCGATTCCCTGCATCACTTTTGATCGCGAACTCCATCAGCAAGGGCTTACCAGAATTATTCCCCTAGATTTATCCCGACAGATAAAAGTGGATACTCCTGCTGTCAGCCCCGTCGTCAGCGCCCATTTTTTGAGAATTTGTGCCAAAGAAAGTCTAAAAACTACTACTGTTGCAACGGCTCAACTATTTTACGTAATTAGAGGTAGCGGATCTACAGAAAGCGAATATGGCACGATGAAATGGTCGCAAGGAGATTTATTTACTTTGCCTAACTGCGATCGCGCTATCCATACTGCTAGTGAAGATGCTGCCATCTATTGGGTTACGGATGAAGCGTTGGTTAACTATTTGGGGGTGAGGGCAGTAGAACCCCGTTTTCAGCCTAGCTTGTACCCCAAGGAGCGACTTATGGCAGAACTAAAGCGGGTTGCTTTAGAGCCAGAGGCAAAACAGCGCAATCGCGTTGGCATCATTGTAGGTAATAGTGACACTCATCTTACCCGCAGTCTGACTCATACCCTATGGGCATTAATGGTTTATGTCCCTCAAGGCACTTCACAAAAGCCGCACCGTCATAACTCGGTAGCAATCGATTTGGCAATTGATGCCCCCGATGGAGCGTACACCTTAGTCGGCGAGTCTTTAGATGCAGAAGGTAACATAGTTGATGGCGAAAAAGTTTATTGGAAATCAGGTTCGGTATTTGTTACTCCTCCTGGGCTATGGCACTCTCATCACAACTATAGCGATCGCGATGCCTTGCTACTACCCGTACAGGATGCCGCTTTTCAATCATATCTGCGAACTCTAGATCAGCGTTGCTAAGGCGATCGCAACTATCGTAAGTCAAACATGCTCTTTTACTAATCAAATCAATCATTATGATTCAGCAAACTGTCAGATCGAGAACCAAAATAAAAGATGTTCGGATAGCAGATATCGGCATCAATACTCAAGTATTGCGATCGCGTACTTGGGATAAATTAAAGCTGGAAGTCGAATATATGCAAAATCGAGGTACGACTTCTAACTCTTACTTAATCAAAGGCGATAAAGTAGCTCTGATCGATCCTCCAGGACAATCTTTCACTCATATCTACTTGGAGATCCTATCAAATCATGAATGGGGCAAAATAGATTACATTATTCTACAGCACGTCAATCCTAATCGATTGGCAACCATCAAGCTAATTGCAGGATATGCCCCTCAAGCACAAATAATTTGCTCCCAACCTGCAGCTAATGCCCTCAGAGGTGCCCTGATGTTCCCCGCCTGGAAATCGCGGGTTGTAGTGGTTAAGGATAAAGATACTTTAGATTTGGGACAAGGACACAAGCTACAGTTTATCAGTGCGACTACTACTCGTTGGTTGGACGGCTTATGTACCTACGATTCGCGAAGCAAAATTTTATTTACAGATAAGCTTTTCGGAACGCATCTTTGCGGTGATTCTGTGTTTGACGATAGCAGTCAACAATTAGACTGGGAGCATCATTTTTATTTTGATTGTCTCCATGCCAGTCAAACTAAACAATTAACAACAATATTGACCAAAATTAAGGCTTTGGAAGCAGAAATCTATGCTCCTGCTCATGGTTTTCTAACCAAACATAGCTTGAGTCAACTCATGGATAACTACTGCTTTTGGTGCAAGGCGCAAAATCATCGTCCGTCTAAAGTTGCTTTGCTGCATGTTTCTGCTTACGGCAATACAAGCAAAATGAGTAATGCGATCGCTCTTGGTTTGGTACAGTCGGGCATAGCAGTTGAATCGATTAACTGTGAGTCTACCTCGACAGCAAAAATTATCAATACAATTCAAGCTAGCGATGGTTTTATTATTGGCTTGCCGACACTAAATGGTCAAATATCAAGGCAACTGCAAGCAACATTAGACGTTATTCTCGCCAATATAGATAGAAGCAAGCTGGTAGGGTTGTTTGGTTACGATGCTTGGAGCGGACAAGCCCTATCTGTCTTAGAAAGCAAGCTAAAAAATGCTAATTACAAGTTTGGATTTAAACCTCTTCGAGCTGAATTTGGTTTCGATCAAACTGCCTTGCAAGAATGCATCGAAGCAGGAAAGAAATTTGGTCAGAAACTGCAAAAGTCCGAAAAGCTCCACGTTATTCGTCCAGCAAAAAATAGATATCAGGCTAGTACTACTGTTGATAAGGCAGTTTAAATTAATCGCTATTATTTCATCAGTTAGAACAGTTAGGGCAGTTAGGGCAGTTAGAGCAGTTAGAACAGTTTTAAGTGGTCGATAATTGATTTTTTTGAGTCTACAAGTCCTATTATTTCCTCAACAATTAAATTTTGTCCGAACTATAGCAATTCTCGAACTCGTGAGGTAAACCCAACTAACAACTAACAACTAACAAAAACCAGGGTTTAACTCGTACCCCATAACTATGAGAAACGCTATATTGTTATTTGAAATTGCAGTCAAAGAGATCGCAATATATATTTCTGTGATGCTGAATTTTCAAGCGTTCGCTATTTATAGCTGAAAATTTAAGTAGGTTAACTACCCGAATATAAATAAAATAGTCGTAAAATTTTAATTTGAATTATGAATAATAACTATATATCAGCATATATATGTCATGGAACTTAAAAATATAGAACTGAGAGTTTAAATAAAAATTAATCGATTTACTCTCTGATAAATAGGATTTTTTACTAACAATTTCAACCTTTTTCGCGCTCAAATATTTTTGCTGTATTCCAAGCTACACAAATGTTTTA
Organism: Cyanobacteria bacterium P01_G01_bin.19; assembly: GCA_039181635.1. GTDB lineage: Bacteria > Cyanobacteriota > Cyanobacteriia > Cyanobacteriales > Xenococcaceae > Waterburya. The sequence continues at coordinate 534 of JBCDCO010000338.1, read as the reverse complement.
TCAAAAACCTGAGAATAATCACTAATTTTTTCTCTATCATAACAACAAAAAATTGTTAGACTAAAGCCAGACTTAAACAACACTTTTGTTGTTTAAGTCTGGCTTATGGTATGTATTGACATAAATAGATGCTTTATTTGCGAGATCAATTTTAGCTACCTTCTTTTTATAAAAGAAAGGTGGACTCTAATGAAAGATAAAACGATTGTCATCGATGAGATGTTAAATCCAATATTTTATATTAAAAAACAACATATAAAACCTTGATTTTTATACTTTTACTGTTCACAAAATTAACCAATAAAGAAACAGCTTGCCTTTTACTCAAGATTTTCAGCAATATATTTTAGCCATTATAGTTATTTCAAATAAGAATGATACAAATCAAGTTTGCTCGAACGAGATCCCTTAGAAGACTGGTGCGATGAATGGTGTGACTACTGGCTAAATCAAGAACTCAAACGGATTTTAGAAGAAACCCAATGGGGCAATCTTGACTATTTAATTGTTAATTTGCCTTCGGGTATGGCAGAT
>JBCDCO010000337.1:0-5212 GCA_039181635.1 Cyanobacteria bacterium P01_G01_bin.19 | reverse complement strand
CGATCTTCTCTTTTACCGCCCCAAAATCAATCAGAAAGATACGGCGATCAAACCGATTTATAATCAAGTTAGCGGGCTTGATGTCTCGGTGTATGTAGCCAGAATCGTGAACGAATCTAAGCACTTCTAAAGTCTGCGTCAATAGCTCGATCGCTTTTGCTGGCGAAAGGTATTTTACCCGAGCTAATTCCTGTTCTAGGGTTTGCCCCTCAATCAGTTCCTGAACCAGAAAAAAGTTGCTGTCTTCCTCAAAAAAATCATAAATGCGGGGGATCTGAGGATGATTGCCTAGCTCTTGTAGGCTGTCAGATTCCTGTCGGAATAAACGCATTGCTGTTTCCCACTGAGCTTGATTGCTGTAGTTGGGAGCAAAATGCTTGACGATATAATTGCCGCCAATAGCACTAAAAGTATCTCGTGCCACATATATTGCACCAAAACCACCACTGTCTAGTTTTTTCTCCAGATAGAAATGTTCTTTTACGGTCTTTCCTGCTAGGTTTTCAGACATCGAGCTGGCTGCTTAAGAATGTAACTCTAGATGCAAGTCATTGTAATATGATTTTTCTGGCTTAGGTTTTTCTGGATCGAGCTATTTTTGCTTGTCAAAATCTGCCAATCGAAGTGTTATTGAGTCAATAAAGGGATTAAACGCTTCATAATAAAGGAAAAAGACAATATAAATTTTAATGACTATTAATACAAATATAGACTATGCAGCGATCGCTCAAGAACTGTCAGGCATGGAAACTACTACCAATAGCGATCGCCTTGCCAAACTATCGCTAGATTATTATCACTTCAGCCCGATCCTCACGCAGCAACTACAGGATAAACGAGGAGAGCTAGCTGTTTTTCCCACCACTGAGGCAGAAGTACTTCAAGTTGCTAAAACCTGCGTCAAGCATAAAATTCCTTTAACGGTTAGAGGTGCGGGGACAGGAAATTACGGACAGTGCATACCTTTGGCAGGTGGCATTATTCTCGATATGTCTAAGATGAATCAAATCATCTCTCTTGCTCCAGGTAAAGCCTGTGTCCAGCCTGGTGTAAGAATGGCAGCATTTGACAAACAAGCCAGAGAGATTGGTTGGGAGTTACGCATGGCTCCTTCTACCTATCGCACTGCTACCATTGGCGGCTTTGTTGGTGGCGGTAGCGTGGGAATGGGTTCGATCAATTACGGACAGATAAGCGATCGCGGCAACCTAAACAGAGTTCGTCTGGTTACCCTGGAGGAAACTCCCCAAATTATCGAATTAAAAGGCGATGAGGTACAAAAAGTCATTCATGGTTACGGCACGACAGGAATTATTACAGAATTAGAAATTCCTCTCGCACCAACATATCCTTGGCAAGAAATCATCGTTACTTTCGATAATTTTATGACTGCTGCCAAATTTGGGCAGGCGTTGAGCGACAGTAATGGTATTGTCAAAAAGCTAGTGAGTATTCATGAAAGCCCGATAACCCGATACTTTACCGCTCTCCGTAACTATATTCCTCAAGATAAACACTGCGCCCTACTGATGGTGTCAGAATACGATTTTCCCGCCTTGCAAGAGCTAGTTGCAGAATATGGAGGCAGCATTACCTACAGCAAGAATTTTAAAGAGGCGATCAAAGGTACTAGCTTGCTAGAATTTACCTGGAACCATACTACTCTTCACGCTCGCAGCAGCGATCGCAACCTGACTTATTTGCAGACATTTTATTTCACTCTCGAAAGATTAGAAAAGCTATATCGAGAAGCAGGAGATGAAATTATGATTCATCTAGAGTTTCTGCGTGCGGGAGGAAGGGCTATTCCCGCAGGTTTACAGCTAGTTCGATTTACTACCGAAGCTCGACTCAAGGAAATTATTGCTCATCGCGAGTCTCAGGGGGCGTTTATTGCCAATCCTCATGTCTACACTATCGAAGACGGTGGCAATAAACAAATAGATCCGCAAAAAGTAGCCTTCAAAAAAGAAGTAGATCCTTATGGTTTATTAAATCCTGGCAAGATGAGAGGTTACGATAATTCCCAAAATTAAGATAATCAAAAACGTACTAACAATACAGAGTAAAGGTCATTAGTACGTTTTAAATAACAATAGTTCGGACAAAATTTAATTGTTAACGAAATCCTTTAGGACGAAGCGGTATACCTGAAGGTACTTACTAGCTTTGCGTCGTCCTTTAGGACTGCTCTAACTGTCCTAACTGCTCTAACTGTCCTAACTGATGAAATAATTAAATTTCTATTATTAATTCTTGAAACAGATAAAGTATCTGGGTTGGCGGCAAGCTACTATAATTTTTGGAAGTTTATCCGATCGTCATTAGTTTCTTTTTTCCATGGCAGACAAATTTGACCCGACTGCAGCAGAGCGTTTTAGGCACCTACAAAACCAGCTAAGGGAGTGGACAAAGTCTCCAGAAGAGGGTCAACTGTGGCAAAGCGTAGATATATTCGATCGCGATGACTATGATATTTTGGTAATTCCTTCTTTTAGCGTCGATCAAGAAGTTGGCAGCAAGGTGGATGGATTTCTGCACTATGAAGAAAGACTGCTGTTTTCCTTGATACGTCTACGCAATCCCCTAACCAGGGTAATTTACGTCACGGCTCTACCTTTATGCCCGATTGTTATAGACTACTACCTTCAACTATTGCCAGGGATTCCCTTTTCTCACGCTCGCGATCGCCTCTTACTCATAAGCACCTATGATGGTTCGCTAAAACCCCTGACTCAAAAGATATTGGAGCGTCCGCGTCTGGTAGAAAAAATTCGCCGTGCTTTGCGCCCCAATAAATCTTATATGGTTTGCTATAACTCCACAGATTTAGAGCAAAAACTGTCTTTGCAGCTTGGTATTCCCATGCTGGCTGCTTCCCCCGAAGTACTACACTGGGGTTCAAAAAGCGGCAGCCGTAAAATTTTTGCCGAAGTCGGGATTCCCCATCCTGACGGTAGCCTGACAGTAACCAACATCTTCGACTTAGTTCAAGAGTTATATAATCTCTGGCAAAGACAGCCAGATTTAAAAAGAATTGTGGTCAAGCTAAATGAGGGTTTTTCTGGAGAAGGCAATGCTATTCTGGATTTGCGACCTATTCAGGACTGTATTCCCGATCGCTGTAGTCGCGAGAAAACAATCCATGCTCTCAACTCTCAGCTTAAAAACATGAGCTTTCAGGCTGTAGGAGAAACTTGGTCAGCTTTTTCTGCCCGTATTCCTGAATTGGGAGCGATTGTCGAGGCATTTATTGAAGGAGAAGAAAAGCGATCGCCCAGCGTACAGGGTTACATCAGACCTTCTGGAGAGGTCGAAATCGTCTCCACTCACGACCAAATTTTAGGTGGTGCAGACGGGCAGGTTTACGAAGGTTGCTATTTTCCTGCCGACGCTGACTATCGTTGCCATCTACAAAAATTGGGTTTAAAAGTGGGAGAAGCTCTAGCGGCAAAGGGAGCAATGGAGCGTTATAGTGTTGATTTTATTGCCGTTAGACAGCCAGATCGCACCTGGGATATTCAGGCGATCGAAATCAATTTACGTAAGGGCGGTACGACTCATCCTTTCATGACCCTCAGGCTGTTGACTAACGGAACTTTTGACTACGATACGGGCAGGTTTTTAAGTCAGCAAGACCAAGAAAAGTATTACATCGCCACGGACAATTTGCAAAAAGAGCAATATCGCGGCTTACTTCCCAACGATCTAATGGACATTATTGCTCAGGAGAGACTGCATTTTGACAGCAGCAGTCGCACTGGAACTGTCTTTCACCTAATGGGAGCGTTATCAGAGTTTGGCAAGCTAGGCTTAACCAGTATTGGCAATTCCCTCGAAGAAGCGCAGGAAATATATGATCGTGTAGAAACAGTATTAGATCGAGAAACGCAAATAGTTAAACCCAGTCATGAAGTACAGAATACAACTTTGCCAATTAACTGGAATCAATGAATATCTAAAGAATAGACAGTTCGCCAATGGTTTCCAAACGTTTATAAGGAGTCAGCTGTACAAAGCGATCGCCAAGCATTTCGGCGATCGCAGGAGTAATCCAGCCCATTTGCCGCAGTAACTTGATTGCTACTGCATATTTGGCTCTTCTGGCGCCATCTTTGACTTTGATTGCCAAACCCATTCCCTGCCCAATTCTGCCCACACATTGGATTCCTTCCGCGCCTGATTTGCTAACTAATTCTCCTTCGCTCAGGCGCATCAGCTCACTGTCAAAAGCCCCATCTCCTGAAATTAACCTGGGATAGTAAGTCATCGCCCTAGCAATTCGCTCCAAGTCTAGGCTGTCCCCTGCGGCTAACTGGGCGTAGAGATGTGCCATCTGCTTTAATTCCATGGCATAGGTAGGCATTCCGCAATCGTCTTTCGCGCTAATTAATTCTTCTCCAGGCATTTCTAGCAATTCTGATATTTTGCTCAAAATTAACTTCTGAACTGGATTGGAGCGATGTAAATAAGTGTTTAAGGGCCAATGACGATTTTGACAGACAGCTAAAATTCCTGCATGTTTTCCAGAGCAATTGTACTGTAGGGGCGTACTTTTGCCTTGAGGAATGGGACATTTAAGATTGGCAACGTCTACATCTGCTCGCCAAAGTACGTTAAATGCCTGTCTTGCCTGCTCGGTTGTTCCCTGGTGAGAGCTACAGATGATTGCTAAATCGCGATCGCTCAGATCGTATTTTTGTAATGTCCCCGTGGTGGTAACTGCCAGCGCTTGAAAAGGCTTGAGAGCCGAACGAACAAATGCTGAAGTTTCGGCATTTCCCGCTACTAATAGCACTCTCCCCTTACTGTCACAAACGGTTGCCTCCACTTTATGGGACGATTCCATGATGCCTTCTCTTAGGAGATGGACTTCTATCGGAGCTGTGTTAGTTCTTTTTCCCCTAGTCATTCAGTCTTAATAATTATGAATTTTCAAACAGGCAATCGCCTGGTAACTCAGCCTACAACCAGCCATGCAAGAATGCTGGTACCGATAACTCCTGCTAAAATGCCATAGGTTTTTTGCAATCGATTTAGTATTGGTTCGATCTCATAGCTAGCCACCAAACGATCGCGATTCAGCATCGCCGTAGGCTTAATCCAAGTTTGCCCGTCGTACCATCCCGACTCTTCATAGAAAATGCGATCGCTTTTTAGACGATCCTTAATATATTTCCAACCCAAATAAATTCTGGAAATAAAAATTCCT
>JBCDCO010000336.1:0-5217 GCA_039181635.1 Cyanobacteria bacterium P01_G01_bin.19 | reverse complement strand
TTATTTGTTCCCTTTGGCAACAGTATGTTTACTCAATTGGAATTAAACCAAGTCTCTATTCCCATGATGTGGCAGGTTGTGGATCAAGACTTTTTGACTTCCTTGTTAACCGAGCAAGTACCTTTGTTTGAAAACCTAACCAGCAGCGATCGCTTTTTGGTAGTAAGCGAAAAATTACCCCACTCTAATGTCACTTTATCAAAAGAGCAGCAATCCGAGCAAGATAAAATTTTCCAGGTAGCAAAAAGCTATCAAAATATTCTTTCTCTAATATTTTTCCAAAACTATATTGCCCAAGAAGAAAAATACCAAAATTATCTGAGTAGAGAATATGTCAAGGCGATCGAACAACTGCCTTACAAGCTTCATTTAGTTCAGAAAGTTGCTCGATAAAACAACTATCAATAAAATACAATGTCAATATTTAAAGAGCTACTGAATGTTTAATCAAAGTAAGAATAGCGATCGCCTATATTTTTTAATTAGTTTATCGATCGCTTTCTATTATGGAATTTGCTTTTATTACTTTGTTTTTAGCCAAGAATATATCGTTCAGGATGATGTCAGACAGCATATTGTTTGGCTGCAAAGATTTAGCGATCCAGAATTATTTAGTCAAGATATTATCGCCGAGTATTTTTATAGTCTTGCCCCTTTAGGATTTAAAACCCTATATGTTTCCTTAGCTAAAATTGGCATCGAACCTCTTTTGCTGGCCAAGCTATTACCGCCATTGCTAGGAATAGTTACGACTATTTATACTTATCGCTTTACTTTGAAAATTTTACCCGTTCCCCTCGCAGGGTGTCTTAGTAGTCTATTTATCAATCAGCTAATTTGGCTCAATGACGATCTGGTATCGGCAACCCATCGGGCTTTTATCTATCCTTTATTCGCTGCGTTTCTTTACTACCTTGCAGATAAGAAAATAATTCCTTGCCTGGTTATCATGCTATTACAAGGATTATTTTATCCCCATATTCTGCTAATTGAAATGATAGTTTTGAGCATCAGATTACTATCATTTAAAAACATACATTCATCAATAGTTCGGACAAAAATTAACGTCCAACAGAATATTTTTAGTTTCAGGGTCAAAAAAATTCATTATCGATTACCAAAAACTGCTCTAACTGCTCTAACTGCTCTAACTGTCCTAACTGTTGATTCATTTAAAATAACCAAAAAAATAGAACCTTACGTTTGGTGGATAGGGGGATTAATCGTAACGGCGATCGCCTTATATCCCATTACTCAAAAGCCTCCAGAATTAGCAACCACCGTCACAGCAGTACAAATGCAGCAGATGCCAGAATTTAATCCTGGTGGCAGAAGCGTTTTTTTTAGCGATCGCTGGTTTCAGTATTGGTTTGCGGGTTCGAGTGGTTTGAGTTTACCTCTGTTTCCTACCGTAGTTTGGCTAGGAGTTGCCTTACCTTGGATGCTAAAGCTTAAGCTGTCTATCAATAAATCCGTTACCAATAAAGTCAATATTCTGTTGCAGGTAACAGTGACATCTTTCATTATGTTCGCAGCAGCACATATACTTCTGCCCAAACTACACTTACCCAGCCGTTATACTTACCATACTCTTAGGTTTATACTTGCGATCTCTACAGGAATTGTTTTGACTGTATTATGGGATCTAACCAAAAGATGGCTACGCCAAAAGAAAAGATTCAATTTAGCCGATAAAATAAAGATGATGTTGGTTGCAATCATGGCGATCGCCGTGATTATTGTTCCTGCAATTCCCTTTGTTTTTACTAACTGGTTTCAAAATTGGCGGATCGGAACAGCGCCAGAAATCTATCAATACTTAGCCAGACAACCAAAAGACACCTTGGTTGCATCTTTGAGTGAAGAAGCAAACAATATTCCCGCATTTTCCCAACGCTCTATTCTAGTGGGTAGGGAATTTGCCATGGCTTATCATCCTTCCTACCACGCCCAAGTCAGACAAAGAGCAGTCGATCTGCTACAGGCTCAATATAGTCAAGACATCGCGGAAGTGCGATCGTTTATCACTCGATATGGCATAGATTATTGGCTAATAGATCGTAATGCTTTTCAACCAGAATATCTCAGGAGTATAGACTGGCTAGTTAATAGTTCTTGGAAAGAGGAAACAAACAAGATAATTCGGCAATCAAAAATTAGTTCTGACTATCTCTTAAGTGAGTTAATTCCATCTTGTTCTATTGTCTCTACTACAAGTTTGGATTTATTAGAGAGCAACTGTATTTTAGACTTTCGTCAATCTCAACATGAATAGTATTTGAGATGCCAAAATAGTAATCTTGTCAAAAAATATAGAGCTATTACTGGTAAACCTCTTTTACTGGTTTTTTGGCAAAAGTTTTTTTAAAATTACTGTGTTTGTAATTTTAAGCAGCCAAAAAATCGCTCGATTTTAGTATTTATGTTCAGTTCTACAGCTTGGAAACAAAAGTCCAGTCTTTTATTAGCGATCGCAACCTTATCAAGCTTTATCAGCGGTTGTAGCGGTAAAATTACTCAAGCCAATGTCGCTACCAGAAACAGATCGAGTACAAACAGTAATCGATTGGACATTGTCAGACAGCGTGGCTATCTAATTTGTGGCGTTAGTGGAAAAATTCCAGGGTTTAGCTTTGTTGATTTTAATGGTGAGTATGCAGGAATAGATGTTGATTTTTGCCGTGCGGTAGCGGCGGCGTTATTCGACGATCCAGAAAAAGTAGAATTTCGCGAATTGAGCGTAGAAGAGCGATTTGATGCCCTTAAATCGGGTGAAATCGATCTGCTAAGTCGCAACACTACCAAAACCTTGAGTCGGGACACAGACGAAGATATAGAATTTACCCATCCTATTTTTTATGATTTCCAAGGAATCATGGTTAATGAAAATAAGGGTATCAAATCGATTCAAGACTTGGAAGGCAAATCAATTTGTGTTGCCGAAGGTACGACCAGTTATTACAATCTCAGAGACTATATGAATCGAGAAAATATTGCCTACAAGCCTCTTGCGGGTTCTGACAAAGACTCTTTGTATAATTCATACGAATACAATAATTGTCAGGGAATTACAGGGAATATTTCTCAGTTAGTGGCGCGGAGAATTCTTTTGGCAAACCCCAAACAACACACAGTACTACCCCAGAGAATTAGCCAGGAACCTCTGTCTCCTGCAGTCTTACACGAAGATTCGCAATGGTTTGATGTGATTAAATGGGTAACTTTCGCTCTCATTCAAGCAGAAGAATTAAATATCGATTCGACCAATATTGGCATCTATGAAGACAGCCGCGATCTAGAAATTGAAAGCTTTTTGGGTAAAAACAACAATCTGGGCTCGGAAATGGGATTGAGTAACGATTTTACTCGTAGAATTATCAGGCATGTAGGTAATTATCGAGAAATATATGATCGCAATATCGGTCAACCTTTTGGTTTACCAAGAGGAAAAAATGCTCTCTGGAGAGATGGAGGACTGATGTATTCTCCTCCTTTTTACTAAAAGCTTAAATCCGAAAAAGCTTGTTTCTTTCTGACATTACAAATTTTTTTTGTTAGATGCTTACTTTGATTAGCTTGTAGATACTTATCTGTTAACCTAAACATTAATCGCTATTGATTCCTGCTTAATGAAAAGTTATTGGTTGACCTTTTCTGAAGATAGTCCTACCAAACGAGTCTTCTATCAAATACTATTTATCGACAGTATGCTCGTTACTTTAGCTATGTTTGGTGCGGTGGCAACTGGGCATCCTCCCGATCTTCATTTTCGCGAAGAAGGCTTCCTTACTTATGTTTCCTGCTTACAGCTAGTTATTGCAGCGGTGATTGCGGGCAAAATTTTTAATTTGGTCAAAGGTTCTTCAAGTCAAGAGCTAGTAAAGCTTAAGACTTTCTGGCTGGTAATATGCTTGGGACTGACTTTTTTGGCTTTAGACGATGGGTTTGAAATTCATGAAGAGATCGATTTTTTGCTCCACGACCTTCTGAATATAACTCAAAATACCCTTACTGACCTCTTGGACGATCTTATTGTAGGTGGTTATATTCTTCTTTCTTTGCTTTACTTTGCTTTTAAGCGGCAGCAGATTCATCTTTTCAGGCGATCGCTGGTATTTTTTCAGGCTGGATGTGTTTTGACAGGAATTATGGTAATTCTGGACGTGGCGAGTCACAATTACTATTTAGCTTCTTTGGTAGTCGATCGCGCTGCTGACAGGGAAGTTTTTAAACAGTGGCTTGGGGCGTGGGAGGATGGAGCAAAAATCTATGCGGAAGGGATGTTCATTATGACGGTTTATAAGTGTCGGCAAATAGTCAAGTCGATCGATGCTCGTGCGGCAGTCAATAAGGAACAATTGTAGCTATTTATAAGCTATCGCCTTCCCAAAACTCTATTATCTTCGCTCGCCACTGAGCTAAAACCGCTTCCCGACCCTGCTCATCTTCCTCTAATAACTCCCCCAGGAGGTTTTCTCGATAGGTATACTCTAAGAACTGAAGGGTGGCATCGAGCGATCGCCCACTCTGTTTTGAGATTTGAATAATCCGCCATATTTGTTTGTCCTTAACGGATTGAAAATAACCGATGAGGAAGCGAGTGTGTCCCTCTAATAAGGATGGCACTGTTTTGGTTAACTCTTGCCCATCAGTCAACTCCAATGGATACTCAAACACTGCCCACAACATATTATCTAAAACAGTATAGGAAGCTGTGGGAAATAAGCCAGCGTAGGCAGCGATGATATCTTGGTGAGCAGGATCTGAGGCAGGGATAAGCGGTAATAAGATTTGGAGTAGGGTTTGGTTTTTTGACAGCAGTACCAGAATAGGAAAGTTGGGGGTTGTGCCTCTCCAGGTATTCGGTGCTACTAAGTGTACTTCAGAATTAAGGATTGTTTGTAATGTTGGAGTAATGTCTGACAATTGCATTTTAGTATCATTTATATAGTTTAGGGTGGAAACTAGAGCTGTAGCCGTACAAACTTATGTTAGGACAAGTTTATTTGATTATTCGTAAGTAATGAGTAATGAGTCATAAGTGTCCTATTTCTATAATTATGCTCGCAGAAACGCAATCCTAAAGCGATTGTCTTGAATGTCAAGTTGAATTTACTTTTTAAGGCGATCGCTAAGTAAACAATTCAGCCAAGCTAATAAGTCACCACCATAAAACTTGCTGGCAATGTTTAAAACTTAAAAATTACAAAGAGAGCT
>JBCDCO010000335.1:0-5232 GCA_039181635.1 Cyanobacteria bacterium P01_G01_bin.19 | reverse complement strand
GAGACTTGAGTCACAAAAAATATTTCAAATGACGCTCTTCTTTACCTGAAGTTTTCCAGGTAATAGTTTTGAATATGGCTAGGCTTGTACCAATAGCTTGTCTGCCACGAAAATGCTGTCTATTATTTCTGAGAAAAAAGAAGATTGGATAAACTCATGAACCAGCAAAAATTACCCACCCCTCAACAAGTTACCCAGACAGTTGCCAAATCTCGCCATCATCGTCGGGAATTAGAATTAGCTTCAATCGAATTAGAAGAATTGATTGTCCAATTAGAACAGGACAACCGTCAGCGTCGTAGTAAGTACCTCGTGAATTTATCCTCAAAGAGCGCGTAAACAGAGTTTCACTTAGAACTCAACACCTTGACCGCTTCAGGATGATTACTAAAACTATCTTCTACTTTGGTACGTAGTGCCTCTTTGGTGATGCCTTTCCCCGATACTTTTCCCTGAAAAAAGCCAGCTTCTCTGAGCTTAATTGCGGTTTGCTGAAGTAAGGAAAAATTCATCTGCTTTACTTTTTTGGTGGGGTCTGACTGAGATGGCTTTCGTTTTTTGTTTTTCTTTTTCTTCTTCCTAATGTAAGGAGGAATGTTTTCGCTACTCTCTAGTAATGATAGATACTCAAATGTCTGTTGCTGGGGATTTAAGCGAACCAGCAATCGATAAAATTTACGCTTTGGTGGGTTTTCTGATGAATTATTTTCTTGGTAACGATAGGCTGATTCAGCAAAGCCCCGCACGGGCAGATGATTGGTTCTGACCGACTCGATTTTCTCTCTACCTCTTAGACTATTGCGGTAAATAGACATTACGGGCTGGTCGGGAAGTTGGGGGATATATTGCCAGATTCCAGCTAGGAGAAATTGATTGATTTGAGCTAATTCTGGCTTATTACTGTAAAACTTGGTAGCAGTAAACCATAGCTGATGATGCTTATAACTATAGACAGGATAGACTCTTAGATAGACCTGGGTATCGGGACTTTCTTCTAGGTGATTGGTTAGTCTAGTTCTGACTGATTTAGTTGGTTGAATCCAAAACGTTTCTCCTTCTATATCGATGAAGTATTTTCCAGAGGCATCTACTGTTACGCGACCGCAGATAACACCAATACCTTGATAGAATCGTTCTGATTTTGCTTTTTTGGATTCAATAGCAGCATTCATAGAAGAGAGAGAGGTCTTTTACCTTCAATCTATCTCTTATTCCTCAGATAATTCTGTCTTTTCAAGAAAATTTGCGAATTATGTCCGTTTTTGTCAGCTAGAGGCGATCGCTTTTTTGTTCCGATTCACGGAAAAACAAGAACTTTTGTTGAATAATGTTAAGCTAAAAAGAAAAGTCGTAGTTGGGATCGATCTTTGAAGCAAAACTGGGAGTTGGACGAACTCATTGAAAACTGGACATTATTACCCCAAGAACTATCGTGGTTAAGTAATAAAAGTGGGGTAAATCTTTTAACCACTGCTTTACTGTTGAAATGGTTTCAGTATGAAACTGAATTCCCTAATTCTACTAGGGAGATTCCCGACGCAGTTATCGATTATCTAGCTCGGCAATTAGAAGTCTCTGTCGAACTAATAGCCGAATACGATTGGCAAGGACGGAGCTATAAGCGTCATTGTGCTGAAGTCCGTCAGTTTCTAGGCATTAGAAAAGCAACGGTCAAAGATGCTCAAGAGTTGATAAGTTGGTTGACAGAGAATGTTTTAAACCAGGAAATAAATTTAGAACACCTCCAAGAAATAGCTAACCAGAGGTTTTGGAGTTTAAAAATTCAACCGCCACCCCCTAATAGAGTAGAGCGTTTAGTTAGGTCAGCTTTACGCACCTATGAAACCAGATTTTTCCAGCAAACACTAGAAAAACTATCTCCCGAATGTCGTACTCAAATAGATGCTTTACTTATCACCAGTGAAGCAGATGAGACTGACAATGCCCCAGAGAAAACAACCTTTAAAGCATCAAAATTCCATTTTCTCAACTCCGAACCAGGTCGAGCTAGTCTCAATAGTTTATTGACCGAGATTACCAAACTCCAACACCTGCGTCAGATTGGATTGCCCAAAAACTTATTTTTTACCGTTACCCCAAAAGTTTTACAAACCTATGCAGCCCGTGCTGCCACAGAACCACCACGAGAACTACGCCAACATCCCGAACCCACTCGCTATACTCTGATGGCCGCTTTTTGTCATTTACACACTCAGGAAGTTACGGATAACTTGGTAGACTTACTGATTCAAATGATTCATGGCATTAGCAAAAGGGCAGAGAGAAAAGTCAATACTCAACTGATGCGGGATTTTAAAAAAGTCAGAGGCAAACATGACATCCTGTTTCAGATGGCTAACGTTAGTTTGGCGCAGCCAGAAGGTAAAATTCAGGAGGTCATCTATCCCGTCGTCAGCAAGTCTACACTTCAAGATTTAGTCAAAGAACTCAAAGCGTCAGGCACTGCCTATCGTCAAAAGATACATACTGTTGTTCGCTCTTCTTACCGCCATCACTACCGACGTATTTTGCCTAAATTACTATCGCTACTGGAATTTCGTTCCAATAATGATATCCATCAACCAGTCATTGAGGCACTGAAGTTACTCAACAAATACGCTAACAGCAAACAAAGATATTACGATTCTGAGGAAAATCTACCCATAGAAGGGGTTCTCAAAAAAAGTTGGCAAGAAATTCTCATTGAAACTGATAGTAAGGGTCAAGAACGAATTAATCGCATCAACTATGAAATCTGCGTGCTTCAAGCCTTAAGGGAACGCCTACGTTGTAAGGAAATATGGGTAGAAGGGGCAAATCGCTACCGCAACCCAGAAGAAGATTTACCAGCAGATTTTGAACAACAAAGAGAAGTTTATTATCAAGCTCTAGGACAACCTACCAACGTTGAAGAGTTTATTAAGCCCTTAAAACAAGCAATGGATTCAGCCCTAAAAACCCTCAATGATGGGCTACCCAGGAATCCCAAAGTAGAAATCCTCCAGAAACCCAAGGGCAGTATTCGTCTTTCTCCTCTGGAAAAACAACCCGAACCAGTCAATCTATTAAAACTCAAAAGCGAATTAAGTAAACGCTGGTCGATGACTAGCCTGCTAGATATCTTAAAAGAAGCTGACTTAAGAATTGGTTTTACCGATAACTTCAAAAGTTTAGCTACCAGAGAAGCTTTAGACAGAAAAACTATTCAACAACGTCTTCTGTTGTGCCTTTATGGTTTGGGAACGAATACAGGATTACTGCGAATTAGTAATGGGACTCCCAACGTACATCATCATGACTTACGCTATATCAAACGCCGATTCGTGCATAAAGACGCATTAAGGCAAGCCATTACCCAGGTAGCTAATGCCATTTTTCAAATTCGTCTGCCTCAAATTTGGGGAGAAGGAACTACTACCTGTGCTTCAGATTCCAAAAAGTTTGGGGCTTGGGATCAAAATTTGATGACCGAATGGCACGTCCGCTACGGTGGTAGGGGTGTGATGATTTATTGGCACGTCGAGAAAAACTCTACCTGTATCTATTCTCAACTTAAAACCTGCTCTTCTTCTGAAGTAGCAGCGATGATCGAAGGGGTTTTGCGTCACGATACAAAAATGACAGTGAAAAAGAATTTTGTCGATAGTCACGGACAAAGTGAAGTAGCTTTTGCTTTCTGCCATTTATTGGGGTTTCAATTAATGCCCCGTCTCAAAGCTATTAAAAGACAAAAGTTGTATCGACCAGAAGCAGGAAACAGCGATGTTTACTCCAACTTACAACCCATTCTCAGTCGCACCATTAACTGGGATTTAATTCGCCAACAATACGACCAGATAATAAAATATACGACTGCATTGAGATTGGGAACGGCAGAACCAGAAGCTATTTTGAGAAGATTTACTCGTGCTAATGTTCAACATCCTACCTATCAAGCTTTGGGAGAGTTAGGCAAAGTTTTAAAAACAATTTTTCTCTGCCAGTACCTTCATTCAGAAGCTTTACGAAGAGAAATTCATGAAGGTTTGAATGTAGTTGAAAACTGGAATAGTGCCAATAGCTTTATTTTCTACGGTAGAAGTAGCGAATTTTCCAGCAATCAACGTGACGAGCAGGTTTTATCGATGCTTTCTCTTCACCTGCTGCAAGTTTGTTTAGTCTATGTCAATACTCTGATGCTGCAATCGGTTCTTTCTGAATCTTATTGGTCCTCACAGATGACCACAGAAGATAAACGCGCTCTCAATCCTCTGATTTACCGTCATGTTAATCCCTACGGAATTTTTCCTTTGGATATGAACAAACGATTGAAAATCGATTCTCAGGTGGCTTAAATGAATATACAGAGAACTCCAGCCCCAAAAAAAGCCAAACAATTAGCCAAACATCTGCGTGGGGAAAGACCAGATTATAACTATTTGAAAAGTGTTTTCCGTCACCTGCGGACTGAATTAGAAGTAGAAGTCCCCAAAGCTAAAAAAAAGTTACCCAATATTCCGACTGAAGAAGAAATCAAACGTTATTATGAGGCAGTTTGGCAAGCTAGAAACATTCAGGACATGGTAATTATCAAAACTCTGCTTTATACGGGAGTAAGAGTTAGTGAGTTAGTCAATATCAAAATAGAGGACGTTGATTTTCGGCGTTGCCAAATTCGGATTAATGATGGCAAAGGAGGGAAGGACAGAATTGTTCCCTTTCTAGTTTCATTTAAAGAAGTTTTGGCGATGCACGTAGACCAAATGTCTCAAAAAAATGCCACTTATTTGTTTGAATCTACTTGGAAACGAAAATACACTACCAGAGGCATTCACAAGATATTAGCTAAGTATGCAGAAGCTGCGGGACTCTCTAAACCCATTTCACCCCACCAATTACGCCATTTTCTCCTAACTTGGTTGAAGAAACAAGGGATTGATGATGCTCTAATTCAACCTTATTCTGGTCATTCTTCTCGACAATCGTTGGAAGTATATTCGCGCTTGAGTATTGGCGAAGCTCAAGAGATTTACGAACAAGCGATGCTCAAGTTCCCTGTCTGAGGGAGTTTTGAGCATTTGGCACTTATGGTAGCTTCTCTAGCATTACGCCAAAGTGCGAAACGAATTCTTGCCTAGCTGATATCCTGCTTGAAATACTGCCAAAGAACGTTCTCTTAAATTCATGGTGAGACAGATTAAGGGGAATATTGTTCGCGACTAATAGTCGCGAACAATGCTAGGATTATATTAG
>JBCDCO010000334.1:0-5248 GCA_039181635.1 Cyanobacteria bacterium P01_G01_bin.19 | reverse complement strand
TGACCCATTCATCGCTTACCTCTTTGATCTTCTCCGCTACCAAAGAGGTAGTACCCACTCCCACCATTAATAATTGCTTTAGCCAGTCACTGTTGTTCATTCTCAAGTTTCCTCAAATTTATCTACTATGTTATTAGATCGTAGAATAACGAACCATAGATAGTGTTAATTTCTTCGTAAAATTATATGGTTATTGAATGGCTTAAGTTTGATGTAGACTCCGAATCGAGAGAGCAGTTTATCAAGAAAGATGAGGAGATTTGGACGGCTAATCTTGCTAGATATCCTGGGTTTTTGGGTAAAGAAGTCTGGATCGAACCCAATGCCCCAGATAAGGTCATTTTTACTATTCGCTGGCAAACTCGTGAGCAATGGAAGTCTATTCCGATGGAAGATTTGGTGGCGATCGAGCAAGAATTTTCTACTGCAATGGGAAAAGTGAACGTCAAATATAAAATGACCGAGAGTAAAGAATTTCAAATTCGCAAATTTCCTAACCATCAATAATTAGGTAATGTCTAACTGTCCAAAATGCCACCAGCCTGTAGACTCTCAGGCGATACAGTGTCCGCACTGCAATAATCTGCTTAAAGCCTTTGGTCATCCTGGGATGCCCCTATATCAGTCTGAAGATGATAGCAGTTTGTGCGATCGCTGTACTTATGATCGCGATGATAGCTGTAATTTTCCTCAGCGTCCTTATGCTAAAAGCTGTACCCTGTTTCACGATGCTTCTGTACCTTTGGTGGCAGAATCAGCTATACCCAGAAGCGCGCAGGGGTGGCTAGGAATTAAAAATCGGTTCTATCGCAATCGCGGCTTAATTGCGATCGCCTTATTAGTTGTCTGTAGCGTAATGGTTGCGATCGCTTCTAGTTAACTCCTAACAAGCAACGTGAGTGAATGTAGAGAGTAAAATCCTACAGATACAAATATTAAATTGTCCACTCAAAGCACAGACATTAGATTATTAGTTATTATCATTTGTTTATTCGGCAAAACTAATAAAAAATAAGTGATATATAACTATGGATACTATAAACAGCGAAGTAGTCTTTGATTACATCAATTTAGAATCTTTGCCTCCAATTTGGGGGATAGCAGCGGAAAAATTTGGCGACATTACAGCCCTAAAAGATCCTCATAGTAAGCCAGAAGTGGAAATTAGCTATCGCGACTTATTTAGTCAAATTCAGCAGTTTGCGGCTGGCTTGCAGACGCTGGGGATTCAGACTCAGGATAAGGTAGCTTTATTTGCCGATAATAGTCCTCGTTGGTTTATTGCCGATCAGGGTACTATAACTGCAGGTGCCGTAGATGTGGTCAGATCTTCAAGTGCGGAACAGCAAGAACTGCTTTACATTCTAGAAAATAGCGAGAGTACCAGCCTAATCGTTGAAAATCTGGAAACTTTAGCTAAATTAGGCTCTGAATTACACAACCTACCCATTCGGCTAATTGTTCTACTGAGCGATGAAACACCTGCAGACGAAACAGAAATCAAAACGGTAAATTTTCCGCAGTTAATGGAATTGGGTAGCAGCAATTCCTTGCAGCCTGTCGAACAAACCAAAGAAACCTTGGCAACTCTGCTTTATACCTCTGGTACTACAGGAAAACCCAAAGGGGTTATGTTAAGTCACGGCAATCTGCTGCATCAAATAAACTACGTCAAAACTGTGTTCCAGCCTAATGCGGGGGATGTACTGCTATCGATCCTTCCTAGTTGGCACGCCTACGAAAGAGCGGCAGAATACTTCTTCTTGGCTCATGGTGGAACCCAGGTTTACACTTCGATTCGTCATTTTAAGCAAGACTTAAAAGAGTATCAGCCTACCTATATGGTTGGGGTACCCCGTCTGTGGGAATCTTTATACGACGGAGTGCAAAAACTATTGGGCACCCAGTCTTCATCTCAACAAAAGTTAGTCAAATTTTTCCTCAAGCAGTCGGAAAAATATATCACCGCTAAAAGAATTGCCGATAATACCAGCCTAGAACACTTTGATGCTTCTTCAATGGAGCGATCGCTGGCAGATCTCACAGCAGGAACGCTGTATCCCATTCACGCTTTGGCAGATAAATTAGTTTACCGCAAAATCCGCGACGGTATTGGTAATATCAAAGCTGTGTGTAGCGGTGGCGGATCCCTGGCAAAGTATCTCGATGACTTTTATCAAACCATTGGGGTAGACGTATTTGTCGGCTATGGACTATCGGAGACTTCTCCCATCACCAATGCTCGCACGCCTCAGCATAATATTCGGGGATCGGCAGGTAAACCCCTACCCAAAATAGCCATCAAAATTGTTAACCCCGAAACTCGCGAACCTTTGCCTCAAGGGGAAAGAGGACTAGTTCTGATTAAAGGAGATTCGGTGATGCAAGGCTACTATAACAATCCCGAAGCAACAGCTAAGGCGATCGACCCCGATGGCTGGTTTGACAGCGGCGATCTAGGCTGGGTAACGCCCTACAACGATTTAGTTCTTACTGGTAGAGCTAAAGATACAATTGTCTTGACCAACGGAGAAAATATTGAACCACAGCCAATTGAAGATGCCTGTGTGCGCAGTGTATACATCGACCAGGTTATGCTGGTGGGACAAGACCAAAGAGCTTTGGGCGCCCTAATCGTTCCCAATCTGGAAACTCTAGAAAAGTGGATTGCGGCACAAAAACTAGATTTAAAATTACCCACTGCCCAAAGTACTCCCGAAGAAGTCGCTCAAAGCGATCTCAATAATAAAGCAATTATCGATCTGTACCGCCAAGAATTGACTCGCGAGGTCAAAAATCGCCCTGGGTATAAAAGCGACGATCGCATTTCTGACTTTCGTTTTATTACCGAACCTTTTTCCCAAGCCAATGGTTTGATGACTCAAACGTTTAAAATCAAGCGTCCTCAAGTCAGAGAAAGATATCAAAACGCGATCAACGATATTTTTGTCAATTAAGTTTTATTAAGCCGATCGCTGGAAAAAAAAGAAATAATTCCTTGCAAAACGGGTTTTTTAAGCTAAAACTAGAAAGATTAAACAATGCAGAATACAAACTGCAGCCTTTAACCCCTTATCATCGTAAATCAGAAATATAGAAGGAGTCGAAATCGTGGATTATTCTAACGCTAGCTTACTTTTAAAACGCCCAGTGACAGTTAAAGCCATTGTTACGGCTCAATGGAAAGAAGAAGTTACTCAACAACTGCAAAAACAGACCGCGCAGCTCGACAAGCAAATGCAGCAGTTAGAAATGCAGGGCAAAAGAACAATCGAAGAAATCAGCAAGCAAATTAACGATCCCGCTAGCCCACAGCTAAAAAAACAAACCGATAACATTGTCAATCAGGTCAATCAAAAGAAAGCTGAAATGCTAGAAAAGAAGAACCAGCTATTGCAGCAGCTACAGCAGATTCAATTACTAGAACTAAATCAGGAAGTAGTACAAGCCCAGATGGAGAGCTTTTTTCGGTTAGAAAAAGGAGATAATTTGGTCAAAAAGCTCAATGTAGAGGTAGTCTTAAGAGACGGAGTCGTTGAAGAAATTCGTGGCGAGGTTTAAATTAGATGGCGCATCTCTAGTTTCTTAAGCAAATATGAAAGCGATCGCACTCAAAAATTTAAACCTTTTTAAACACTCTTGTTTCTAAGAAACGATACCCTGAGAGTTGATAGAAAAATTGGTATGTTACTGAGGAAGCAATTTGAACAATAAAGCGATTGCCCATAAGCCTGCAAGAGTTATCTGTTTGGGTGAAATACTATTCGATTGTCTTGCTGACGATCTCGATAAGTCTGTTTCTGAGGTTTCTGCTTGGACGTCCTATCCTGGAGGCGCTCCAGCTAACGTTGCTTGTGCGTTGGTCAAGTTAGGAACGTCTTCGGCATTTATTGGCTGTGTCGGCAAAGATAAACAAGGTCATCAGCTGGTAGATTTACTCCAGTCGATTGGCGTTTCCACCTCTGGAATACAATACAGCGATCGCTTTCCTACTAGGGAAGTTTACGTAACTCGAACCGCCGAAGGCGATCGCGTTTTTGCGGGTTTTGGCGATCGCAGAGCAGATTTGTTCGCCGATGCTTACCTCAAAGCGGAGTATTTACCGTCAGAATTGTTTTTAGAAGCTGAATTTCTAGTCATTGGTACCCTAGAACTAGCATATCCTCAAACCCGCGCGGCAGTTTTTCGCGCTTTGGAACTGGCGGAAGAATATCATTTAAAGATTATTCTCGATGTTAACTGGCGACCCATGTTTTGGCTTGATGAAGCAGAAGCTTTGCCCTTGATTAAAAATCTGTGGCAGTACATCGACTTTGTTAAGCTGGCTGCGGAGGAAGCTCAATGGTTGTTCAATACTACCGATGCTAGCAAAATTGTGCGGGATCTCAACTCGGTAGAAGGAGTCTTAATTAGCGATGGCGATGCTCAAGTAAGCTACTGCATTAGCGAAAATGAAGGCAAAGTAAATCCCAAGAAGATGGTGGTAGAAGATACTACTGGTGCAGGAGATGCCTTTTTAGCTGGTTTTGTGCATCAACTATGCAGATATAGCAACCACAAGCTACAAGACCCCAAAATTGCCAATAATATCGTGGAATATGCCTGTGCGGTGGGTGGTTTGACTACTACCAAATCTGGCGCGCTCTCCGCCCAGCCAACAGCCAAGGAAGTCGAGGCTTTTTTGCAGAACTCATAATTCTGTTGGTGGGTCAGAATAGGAAATGGTGTTATAAAAAATGCGATCGCCTCGTAGGGTGGGCAGAACAGATTTAATATTTAACTACGTTTCAGGCAGATTAATGTTTGCCCACCAAAATCAAAGTTAATCTCACTAGAGCATGAAAAAATAGCGATCGCCGCATCATTAAATAAAATCTACATTTGATTATGGTGGGCATTCTCAAATTAATTATTACTCTTCAAAGATATTGTTATGCCCACCCTACGTTTCAATGAAAATACGAGAAAGACGACACGATAGCAAATGCGTTCGCTAAAAAAGGATTGACAGATTAGATGCCAATCCTTAACTATCTATCCCTAGTTAGATTTATTAATTTTCTAGCGGATATATTCTTTTAGTATGCTGTTGCGGTTCGGATGGCGCAGCTTGCGTAAGGCTTTAGCTTCGATTTGGCGAATGCGTTCGCGAGTGACATTAAAGATTTGTCCGATTTCTTCTAATGTTTTCATGCGACCATCATCTAAGCCATAGCGAAGACGTAAGACGTCCCGTTCGCGAGGGCTT
>JBCDCO010000333.1:0-5343 GCA_039181635.1 Cyanobacteria bacterium P01_G01_bin.19 | reverse complement strand
CATGAGACTCGGTTTTTGCTAAAGAAGCCGAGTTTTACGCTTTTTGGCATTTAAGATTATCTATTAAACCCTTGATACTCCAGGTAATGAGACAGCAGTTATTCAATCTAGTTATAGCGATCGCGTTTATGGCACTAACTCCTCAGCTTACTGTTGCCAGAGAATTATCTCAGATTGAATCTACTAAAGAGTTGAGAATTGCAGTGAAGGATAATGTTCGTCCTTTAGGGTTTGTGAATGAAAAAGGTAATTTAGTCGGCTTAGAAATCGATATCGCCCGCAAGCTAGCTGAAGAACTGTTGGGAGATTCCGCAGCAGCAAACTTGATTGCCGTTAACAACCGAGAACGACTCCAGGTAGTTCTGGAAAATGAGGTAGATCTGGCGATCGCCAGAGTAGCTGCAACTACCCCTCGTAGTAGAATTGTTGATTTTAGTCCCTACTATTACCTCGACGGTACGAGTTTAGTTACCAATCGAGCAGAAGTAAAGCAAATCGAAGACCTCAATCGCCGCAAGATAGCAGTACTCGAAAACTCAGTCACCATCGCGATCATTAGAAACAAACTGCCCAACGCCACACTGATCGGCGTCCAGTCCTATAAGGAAGCATTAGAGCTAGTTTCTAGCAACCAGGCTGATGCTTTTGCTGGCGATCGCTCTATCTTAACTGGGTGGGTACAGGAGTACCCTGAATACCAAATTCTGCCTGACAGACTTTCTGGTGCGGCTCTATCCGTAGTTATGCCTAAAGGACTGCAGCACAAAGAACTACGTCAAAAAGTCAATCAGGCGATCGCTAAATGGAAAGAATCTGGCTGGCTTGAAGAAAGAATTGACTACTGGGGACTCTAAAAATTTAACAAAGCGATCGTTAGTGATGAAACCTATACGAAGTATACTTAACATCGTAAACTAACAAACTTCAATATATTCCTCATTAAATATCGTGTTTAAATCTATCTCAAACTGCAATTTGTGGACGATTGCTCAAAACGCAACCCTAGCTGTTGCTGTTGTATTGGGTTTTTCCCTGTCAGCCAAGGCAGAAGACAATAAAACCTATAAAACTCTGGAAGTTTCTTGCAATCCATTTACCACTGGCGAACTTGCGGCAGAATGTAACTCAGACCTCGGTATTCAATCGGAAACACAGCTAATCGCTCAACGTCGAGGCAGAAGTAGAAAAAGTAAGGTCGATGGATACTATGCAGGTGCGACTTTGGGCGCATTTTTCCCTTCTGATTTAGATGATATTCTCGAAGCAGATACTGGTTTTGGCGGCAGCTTTTTTGGTGGAGTTAAATTCAACAAGTATTTTTCTGCTGATATAGAAGTTTTTGGAGCTTCTGGAGATTTCGAAGATATCCCTATTCCAGGTGGTAGTGATATTGAGTCTACCTATTCTGGATTTGGACTTTATATCAATCCGAAGGCTGAATTACCCGTATTTAAACTCGCTGGATCTGCGGCAAGCGTTTATATTAGTCCAGGAATCGGGGTATCCGTATCAAATGTCGAAGTGGATTTTGGAGATAATATTGCTGATGATGATGTAGTGTTATTTTCTCAAGAAACCGATGCAACCCAAACTAGTATTAGTTTTCAAATCAAAGGCGGAGTAAAAGTCCCCGTCAGTAAAAATATCAGTGTTATCGGTCAATTACGCTACGTCAGCCTACCAACCGAAGATTTCTTAGTAGATGATAATTTGAATTTCTTTTCTACAGAAGCTGGAGTGAGCTTTAATTTCTAATATCTGGTCTTCTGTTTGACATTAAGAAAAGCCCGATCAAACCTTGAGATTGCTCGAGCAACCTCAAGGTTTTTGATTAATTCGACCTAGCCAAACAAAAGCATTTAGCCAAAGGTAGACTCGTTCCAGCCCCACATGTAGCCCTTGGCATCAGCAAATTCAATATAAATGCGATCGCTATCGACATCTAACTGCTGACTAATCTGACTGCAAAAATCTTGACTCATCGCCTTGGTTTGAGACGAACTCATGCTACCCACACTTTTTATCTCAACATAACAGGCAGGCTCGAACGTTCCAGCAAAGGACATGGGAACATCTGATTCAAAAGAAGTCATGACGTAAGATTCTGGCTTGCCCAAATGATTGGCTAGTTTAGCAGAAAGGTCGGTTAACAAGCTTTCTACTGTGTTTTTTTCTGGCTGGGAGATGGAGGATTGAACCTTAATTAGGGGCATAATTTAAAAAAATTCGCAAAAATAGTTTGATAAATACTAGACCATAATTCTTTACATTTTAGAAGCAAATACGTAGAATTACTTAAACGTAAATAAGCACACCTTGATTACTGTACTTTTACAGACAAGCAAATGTCGATCGTAATTCAAAGTATCTTGTGGGCAGTTTTCGGGACAATCCTATACAAAGAAAAAATTGTTAGCGAGAATCTGCCTAGATTGCTAGGTCGCACTTTGTATTGGGTAGGGGTTCCCTTACAAATATTTTTTCTCGCCCGCAAATCTGACTTTGATCGAGTAGTCTGGTTGCCTCCCGTAGCGACGATCGCCGCAATAATCATGGGTATATTTATTGCTTTAATTACCTTAGAAGTTTTGCAGCAGTTAATTTTGGCGATCGCCACCAAGATGCTTCCCCAAAATAAGCTGGAACATCTGTTTTCGTCTGTCGGGTTATCGATCGCTCCTTCAACCCAGCAGTTTGGCGATCACATTACTCCAGTAAATCGTATCGGCACGGGCAGCTTTGTTTTGGCTTCTATTTTGGGAAATACGGGCTTTATTGGTTTGGCACTGGTGCCATCTTTTATTGATCGCAGCTATTGGAGTTGGATTGTTTTATATGGCTTGACTCACAATGTTTTGGGCAGCTACGGCATTGGAGTATTGGTCGCCGATCACTTTAGCCATTCGGAAAATAAGAGTGGCTGGCGCGATCGTTTGCATAACCTACTTTTCTTGCCTTCTTTATGGGCATTTGCCTATGGCTATCTCGGTCGTAATATTCCCTTACCCAGCATCATCGAAACCATCATGACTCGGGGAGTATTGTTTGTCGTTCCAGGCGCTTTTATCTTAATCGGTATGCAGTTAAGCAGCCTCCGCAGATGGCAGAGCTTGAGTTCGGGCATCATGCCTGCCATACTCAAAAGCTTTATCGTTCCTGGTTTACTAGGGGTTGTCTTAACCCTATTTGGCATTGGGGGAGAAGCTCGTTTGGTTTTGGTTTTGATGTCGAGTATGCCCACTGCTTTTGCCAGCATTATATTGGCAGAGGAATACAATTTGAATCGGCAAATCCCCGCCAGCAGCGTCCTTTTGAGCACGCTAGCTTTGCCAGGGGTTCTGTTTACCTGGCTTGCTGTTTTTTAGATTATTCTGCTGGTGGTTCGGAAGTTAGGGGAACAAAATCATATCCCGTACCAGATCTTTTTCCTGGCTGTATTTTTACTAAAGTAGCATCGATCTGGCGATCGCCAGATGGCTTAAAAGTAATTTGCCCCAAAGCACCTGCAATCTCAAAGCCTGGATTGGTTAATGCCTGTTGCAACTGTTCGCGAGTGGTGGCAGAATTCAATCCGTTTAAGACTGCTTTGGTCGCATCATAGGCTGTTGCCGTGCGCCAATTGCCTGCCATTCCCCATAGTTTTAAAGCGTCTTGATTGTACTGAGATTCTTCTGTAACGCTTGGATGCCACGCTGTTGGTAAAACTACTCCTTTGATGTCAGATTGACCCACATCCAAAGTCTCGTAAGTATACATCGAATGATTGCCCAAAATTACCAATCGATTCTGATTGGCTCTGGCTACATCAAGAGCTTGATTGATTTTATTGACGGACGGAATCAACAATAATGCCTCTGCACCATTGGAAATTGCCGTCGAAGGAATTATGTCAGGATTGAAGTTTTCACTAGCAAAATCGCAGTCTATGGCAACTACTTTTCCTCCAGCCTCGTATAAAGCAAGAGAAAATTCATCTTGGAAAGAAACGCTAGCTGCGGAACTTTTATCTAGACAGATCCCGACTGTCTGACGACGAATGTCATTAGCTGCATAGTTCGCTAAGGTTTCCGCTAAAATTCTCGTACTGGGGGTAGTACGAAAAATATAGCTACCAGCCTGAGATAGTTCTCTAGCGACGCTAGTAGGAGAAACCATCACCAAACCGCCCTCTTGGTAAGTTGGTGCGGCTGCAATGGATGAACTACTTGAATTATGCCCAATAACTCCCATAATGTCTGGATTATCGACAAAGCTTGCTGAAATTGCCTTTGCTATTTCTGGATCGTTGTCGTCATTGGCAATTTGAATTCTAACTAAGGTTTTTACCCCATCTTGCTCTACGCCGCCTGCTTTATTTATCTCATGTTGGGCTTGTGCCACACCGCGTAAAATTTCTTTGGCAACATCAAGACTGCCGCCAATGGGTACGCTGACTCCAATTGTGACGGGTTTTATTTCTCTTGCTGCCAGAGAGTTATTCAAGTAAATTAAGGTTTCGGGATCGTTCGGTTTGCTTTCTAAAGAGTTACTAAATTTTATCTGAGCTTCGGGAAAATCTCCCATCGCAAAAATTTTGACCGCTAGCTGTTTGTCTGGATTATTGTCTGCACCAATTAAAATCTTTTCGCCAAAGCTAGATCTCTGGGGAATTGCCCAGTCTTTACCAAATTCTTTATTCCTGCCTGCAAATTGCCAGTTAGTAAAAAAAGGCTTTTTTTGACTCTTATTCTGACTAAACTTTTCTTGCCTTTGGTCGATTAACCAGATGCCAAATAAAATTGCCAGAAGAATGCTAAAAACTAATACTTTTCTACTTTTTAGGTGATTTTGACTTTTATTCATAAACCCTTCACTTTTGGATGGAGTAATTTGCTTTTTGGGAATAAAATCTGCCACGGTGCTAAATATATGCTAAATATATCAGTAATTTTACTGAGAACAATTTTACCTGTTTTAGATCCGATCAAACCAACTCATAGTACAAGTAAACTAACTTGAGATTTTGGATGATTTAGTTTGGCAGATTCGGTGTAGGACGATACAGAATAAGCAAATATATTCAATTTTGCCGTCTTTGCTATTAATTTATTAGGTACTAAAAATAGAAACAAATCATAATTGTAATAGTTAGGTTCTCTCTCTAAAACTTAACTAATATTGCAAAATACACGAGCAAATATCTTCAATTTCTAACAAACAGCTCATAATGGTCTCACATAAAATATATGCATTGAGCTTCTGCAAACTACTCTTTTTTAATCTTGGCTTAACTTTTTCTTGATTTTTAATTACTGAGTTATCAAAAAAAAATGCTAAAAATCATCAAGCAAGGCAAAGCTATAT
>JBCDCO010000332.1:0-5349 GCA_039181635.1 Cyanobacteria bacterium P01_G01_bin.19 | reverse complement strand
TGCCGATAGCTGCAATTGTGAAATGAATTTTGCAGTCTATCTTCCGCCGATAGCTGCATCTCAACCAGTGCCGATCTTGTACTATTTATCTGGTCTTACCTGTACTGAAGAGAATTTTATTACCAAAGCTGGCGCACAGCAACACGCAGCAGAACTGGGCATTATGCTGGTGG
Organism: Cyanobacteria bacterium P01_G01_bin.19; assembly: GCA_039181635.1. GTDB lineage: Bacteria > Cyanobacteriota > Cyanobacteriia > Cyanobacteriales > Xenococcaceae > Waterburya. The sequence goes on along the minus strand of JBCDCO010000332.1, from coordinate 5,176 downwards.
CGCCCGATACTAGCCCACGCAACACGGGAATACCAGGAGAAAACGATACCTGGGATCTGGGTAGCGGTGCGGGTTTTTACGTTGATGCGATCGCCGAGCCTTGGAAAAAGCACTATCAAATGTATTCCTATGTCACCCAAGAACTGCCAAGATTAATCGAGAAAAACTTTAATGTAAAACCCAACAGACAAAGTATATTTGGACATTCAATGGGGGGACACGGAGCCTTGATTTGTGCCTTAAAAAATCCCCAACAATATATGTCCGTCTCGGCATTTGCGCCGATCGCGGCACCGATGAGTTGCCCTTGGGGAGATAAGTTATTTACGGCTTATTTAGGAAAAGATAAAAGCAAATGGGCGGAATATGATGCTAGTCGATTGATCGAAAAAACCCAGTTAAAATCGGCAATTTTGATTGATCAAGGAACAGAAGATACTTTTTATCAACAAAAACAACTGTTACCAGAAAAATTTCAAATTGCAGCACAAAAAGTAGATCAAAGTCTAAATTTACGTTGGCAGCAGGGATACGATCACAGCTACTTTATGGTAAGTAGCTTTATAAAAGATCATATACATTATCATTCTGCCTATTTGAATGATAGTGAGTGAGATATTGTTTTAGATTTATTAATACTTTTGGGTTTTTTTTATGTCCAAATTTATAACTTTCAAACCTATAGGAGAAATTCTACAGGAAGCTGGTTTGATTACTGCTCCTCAATTAGAATTAGCTTTGAGAGATCAATCTTTTTACCAAGATATGAAACTCGGAGAGATACTAGCATTACGAGGATGGGTCAAACAAGATACTTCAGATTTTTTTGTTGAAGAATGGTTTAAATTAATCAATCGAAGAATCGAACATCCAATTGGATTTTATCTCCAAAAAGCAGGGTTATTAACTGAGCAAGATATAAAATTTATCCTGATCGAGCAAAATAAATATTCTCTTCGGTTTGGCGATACGGCTGTAAAACAAGGCTTGATTAAACCAGATACCGTTAACTTTTTCCTCCAGAACTTGTTTCCTTCTCAGTTGTACATACCTCAGAATAAAAATCGCAGAAGCAAACAAGACAGAAGAATAACCAACGACGATATTACTTATTGGGCAATAATGAGTAGCGACAAAGTAACTACTTTCGATTCTTAGGAAGAAAAATATCCCAAGTATAAAAAAGAGTAGAGAATGCCAAATTAATCGCATTTCCTCTACTCCCGCAAGTTTAAATTTACTCGCCGTAATTAAGCTTCTTCTTCCCCTTCACTATCATCTTCAATCGGCGGAACAGGGGCAACAGCAGCGATCGCATCGTCTTTATCGAGTCGTTGAACTCTTACTCCCGTGGCATTACGAGATTGAAGCGATATAGCATTTACTGCTTGGCGAATCATAATCCCGCGATTGGTGACGATCATCAGTTCGTCTTCGGGATTGACAATATCAATACCGACCAAACAGTCATCATCGGTCTTGAACTTTATTGCTCTGACTCCCATTCCCGCGCGATTTTGCAGGCGGAATTTGCCAATCGGAACTCGTTTGCCATAGCCATTACTAGTAATTGCTAATAACCAAGGACCTCTATCTGCTTCTTCATTCAGCAATTCTTCATTGCTGTCTTCAATTTCTTCTTCTTCTGTTTCGTCAATGGTAGCCACAATCTGCGAGGGAATAATATCCATGCTAATCAGCTCGTCATCACCCCGCAACTTCATGGATTTTACTCCTTTGGTAGATCTGCCCAGGGGACGTAGCTGTTGCTTGTCAGTCTTAAAGTGGATGGCTTTCCCCTGACGGGTACCAATAATTACGCTATCTTCTTCTGTTGCCAGACGCACCCAGCGTAATTCGTCTTCTTCCTGTAAAGAGATAGCGATCAAACCATTAGAGCGAATATTGGCAAATGCCGACAGGGCAGTTTTTTTGATGTTACCCTTGCGGGTTAACATGACTAAATATTCGTCTTCGGTAAACTCACTAACTGCAATTAGGGAAGTTACCTTTTCTTCTTGAGAGATGGGCAACATCTGCACTAGGGGAATACCTCTAGCCGTCCTTGATGTGGCAGGAATTTGATAGGCATGGAAAGAATAAACCACTCCGCGATCGCTAAAGAACATTACCGTGTCGTGGTCGCAACAGGTCATAAAATGTTCTATGCCATCATTTTCCTTCATTTTTGCCGCCGCTTTACCTCTAGTAGCTCTGCTCTGAGCCTCAAAGGTACTGACAGGCATTCTTTTAATATAGCCTTGTTCTGTAACTAGAATAACCGACTGTTCGTTAGCGATTAAATCTTTGTCTAATAGCTCCCCTTCTCCCTGAACGATTTCTGTTCGGCGAGGAGTAGCGTGAACGTTTTTAATGCTGGTTAGTTCGGATTCAATAATTTCATCGATCCGTTCTTTTCTAGCCAAAATATCGTTGAGATCGGCAATCTGAGTCTGGAGATCTTCGTGTTCGGCATTAATCTTTTCTGCTTCTAATGCTGTTAAGCGACGTAGCTGCATTTGTAGAATAGCGTCTGCTTGGGTTTGAGACAGTCCATAGCTTTCTACTAGTTCGGTTTTAGCCGTGGCGGTATCTGCCGCGCCTCGGATTAGACTTATAATTGCATCTATATTTTCTAAAGCAATGAGTAATCCTTGTAACAGATGGTCTCTTTCTTCAGCTTTGCGTAGCTGATAGCGAGTCCTTCTGGTGATTGCCTCAACGCGAAATTCTAAGAATACCTCTAGGAAGCGACGAATAGTTAGTAGCTGGGGGTCATTGTTGACCAACGCCAGCATGTTTGCCCCAAAATTAGCTTGAACGGTGGTTTGTTTGTAGAGGTTGTTTAAGACAACTCGGGGGTAGGCATCTCGCTTGAGTTCGATGACGATTCGCATTCCCGTGCGATCGCTTTCGTCCCTAATATCGGATATACCCTCAATTTTTTTATCGTTAACGAGGTCGGCAATCTTTTCAATCAGGGATGATTTGTTGGTTTGGTAGGGAAGTTGAGTAACAATAATTGCTTCTTTATCTGCCCTACCGCGCTGCGAGATAGTTTCAATCTCTGCCACTCCTCGCATGGTAATCGAGCCTCTTCCTGTAGTGTAGGCTTCTTTAATTCCCGATCTACCGATGATCTGTCCCCCTGTGGGAAAGTCAGGTCCCTTGATATATTGCATCAAGTCGAGGTCGGTCAATTCTGGATTGTGAATTAGAGCGATCGCACCATCGATTACTTCTCCCAAGTTATGGGGTGGAATATTGGTTGCCATCCCCACGGCAATACCCGAAGAACCATTGATCAGCAGTTGAGGAATTCTGGCTGGTAGGACAATTGGTTCTTGTTGCGATCCGTCAAAGTTATCGGCAAAATCTACCGTTTCTGCCTCGATATCTCGTAGTAAAGAATCGGTCGCCAAAGCTTGTAGACGACATTCTGTGTAACGCATGGCTGCGGGAGGATCGTTGTCGATCGAGCCAAAGTTACCATGCCCGTTGATTAACGGATTTCTCATCGAGAAGTCCTGTGCCATTCTGACTAAAGCGTCATAGACGGCAGTATCACCGTGAGGGTGATATTTACCCAATACTTCCCCCACAACACGGGCGCATTTACGAAAGGGGCGGTCTGGGGTCAGTCCAAGCTCGTACATAGCGTAAAGAATACGCCGATGGACTGGTTTTAGACCATCCCTAGCGTCTGGCAATGCCCTGCCAACAATCACGCTCATGGCGTACTCCAAATAGGAGCGAGACATTTCGTTGCTCAGATCGGTGGGGATAATCCGTTCCTGGGAAGTGGTCATATGCTGAAAAACTCCAAATATATGCAATAATTTGGATTAATGGCGAATAAATTCTACTTAATTCTCTTTTATCACCAATAAAGCCCAATATAATCGCATTTTATAAATAAATTCTAGCACATTTTGTCTCCTTCTTGTGGCAGAAAAAGCTTGGTATGGCTGCTATTGGAGTAATTTTTGCTGTGTAGGTTTGGAGAAGAACTTTTGCCTGCTAAACTTTGCCAATTTTGCGCTTAATTTTTGCAATAATTTGCTTGATTTTAAGCTGAATCAGACGTTGGCGATTCAGGTTAGGAACATTACCCAGAAATTGTTGTTTATGGTCAAAAAAGCTGTTGATTTCTGGCAAAATAACTTCGAGCCTGGCAAGCAGATTTTCACGGCGATATTCTGCCAGCAAAGATAAAGATAATTGGTGATTTTTCGCTGAAGATTCGTTCAAAACTCGACCGATGCGATCGAGGTCGTATTCTAGACTATACCCAGCAATTTTGTGACAGTTGAAGCCTGGATCGAGAAAATCGCTCAGTCCGTGATTGACGCTAGAGAATACATGGCAACCACAGGCTAGAGCTTCTAGGGGTGGTAAACCAAAGCCTTCGGTAACGCCACTAGTCGCCCAGTACTCTGCCGAGTCATAAAGATATATTTTGCTGCGGTTGAATAACTCTGCCAGGTCTTTGACGTAGCTCTTAACTACTTCTACCCGATAGCGCGATCGCAAAGCAGGAACCAGAGAATCGAGCAGGTATTCTGAGGATTTGCGAGTCTGAACCAGAATATCGATATCTCGCGATCGCTCTTGATCGTAAAATTCATCGCCGATCTGATTGGGTAAATAGTAAATTAAACTATTGGGTGCTTTCTGTCCCCAATATCCCATTGTATTGCGCGATACGGTAACGATGGGGATACCTGCGGGTAAGCTAAATCCATAATTGCTGCTGTGAGCGTGATAGATAATATTTTGCCCTTTCAATTGACGGATTAACTTAGGTACATCAAAACCCCAACCCACAACAAAAATTGCCGAGTTGGGATTGCATTGAGGTAATAGATCGTCGAGAAAAGGATGTTCTGTTTCCCGTTGACGATAGGTAACAACTTCAGCTTCACAAATTTGTCCTGCTAAAGCACAGGTGTTTAATTCTGCCCATAGCCCACCTCCGCCGAATCTTCCCTTTGTCCCTGGCAACAGAAAATATAATTTTCGCATTTATCGATTGTTATAGTCGTTTCAATTAATTTTGAGACATCCTAATCTATTTGTTCGGGGGAATAGGGAATAGGGATTGCGAGACAAAACCGTTGCGGGGGTTCCCCCCGTTGAGGTTATTGTCGAGGGTAGGAATTGGGGAGAATTTGTA
>JBCDCO010000331.1:0-5366 GCA_039181635.1 Cyanobacteria bacterium P01_G01_bin.19 | reverse complement strand
TTGTGAGCCTGGTTTTCGGCTTTCCAAAACTCTTTGGCATCGATTACCTCGGGTTTGACGCTGCTGTTATCGGGAATCTGGTTGACTATCTCGATCGCCTGTTCTAAGTCTCCTTCCCGTGCGTAAAGCTGATTGGCTTTGTCTAATAATTCTGACGACCAATCAGCGATATCTGCTTGAATTTCTTCATCGATGGGATCTACTTTAGGTAGGGTAGTAGCGATCGCCAAGGCTTCGTCGTATTTAAGATCGTTTGCCTGGGATCTAGCTACCCCCAAACCACATCTTGCCTGAAATTGCTGTTGCTGTTTTGGCGGCATCTGTCTTGCTGCCGCACTTTCGTCTTCTCCAGCGTCCAGTGTCAAAGCTTCTTCGTAACAGGTTTTATAGTCTTCTTGGTCGACCATTGCCTGAAAATTGGCGACTTGTTGGGCAATACTCTCTTGTGCCGACTGAGTCGATCTGTAATTGAGAAAATGCATGCCTCCCGTAGCGATCGCACCTATCGCTAAAGCACTTCCTAAAGTGACCAGAGTTTTCTGAGATTTTGGAGTGTTGGGCATATCATTGTCTTCGCTGATGGCAGGTTGAGACTGAATTTCGGACTGATGATGTAGAGCGTTTTCGGCAATTCCTGACAGGGGTTCAGCAGAAAAGTTAGTTAAATTTTGAGGGGTAGCAATAATCGAGCGATCGCTTGCTAAAGCTGAAGCTTCCACAGCAGTTGGTTCCATTCTTTGGGACATCTGCGCCAGTTGGCTATCGCTAAGTTGAACTGTAGGGGTATATTCTATTCTCGATTGCGCTGCTGGGGAACTGACTTGAGATTTACCCTGCAAATTATTCAATGCAGCGATCGCTTCTTCAGCGGATTGATAGCGATCCTTAAAATGATAGCGAGTCATCTTTGCCACAATGTCCTGTAATTGAGGGCTACATTGAGCTTTATCTCGCCAGACTATCTCGCCAGTGTCATCTTCTAGTAATTGCGTGGGATGAATGCCCGTTAAGGCTTGGATGGCAATTACTCCCAGGGCATAGATATCGCTGGTGGTTCTGGGTTTACCCCTTGCTTGTTCTGTTGGCATATAGCCCCTCGTTCCTACTGCCACCGTGGCAGGAACTAGCTGAGTTTGTTCGGCAATGACTGTTTTTACCGTACCAAAATCAACTAATACTAGCTTGTTATCAGACTGGCGGCGAATTAGATTATCGGGTTTGACATCGCGATGAATTACGTTCTTTTTGTGAATAAAATCGAGAATACAGAGACAATCCTGTAGTAAATCTACTACCTTATCTTCAGACCAAGTTTGCCCCGAAACCAGTTCGTTCGATAAAGTTTGACCTTCAATGTATTGCTGTACTAAATAAAACTTCTCATCTTCCTCAAAATACGCCATCAGACGGGGTATTTGATTGTGTACTCCCAAAGTATTGAGGGTTTCTGCCTCTGTCTTAAATAAACGTCGCGCTACTTTAATGAAGTTAGGATCGTCAACGCTGGGAAAAAGCTGCTTGACCACGCATTTATCTTTTCCTGGTAGCTGGGTATCTTCAGCCAAAAAAGTCTTACCAAATCCACCTTTGGCAATATATTCAATTACTCGATAACGCAAGCCTAAGATTGTTCCCTGCATGAGTTTAAGAGCTTATTTAGTCTGATTTTATATAGTTTGATTTGTATGTAATTGTAAGAATACAAAACTTTGGTTGCAATCTCGGAAAACGCTTTGTTGATCTCAATATTTTGGCGATCGCTTTAAGCTAGACAAATTTTAATAGCTGTTCTTTTAGCTGGTCAAATGCCTCAACTGCTTTTTCTGCTTGTTCGTGATTTTCTTTCATATTTTTAAGTAAATTAGTCTTGAATGCCTCTTCTACTTTCTCCGCACCTTCTTTGGTAAATACATCGGCTAGTTTCTCGGTAAATTCGGCAAAAGCTTTCTGTTCGACTGTGGATGGTTGGGCTTCTAGTTCGGCTATTTTTGCCTGAGTTTGTGCGGTGTGTTCGATCGCCGTATTTAATGTACCAGTAATTGCGAAATATAGGGTAAATAGCTTTCTATTTCACTACGGCAGAGGCAAATTGCGCTCCAAGTAATCTAACAAAATATTATTTTGACTGATATCAAATTAACTGTATTCATATAGAAATATATTAATTTTTTACCCTAAAATAATATGTATTTTTTAAGAAGCAATTAATATCACAAAACTTAATTGCTTGGACATACGTTTGTGAATATAATATTTTTTTTTAGTAAATTTTGACAAAAGCTGAGATATTCCTAAAGTTTTAAAAATTATGACCAAAGACGATCGAGCAGGTTGGGCTACCCTTAGCTTAAGAACCAATTCCGTTGATGAGTCTGCCACTGTCAAACATACTTTATCAACTACAGAAAATACAGTTATCGGTCGTTCTCCCGACTGTCAGATTCCTTTAGATCCTTATAAGTTTATTACCGTATCTCGTCGTCATGCAGAGATTAAACTGGTAGATGCTGATTGGCAAATCAGCGATTTGGGAACGACTAACGGTACTTTAGTTAATAATAGCCCCATTAAAGATCCCCAAAAACTCTCGTCAGGCGATCGCATTACTTTAGGTACTAGAGGACCAGAGTTTACTTTTGAGTGCCTAACCCTCAATGCCACTGTAATGGTGCAGCCAACAGAAATTAAGCCAGAGGCTGCTCCAGAAGCCGCGCCAGCTCCTACAGTAGAAAGCAAATCTCCTACTACCCTTAAAGGAATGGCAGAGGCAAAAGAAACTATTCCAGCTTCAACCGAACCCACGCCCAAACCAGAAGCGGAGAAAGAAGAAGTAAAACCAGAAGCGAAAAAGAAAGAACCAGAAGCCTCCCCACCAGTTGCTCCGCAAAAGCCAAGTCCCTCCCCTGCTTCACCTGCGGCTAGTGCAACTGCGAGTTCGGGAAAAAGCCTTTGGAATTTAGTTTCAGCGGTAGAAATATGCCAAATTTCAGGACACGAACAGCCAATATTGGGGCTGGCATTTAGTCCAGACGGACAGATTTTGGCGAGTGCTTCCGAAGATAAATCAATAAAACTGTGGAATGTTGCCAGTCAAACAGAAATAGCTAGCTTGACTGGGCATAAACTAGCCCCTAATGCGATCGCTTTTAGTCCTGATGGTAAGACTCTTGCTAGTGCTGGAGGAGATAAAACCATTAAGCTGTGGAATCTTGAAAGCAAAGAAGAAACTGCCTCTTTTGTGGGTCACAAATTGGCAATTAATGCCCTGGCTTTTAGTCCAGATGGTAAAACTATCGCTAGCGGCAGTGCGGATAAAACAGTCAAGCTGTGGAACATAGATAGTCAAGCAGAAATAGGTGCGATCGCAGGACACAAACTGGCAATTGAATCGATCGCCTTTAGTCCCGATGGTAAAACTCTCGCCAGCGGTAGCAAAGATAAGACATTTAAACTATGGAATCTTGACAGTAAAGAAGAAGTAGCTACTTTGACTGGACACAAACAAGCCGTGATTGCGATCGCCTTTAGCCCAGATGGTAAGACTATTGCCAGTGCTGGAGGAGACCAAAGCATCAAAGTTTGGAACGGTGAGACTAATACAGAAACAGCCTCAATCTCTACTCCTAGCTGGCAAACAGGAGCGATCGCTCTAGCGGCAGACGGACAAACATTAGCTGGCAGCGACGAACAAAACGCGATTAAAATCTGGCAAATTTAACAAAATCCGACAAGCCGTTACTTAGTTTATAAATGTATATGGTTTATTGATTATTTTGAGGTTGAAAATTAGGCAAGGTTCTAAATCCCCTAACTTGACAGCCTAAGTTTTCAAACCACGAAATTAGCTCGTGGTTGCTGTTGTGCCACAAGGTATAATCCCTTTCATCTTTAACAAAAGTCAGACCAAAATGGGGATTGAAGACACTGGTGTTAAGCTTCTGGTTAAAGCGCGTATCGAGAGATTTTTCTAGACTCAATACTCGGTTGCGAGGAACTTCCAAACTAAACAGAATATTTTGCCAGTCCAAACCAAGACTCTGTTGTAGTTCGGTAAGATCTTTAAATTTACGTCTGCCGAGAGTTCCTTGAGTCGGAATCAACAGTGCTGCGAGCGCATTATTCCAGTTCTGCCGATTTAGAGCAAAATAATTCCAATCTCCGTAGGCATATTGCAGGAGTTCATCTTTATGAGTTGGTAGAATCAATTTTCCATGATAGCCAAAGTCCGCGATATAGACAGTAGTTGGATCGGCAGGATTAATTGGAGCCACAATCGTAGTTGGAGAGCCGATCGCGATCGCTACCACAATAACTAAAGTTACGATTGACAAGGCAAATACTTTAAGTAAGCGGAACAATCTCATAGCTAATTTGATTCATAAAAGCCAACCAAGTAATACTGCATCCTGTTTTAAAACAACACTTTAATGTTGTGACTTCTGACTACATGCGGCGTTTACACCAAAGGTATATGCCCTAAAGAACTAGTTGCGGCGCTTGCACCAAAGGCATATGCGAAGCGGTATCCCTTTGGGACTAGCTTCGCGTCGTCCTCGAATGGGAAAACTATGCGCCTTTGTCCTAAAGCGATTGTCTTGAATGTCAAGTTAAATTTGTCGTTTTCAGGCGATCGCCAAATTTAAGATTTTTAGATTTTGTGCATCGCAATTTGACATCAAAATTTTTTCGATGTTTGAGCGTTAATAAGTTCATTTGAAGGTTGGTCAATTATTTTAACTCGATTTAAGGGTGCTAAACCTACTAAATACGAAATTGATTTATGAGAAAGTTTTCCCAATTCGAGCCAAGATGAAATTAGGGTAGTAGCTACTATTTCTCCAACTCCAGGGACGCTGGTTAGTAATTTCTTTTTTTGTTTCCAGTCTTCACATTTTGCGCTCGCCGATTTGATTTGCGAGACAGTGCGGTCTTGAGGGTCAGTTGCGGCGAACCGAATCGCCTTACTCTCATAGAGAAACTGTCGAGGGTGAGATTCAATTTCTTTAAGCTGTTGCTCCAGCCATTCAATATGTTCGTCGATACTGACTTGGACGGAATTAGTCTTTCCTCTACGACGATTTTTTTCGGCAGTAATCATGTTACTAAGCTGACGACGACGAGCAACTAAGTCTTCTGGTTGACGGGAAGATTCATTGCTAATTTGTCTGACTTCGGGACGAATTGCATCTGCGAAGTGGGCTAGTCTTTAGGACTGTTTTTCATTGTCACTCATGAGTTTTGTCTTTCCTCCCCAACAACAAGGTTGATAATTGTTTTAGCTCTCGCTCATCTGATGTTATGCCCTTGTGGTACTCTTCCTTGCAAAGATACGGGTTAGGTTTTTCTACCCTGGCGATTGTTTGAGC
>JBCDCO010000330.1:0-5367 GCA_039181635.1 Cyanobacteria bacterium P01_G01_bin.19 | reverse complement strand
ATTCCCCTTTGAGATTTATCGATAAGTAACGTTTGTCAAGTAAGAATTGTTGGTACTGTTTTAACTTCTATTACTTGCTACTTCTCTACGAGATACTTATAGAGATCATCAAGAACTAGATTGGCTGCAATAGGATTACCTCCTTCCCAAATGTTGGCATCAACGATGTATACCTGCCCTTCTCGAACTGCTTTTAGTTGCTGCCAAAGCGGTTTTTGCTGCCATTCGGCTAATACACTTTCAGACTTGGCAGTGTCGTAAACCTGGTTGACTGACAAAACTTTCAGGAAATAGTGTAAGAATAAGTCAGCAGTTTGAATTCCAACTGATATATTCGTCGTTCATGCTGCTTAAGTGATGCCATTGCAGGATGAGGATCTTTATTGCTAGAGAAAGTCACACCCTGGAGTAACTTCCAACCATTTAAAAGCGCAGCTTTGACCCAATCCCAACCAATCCGATTCGGGCGGTCAACATTCTGGGGAGACCCCAGAATTACGCCCTCAGAAAATAACTGTTTCCCCGAAAGAGCGCGAGTATCAACCCATCGTCTTTTTCCGACACGAACTACCTCGACACCTTGGGCGCTAACGTAGAGAGTAGCAACCGCTAAGACAAACCAGAGGCGGGACAAAGCGCAAACATCACGAATCATCGAACGCTGAACGTTCCACCCTGCTGATTGATCGTCCAAAAAATTCTCTTCAATATCAAAACGCAATCCGTACTCAGCAAAAGTCTGGAGAGTAGTCTTTTCATTGCTGACAATCGCCCACAACTCACCATTGACTCTATTGCGACCTAGAATTACATGAACCGCTCCATAAAATTCGCTTTTGTGAATTTGTACATTATGTAAGCAGATTGCTTCTCCAAGAGCAAAATGAAATTTTCTAGGCTGACACCATTTTCCTCGCCAGATCCAGGTATTACTCTTAATTCGGATACGATAGTCCCATCCTAGTTGAGTAGTCAACATGGTCATTAATTTGGTATGTATAAATCCTCTATCGGCTAGTAGAACTACCTTGACTGATTCTGGGAGCCTAGCTTCTGCTTGCTTAATCATCTCTCGATAATCGCTAAATGAAATGCTGGCACTTTCATGTTTCATCACTCGCCACACCAACGGTAATGCTCTCCCTCGATGAATAACTGAAAGGCGCACAAGGCAATACTCATCCCAAAATAACGAAGTGTCTAATGCCAAAAATATCTTTGATTCTGACCAATCAGAAAGTGCTGCTTTGACCATAGACTTGTAAATTCGATGGACGTTGATTCGAGGATTATTGAGCCATCGCTGAATACGTCTCTGCCGACTTTGAGCAAACTTTCCTCTACAAGGTATGTACATCGACCATTTCGTTAGATTGACATTACCAGTGTGAATCAAAGCAATTATCATCCAAATACAGGTTTTGAGATGACATAAATGTAACCAGTCAGCAGGTTGACTCATCCATCTTATCTTGCAGATAAATTCCCAATGTTTTATTCACAGTTTCATCTACAAAAAACTCTGTAGCTGGTTCGCCAATTAGGTTGGCAATTAGATTATTGTAATCGGGAGCGAACAAATCCAAGGTAACAGTCGATCCCGCCCCAAAATTACTATAATTATCGCTGCGAGACAGTTCGATCCCTGTTAACAATTCGTGTTTGATGCTTCCTGTATTGAAGTTTCCTACTACATAGGTATCAAGAAGATAATTGTAAAAATCGAACTGTTGAGTTTCAAAAAGAGTGCGTTTTACAGTGCGCTCGTCTTCTTGTATACCGACTGGAAAAAACTGCTGACTGGTTCGGCTATTCGACCGCTAAATTGGAAGGCATTACGAATACTCCAATTTTCGCTAAATCGATGTTCTAAATCGTAACCAATTAAAAAACCTTCATAGCCTTCGCGATCTGTTTCTCCAATAAAACGTTCTTGGGGAATATCACCATTCGGATTCTCAAAAATTGTGCCTGATGTTGGCAAGCCAGGATCGAAAACAGCGGAAATATTATGGTATTCGGCTTCAAAAGTAATATCGGTATTTTTGCCAATTTGCCAAGACAGCACTGGTGCAACTAAATAACGCTCGCGCTCGACAAAATCAGTAAAGCTTCCTGCGGTTTCGGCAGCAAAATTCAAGCGATATTTAACGCTTTTACTTTCGTTTAGCGGTCCAGACAAATCTACTGCACCCCGATAGAGATCGAAATTGCCGACCGCTGCATCTACTTGGTAGAAGGGTCTGCTAGTTGGTTTTTCGGTCAAAATATTAATTGTTCCGCCGAACGATCCTTGACCATATAATACCGAAGCTGGTCCTTTGAGGATTTCAAAGCGATCGATGTTAGCAATTTGTTCGCCAACTAATCCAGAAAAGGCAGAAGAACGTAACCCATTTCGACGATAATCGGCATCAAAACCACGAATATTAACATTACTAAATATCTGAGTATCATTGCTAGGCACAATACCAGGAATAGTCTCCAGTGCTTCGGAAAAATTATTTGCCTGTCGGTTTTCAATTATTTCTTGAGGAATTACCTGAATTGTTTGGGGAACATCTTGGAGATCGGTTTCGGTTCTAGTTCCTACCTCGGTGACGACGATGTTAATCTCTTGGTCTGGTTCGGCTTCTTGTTGTGCGGTAGTTTGTTCTGGGGTAATGTTTAAGACTAAGTTTTGCCTTGAAGGGACTATTTCTGCGCTAGGGGTTTGGTTTGCTCCGCTAATGGTTAAGCGAATGCTGCTTTCATCCACCTTAGCCAAGGTGACTCGCTCGATTCCTGGTGCGGGGTTGAGTTCGGTTACGCCGTTTCTAATTGAGAATCCTAATGTTGCATCAAGAATGTCGATTACCAAATCGTTTCCTTCAGGTAAAATCAACGGTACTAACTTTTCGCTTCCTGCTGCGGTTCTCAAAATTACTTCTAATCCCGACTCAGTTTGATTAACTTCTATTCCCGTGACGCGAGTAACAGCTTGTGCTAACAGATCTGAAGCCGTACCTTGTTGTAAGGGCGTTTCTCCCCCCTTGCGAAGGGTAGGGCTGTTTCATTCTCTAAATAGAAAATGCGATCGCGAATAAATATCTTCAAAATCCAATTAATGGCAAAAAGAAAGTAACAATGGTAAATTATGGCTTAATTTACTGATTGCTTCGGTCATCGAATCAAAACCGTGAACTCTCAGTAGATTAATCACCCAACTTTTAATTAAAGAAATGTTTGTGGATGCTTTGCCGTGGAGTTGAGGGCTAGTGTCTTCTTTTATTACGACATCTTTGACCCAATGCAAACGATTCTCGATGCCCCAATGTCGCCGAATACCTTGAGGAATACGCGAAGAAGTTGGCGGTAGAGAACTAATGTAATAAGTCGCCGAATCCGATTCGTAATTGTGATTACCTCTTGTTCCCCAACGGAAAATTTTGATGATGCTACGAACTCCAACCCATCGAGAATCAATGTTTGATGGAGGAGCGAATATTTCTACAGTTCGATGAGTTAGTCGATTTCTCGTCTTCTCGGTCTGCTCAAAGCAACTAATCGCCTTTGTACTCATTGTTTGAAATTCGATTTGTCGATGTAATGTTTTTTGATTTCTTTTGACCACAATTAAATAGTTATTGTCACTGCTGATAATTGCTGATACTGTTTTGCTTGGTGCGCGTTCCCTTGCGGAGGAAACCTCCGCGGGGTCGCATCCGCTTTTTGACAATGTAGAGCATCCATCGTGAACACCACCCTTGTTAAATCCAGCAATTGTAATAAGTCTTGCACGGCGACAATTTCACTTTGTTTTTTATTTTCCATAACTTTTATGCCTAAAATTTCCCCGCGTTCGTGAGTAAAAGCCGAAACCATCATGATATGCGAAGCGGTATCCTTGTATCTTGAAATTAGGGTATCAAATCTTGATACCTTAGAGAAAGTAGTAGACCGAGGTATCCTTGATTGTTTGAAACCGTCCTAAAGCTGGGTCACTACCAACTCTTTCTCTTGATATAAACTCAACAGCTTCAATAGCCTCAACGGGAGAAAGGCACGGCGCTAACGCGCCCAATCGTAGACGAGCTGCCCTTTAAGGGCTGTGCCGCATCTGACCCCCGCAACGGCTTTTCGCTCAAACAATCGCCTGGGTGAATTAAACCCGTATTTTAGCAAGGAAGAGTCAGAGACAAGAGAGTCGAAATAACCAAGAGTAAAAATTCTGGCTGGAGGGAAAATTTATGGACGAACGACAATGGGTAGGAATTGATGTTTGTCAGAAACATCTTGACGTTTCGTTTATGCCCTTTAGGGTGCAAGACAAAGGCTTTAGCCGCATGTACGCGCACCAAGCAGCCAGCTTTGAGATGATTATTTGTGGGTATTTCGTTTTTATTGGTTAATATTTGGATTAACTTACTGTGGCGAAAAATTAGTAAGCCTAGAAAAGGAGGAAGATTAATTGATCGTCAAATTTTTCCTCTAAAACAAATGCTTTCTTTCTTGAATCAAGCTGTCGAACGAATTTTTCAAGTAGTAGAAACTATTTATATTCCACAAGACATAAACTCTTGACAACTTTTTGCTTTTAATATAATCAAAACTTATTTTTGCTTTCTAGATTTGGCGATCGCACTTAGAAAAAAAATGATTTTTCGATCTACTGACACTTCGTTGGGTATTCCAATGTTTCATGGCAGTTCATTTGGTTGTTTACCAAGGTGTTCAACAAGTTGTTAATTTAACCGATGAGCGACGGCATATCTTACAGTTTTTTTGCGAATCTTGTCGTCGCTATTATCTTCTTCCTACACCAGATTCTTAATTTTTTCTATGGCGACGCTAACAGCGGAATGTGGGTTAAAAAATTAGCTATTAATTACTGGAGAAGAAAGCCATGACTAATTGTCCTTTTTGCTCCCACAACTTGCTAGACCATCTTCGTTCCCATTCTCGCTACTGGTATTGTCAGCGCTGCCGTTTGGAAACTTCAGATCTTTTCATAACTAAGCAAAATCAAAAAATATTTCATAAATCAAAATCGGTTAGATCTCAGACTTATTCTTTAGTTTCTTCAATTTAACCGATCTTTAAACCATGAAATCACTTCAAACTATTGCCTTAATCTCAGTTCATAGCGATCCTGCCGACGAAACGGGAAGCCAAAACAGATACGTTCGATCCTTGGGAGAAGCTTTATCTCGTTTGGGATGGTAGCCCTAGAAGCTATGGCAAGCAGTACTCCCGTAATTGCTTCTAACTTAGGAGGCTTAAAGTATGTCGTCGTTCCAGAAGAAACTGGTTTATTGTACCCCAGTCAAAATTTTTTCTTGTTAACCAGAGCAATTCGTCGCTTGGCTACCGAATCACAGATGCGAT
>JBCDCO010000329.1:0-5370 GCA_039181635.1 Cyanobacteria bacterium P01_G01_bin.19 | reverse complement strand
GCCTGATTTGGTATTGGTCGATAAGAAGCCGTCGGGAATCAAAGGTGAATTGGATTTAGCGATTGACTATTTGAAAAGCAATTTGCCTGCTACTAAATTTGTCTTATTGCTAAGAGATATTTTAGACACTCCCCAAAAAACGATTCAGGAGTGGCGCAGAGAAAATTATTATCAGCAGGTAGAATCGATTTACGATCGCCTTTTGGTAGTCGGGATGCCAGAAATATTCGATTTGTGCCGCAACTATAAGTTTGATTTATCCATCGCCAATAAAATGCGCTATTGCGGCTACATCCGTAAAGAAAGCGGTTTAAGAAGCCGTCAAAGCATCCGTCAAGAACTGGACATCAACAACCAGGAAAAATTAGCTTTAGTAACTCCTGGTGGTGGAGAGGATGGCTACTATCTTGTCAGTAGCTATCTTCAAGGTTTGGCAAAGCATAGCTTGCGTTTTAACCAAGAGAAAGTTCGCAGTCTGATTTTCTGCGGGGCAGAAATGCCAGCCGAACAACAGCAAAAGATACATCAGCAGGCGGCAAAGTGTCCTGGGGTTAAGGTTTTAGAGTTTACCAATGACTTAATGAGTTATGTAAATGCAGCCGATGTAGTAATTTCAATGGGTGGCTACAATACCATTACCGAAGTCTTGCAAACAGGTAAAAAAGCGATCGTCGTTCCTCGCATCAAACCAGGAAGAGAACAGTTGATTCGCGCCCAGAATATGGCAAAAGCTGGGCTGATTAAAATGATTCACCCAGAAAAACTCAAACTCGATCTACTCATAGACACTCTGTTTGATAGTTTGGCAGAACGCGAATCTGCTGGAGAAGTAAAAGGCTTAGATTTTGCAGGCTTGCCTAGAGTGACTGACTATCTAGCCATGCTTTTGTTTAACTCTTTTAGCGTTCGAGAAGTTCCCGATATTGTTTTGCAATCTGCGTAGCAATCAGAATATTTAGACCAAACTAACGAGCCAACAACAATGCAAAAAGTAATGTTTTATTGCCAACATATTCTTGGCATGGGTCATTTAATTCGTAGCGTTGAAATAGTAAAAGGACTGATCCCCGATTTTCAAATCTGCTTTATCAATGGCGGTAAAGTTATTGATGAGTTTGTATTCCCCCCCGAAATCGAGGTGGTTAATATTCCTGCAGTACAAACCGACACCGAATTTAATGAGTTGCGCTCGGTAGATGATAGTCTAACCATGGAGGAGGTAGAGGAAAAAAGAACTAAAATCTTACTAAATACTTGCGATCGCTTCAAACCCGATATTTTAATTATCGAACTGTATCCCTTTGGCAGAAGACGTTTTTCATTTGAATTGATTCCTCTAGTGGAAAAAGCTAAGTCTCTGGGGACTAAAATTGTTTCTAGCGTGCGGGATATCGTGGTTACTAAGCAAAATCAAGTACGTCACGAAGAGAAAGTATGCAAATTGATTAATAAGTATTTTGATATGTTGTTGATCCATGGCGATCCTAACTTTGTCAAACTCAACCTTAGCTTTTCTAGAGTTAGCGATTTAAATTGCCCCGTCCACTATACAGGCTATGTCGTACAGCCTCTACCGAAATCTCGACAGGTAACTTTAGACAAGCCTTCAATTTTGGTCAGCGTCGGTGGTGGAAGGTTCGGACACGATTTATTAGAATGTGTGGCTAATGCCGCACCGATTTTAAAAGCTAAAATTCCCCATCAGATTCATATGTTTACAGGACCTTTTTGTCCCGAACCAGTCCTACAAAAACTGCAATCCCTAACTCAAGATCTAGATAACATAACTTGCGATCGCTATACGACTAATTTACTAGACTATATGCAGCAGGCAGACTTATCTATTGGCATGTCTGGCTACAATACCACCATGAATATTCTAAGTACTGGTGTCAAAGCGATGATGATGGCATTTCAGGGAAATAATGACAAAGAGCAAGAAACTCGTCTGACCAAACTGGATAAATTGGGTAGAGTCAAGATGATTCAGCCTCAAGATCTAAATCCCGCATCTTTTGCTGATGATGTGGTTAACTACCTACAGCAAGAGAAAACAGAACTACCTCTAAATTTATCTGGGGTTAGTAATACAGCTAAATGTATTAAACAACTTGCCGAACAACAATGCTTGGCAGGTTGAAAATGGCGATCGCTCTGTATTTGAACAAGTTAATGTCTAATGTTCAATGTTCAATGTTCAATGCTCACGATTCTTCTTTCGGTTCGCAACCTGCTTCTAAACAGGATTTAGATTAGCTCCCGTTAAGGTAGCATCGGACAAATTAACACTATTAAAAATTACCCCTTGGGCAATAGCGATCGCATATATTGGAGATCCAGCAAGATTAATTAAAATCAATTTAAGGAAATAGTTTTACTCCAAGATTCACAAGTTTCTCCTTTCTTCCAGGCATAGATCTGAAGAGTATCAATTTGCTTTATTTCTAGCTTCCGCACAAAATTAGTAATGTAGGAAATAAGAAAATCTCGGTCGGGGAATTTATTAGCTTTAAGGGTAATTTCCAACCAATTATGGTTGATAATAACCGTGGTGACTATTTGACGATCTTGGAAAAGATAATTTAGAGAATAGGCGATCGCATCGGCATTGCCTTGTTTGGCTAAAGCTAATTTGCTTTTGGCTGAAGTACTGACTGTAGAATGATTTTGGACTTCAGTAGATTGCAGTTTATTATAGAATTCTTCTAGCCAGTCAGGAAAGCTATCATTGCTCCGTTGACTGCAAACTTTAACTTTATGACAATTTTCTATATCTAAATCGAAGATTTTATCTTTAACTTTAACTCCAAAAACCTTGTCAATTTCTCGCTCGGACAAAAGCATTATTCTCAAGCAGTCATTTTTCCAACTAGCTTTAATATTAATTAAATCCGTATTTAAATCTTGATTTAGGATAGCAACAATGGACTCAATATTTCTTTTCTGTGCGAGTTCAGTAAGATCGGTTTTAGCTTCTAGATCGATAATCAATTCATCTGTCCATTCAGGAAAATGCTCGTGTCTTTTGCGTCCGTAAATTTTGATTAAATCTATTTTTTCTTCTTGTGAGTCTCTTAATATTTGCTTGATTAGCGAAAAGCATTTTTTATGGTTAGGAGCTTTTTCTGCTTCCAGCAAAATCTGTAGATAATTCTTTTTGTTGACAATCTCGATATCTATCCCTTTCACTTGGAAATATAGTTCTAGCTTTGATTCTAACAGTTTGAAATCTAAAACAATCTCATCACTGATAGACAATTCATCTGTCCATTCAGGAGAATACTCATGTCTCTTACGCCCATATACTCTAATTAAATCTATTTTTTCTTCTGGCGAATTTGTAATTATCTGCTTGATTAATGAAAGACATTTGTTTCTATCGGGAATATCTTCTGATTCAAGCAATATTTGTAAGTAATCCTCTTTTCGATTAAGCTCAATATCTATTCCTTGCGCTTGAAAATACAGTTCTAATCTGGATTCTAATAATTTTAAATTTACAGTATTCATGATAGTGAATGTATTCAAGTACGAGGCTAGATTTAGCTAATGCTTTTCTTGTATCATGCTTATAGTTCCCATAGACGTGTTGTGAATATAACAGTTTGGTTTAAAATCTGGAACAGGCGATCGCTCTTGTCTTTGCCACTCAGATCGATCGCTAACTATTGCCTTTAGTATTATCTGCTGTCTGACCAAAAAGAATCTTTTTACTCTCTTCAGTTACGGTCGAGCCGCTAGAAACTGCTTTCCCTTTCTCATAAGCTTTGATGACTGCTGGACGAGAAGCCATCTTATTAAACCAGCGTTTTAGATGAGGAAAATCATCGAGGTTTTGCTGCTGTTTGGCGTACGGAACGATCCAAGGGTAACAAGCCATATCGGCGATCGAGTATTCCCCTGCAATATACTCATTGACTGCCAATTGCTTATTTAATACTCCATATAGCCGATTGGTTTCATTAACATAGCGAGCGATCGCATAGGGGATTTTTTCGGGTGCATACTGATTGAAATGATGATTTTGTCCCGCCATTGGTCCCAAACCACCTACCTGCCAAAATAGCCATTCTGTGACTGTTTTGCGATCGCGTAAGTTGTCGGGTAAAAACTTGCCTGTTTTTTCTGCCAGGTAAAGCAATATCGCTCCAGATTCAAATACAGAGATCGTCTTGCCACCATCGTCGGGTGCGGTATCGACAATAGCTGGCATTCGATTATTGGGAGAAATCTTGAGAAATTCGGGCTTAAACTGATCTCCTTTACCAATATTGACGGGATGAATTTGGTAATCGACTTCTGCCTCTTCAAGAAAGATAGTTATTTTGTGTCCGTTGGGGGTAGACCAGTAATATAGTTGGATAGTCATAGTATTGAGAAAATGACGGCAATATTATTTTTAAGTTTACTGAATTCAGGTTAAGTCTTAAAGCTAGAAGCTACAAACAACAAACAACACTTAATTACCAACGCTAATTTACTTTTCTTCCACACACAACCCGATCCAGAACGCTCCTTATGACGATTTCCATAGCTACAGAAACCATCGAACAGCAGGCAAATAGACTTTTAGAAAAATCTATTATCTATTATCAAGAAAAAGCAGTTGGGGCTGTTGCCGCTACCGACTCAGAAAGGGATGCACTCAACTACGATCAGTGCTTTATCCGCGATTTTATCCCTGCGGCATTGGTATTTCTCATTCAGGGCAAAACTGATATTGTTTATAACTTTCTCAACGAAACCGTGGTATTGCAAAAGCAAAAGCGCAGAGTAGACTGCTATCAAGCACCTACGGGTTTGATGCCAGCTAGCTTTAAAGTAGAGTCGGGGGAAGATAGCCAGTATCTTCATGCAGACTTTGGCGATAAGGCAATTGGTAGAGTGACCCCAATTGATTCTTGTTTGTGGTGGATTATTTTGTTGCGAGCTTATGCCAAGGCAACAGGCGATCGCGATCTCGCTCATAGCGATAGCTTTCAAGAAGCTTTGGCTTTTATTTTGGAAATATGCTTGGGACCTCAATTTGAAATGACTCCCACCCTGCTCGTACCAGATGGAGCGTGTATGATTGATCGCCCGATGGGTTTGAGCGGACATCCCCTGGAAATACAGTCTCTTTTCTACATGGCACTGCGGGCGGCTCGTGAGATGCTGAATGATGATGAGTGCGGTCAGGCTTTAACCGATAAAATCAACAATCGCTTGGGCAGCTTAAATTTTCACCTCCGAGACTACTACTGGTTAGATCTGCATAAATTGAATCAAATTCACCGTTACGAAGCAGAGCAATTTGGCGAGTCTGTGGTCAACAAGTTTAATATCTATCCCGACTCAATTCCCTACTGGCTGACGGAATGGATGCCTGAT
>JBCDCO010000328.1:0-5374 GCA_039181635.1 Cyanobacteria bacterium P01_G01_bin.19 | reverse complement strand
ATTGGCAAGACGTAAAAGCGGCGATCGCTAGAGTCGGCAACCGAGAATCTTTGCAGGGCGTAATTCGCCTCAAATTTGATATTTTAATTCGTTTTATTGCTTTAATATCTGCCTACTCGATTTTTACTAATATCAGCGCGGGCATGGGAACTAACTTGTTGGCTGAAAATGGCTTATTACTGCAAATAGCCTTACTCAGTCAATTTACAATTCAGGGAGTAGGCATGACTACCCACACACTAATTGCCAACTTTAACGGCAAAAAAGAATATCAAAAAATGTTGCCTTTACTGGCGATCGCGATCGCAACTAGTTTAGTAATTGCCTTAAGTTTTGCCATAAGCGTTTTGCTATTTCCCCAGACTATTTTTAATCTCCTTACCAATCATGCCGATATCAACCAAGAAATAGTAAATTACACGATTTGGCTGTCACCTCTGTTAGCCTTTACTGCCGTTGCCTTTATGCTAGAAGGTTACTTTATCGGCTTGACAGAAGGAGCGGTGTTACGCAATGCTTCTCTAATCTCTTTCTTCCTGGTTTTCCTACCGTTAATAGCTGTAACTTTAAGTCTGCAAAGCGTTAACTTACTGTGGTTTTCTTTAACTAGCTATATGCTGTCTCTGATTCTGGTACTTGGGTTTCAGCTATTTACCAGTCAAAAGAATTTTGAATTTACCAAACTAACCGAAGCAGATAGCTCAATCATTAGCTGATTTAAGTAAGTAATGTTTTAGGACATATGAAATTTGTCATCATTGGCTTCTCTCTAAATACTGACAATAGATTGAGTTAGATTATTAGATTAAATCAAATGTAGAGTTTTAGGTAGTTACAACTAAAGGTAGAGTGAAGTGCATACTGCTTCCTAGATTTTTGCCTGCTGAATTAGCCCAAATTTTACCACCTAGACCACTGATAAGATGACGGCAAATGGTTAACCCGATTCCCGTTCCGTTTACGGTTCTGCGCAAGAAATCTTCTTCTTGATAAAAGCAGCTAAATATAGCTTCAAGATTATGAGGCACAATTCCTCTACCGTTATCAGAAATTGCTATTTCCAACATGATATTGGGGCAGCTTCGATCAGGCGTAGAATCTATTTGAGATTTAATTATCTGGGCTTGAATCTTAATTTCTCCTTGGGGACTGGTAAATTTGCAAGCATTATCAAGTAGTTTAATTAATGCCTCGACTAAACTATCTTCATCTACTTTCACTAAAGGTAAATGTGAGGGAATTTCCACAACTATATTAGGAACAAAGCCAGAATTGCTGCGAGTTTTTAAACTTTCCAACGCTAAATCTATAGCATCTCTAACTAGTACATATTTAGGACGATGATAAACTTGTCCCTTTTCTAAACGTTCTAATAGAAAAAAATCTTTGATTAGCTTTTGTAATCGTTCTAGGTCATTTAAAGCAATATCTAACATTTCTCGACAATATTCACTTGATGCTTGAGACTCATCGCTTAAGCTTTCTAAACAAACCTCAATTGTACAAAGAGGGGTGCGTATTTCATGTCCAACTATCGCAATGAGATTTTGGCGAACATGCTTCAATACTTCTTCTGGCATCTCAGATAAAACAATATCTTGCTTGACAGCACGACTAATAAATTTTGCCATCAATTCCGAATCACTTTCTACGGAGTGGAGAGCTGAAATTCTCAGAATTGTATCGTGCAATATTTGCTGTAAAGTTGCAGGTGAATGTATTAAGCCACATTTTGTTGTCTGAGAATCTAAATTAATATCGATTTCCGAGAAGGTCAGACAATGTTCAACTAGTTGATGCAGATTTTGAATATCTTCAACTGCTGTATCTAAAATTAGCTGCTTAGATTTTGGAGGCATTGTTGGTTCATTTGCCAAACTTTCCAAACATACCTGAATGGTAGATAAAGGATTCCGCAATTCGTAGCCAATTACCGCAATTAAATTGCTCCGAACGCATTCCAATCTTATTTGAGATTGAGGTTTACTGGAATTTGCAGCCAATGATTGCATGTTTGTCAAGTTTTTCTCCTACATCCAGCAACTTTTGTGAACTTTTGTAAAAGAATAGCATTTTTAGTTACAAAAGTTAATAATTTGTCGCCAAGTAGATTACTTCGACTTTTTGACTATGGCGAAAAAATTTTCTTGTTAGATATGTCTGTGGGATAGCGATCGCGATTTCTTTGAAGTCGCTTGCAATACTTATGACTTTGTTTCTTAAAACATAATTGCAAACAGCGATCGATTGAAATAATCAAATTGATTTTGAATCAGGCGTTTTGGTGTATTGAAAACCAATTACACTCGTGCTTGGATGCTGCCTTCAACGAAGATGATTCTAGGATTCCTTTTTAGTAAAAGTATTTGCTGATTGAGTGTGCTTTTGCCCTGCCTACTGCCCAATATACCCAGCTATTCTCCACGCAGATTCGGTATAGTAGTAAGACGAAGTTCGGCAATTGACGATGAACAATAACCTCTCTTCAAAAAAAGGAGATGGAAGGAATCAGAGAGAATACATCTAAGCATATTTTTTTAGGTAAGATTTAAAACCAAATCAACCAATTGCCAATTATCAATTGTCAATTTTCCATTAATAGTTGCCAGACAGAAGGAGACATAAGTTTTGACCGCTACTTTTGATAACCCTATTGACGCCAATATACTCAAGCCAGCTAGATACTTGGGTAACGAACTAGGTGCAGTACACAAGCCTTGGACAGAAGCAGAGGTTAGATGGGTGCTAACTTATCCTGAAGTATACGAAGTTGGCGCTTCTAACTTAGGTCACATTATTCTCTACAATATAATCAACGCTCAACCCCAGCAGTTATGCGATCGCACTTATCTCCCTGCCGCCGATCTTTCAGCGAAGTTAAGAGCCACTAATACACCTTTATTCGCCCTAGAATCAAAACGTCCTTTGCAAGATTTTGATATCTTGGGTTTTAGTCTCAGCTACGAACTTGGTGCGACAAATATTTTAGAAATGCTGAGTCTGGCGCATATTCCCTTAACCTGGCAGGAAAGAGACAAGGGAGATTATCCTTTGATCTTTGCAGGGGGACAAACCGCTACTTCTAATCCCGAACCCTATGCCGACTTTTTTGACTTTATTGCTTTGGGTGATGGCGAAGAATTGTTACCCGAAATTGGTTTAATTATCAAAGAAGGAAAAGCAGCAGGATTGAGTAAGGAAGAACTATTGCTCGATTTATCCCAAGTGCCTGGGGTATACGTACCCAGGTTCTACGAAATGGCAGAAGATGGTTCGGTTCACCCAATTAATGATGACGTACCCAAAAGAATATTACGTCGGGTAGCTACTCCCATTCCCGCTTACTCCATTGGTTTAGTACCGTTTGTCGAAACCGTACACGATCGCCTGACGGTAGAAATCAGAAGAGGCTGTACTCGCGGCTGTCGTTTTTGCCAGCCAGGAATGCTAACCCGCCCTGCAACGGATGTCGAACCAGAAAAAGTAGTAGATGCGATCGAAAAAGGAATGCGTGCCACGGGCTATAATGAGTTCTCTTTATTGTCTCTTAGCTGTTCTGATTATTTAGCCCTGCCTGCGGTGGGAATGGAAATTAAAAACCGTTTGCAGGAGGAAAATATCTCTTTATCTCTTCCTAGCCAAAGGGTAGATCGTTTTGACGATAATATTGCCGATATCATTGGCGGTTTGCGTAAGTCTGGTTTAACCTTTGCCCCCGAAGCAGGTACGCAAAGAATGCGGGATGTAATTAATAAGGGATTGACTAACGAAGAACTATTACGCGGTATTCAAACTGCCGTAGCCCGTGGCTGGAATAAGGTAAAACTCTATTTTATGATCGGCTTGCCAGGGGAAACCGATGTAGACGTGGTAGGTATTGCCGATACCGTCAGATGGTTGCGTCGTGAATGCACCCAGCTAAGTAACAAACGCCTCAACTTCAATATCACGATCTCTAACTTTACTCCCAAACCCCATACGCCCTTTCAATGGCATTCTGTTTCTACTAGCGAATTCCTCCGCAAACAAGAACTACTAAAAGAAGAATTTCGCCGTATCAGAGGAGTAAAAATCAACTATACCGATGTGCGCATCTCAGCAATGGAAGACTTTGTAGGAAGAGGCGATCGCCGTTTATCTGCAGTAGTCAAGCGGGCTTGGGAATTGGGTGCGGGCATGGACTCTTGGTGGGAAAATTTAGACAAAGCTTATGGCGCATGGGAACAGGCGATCGCCGAAGCAGATCTTACCTGGAAATATCGTCTGGTGGAAAATGGCGAATGGAATATATTTCAAGATGGAAATGTAACAGTAGAAGATGCAACAGATGCGCCTCTACCTTGGGATTATCTCAATACGGGAATTGATAAACAATGGCTCAAAGATGACCTAAAAAGAGCATTAGAAGCGGCTACCGTACCCGACTGTGCTTTTGAAGGTTGTTCTCACTGCGGTGTCTGCGGTACAGACTTTGGACATAACATCGTCGTCAAACCTCCTGAAATCCCTAAATTCGAGGGACACTTCAAACCCAATCAAGAAAAAGCTCAAAAGCTGAGAATGTGGTTTGGCAAAATAAATGAGATGGGATTAATCAGCCATCTAGATTTAGTCCGCTTATTTGATCGCGCTATTCGTCGGGCAGCTTTACCGATCTCCTTTACTGGAGGATATCATCCTGGTCCTAAAATTTCCATCGCCAATGCCTTATCTTTGGGTATCACTAGCAACGGGGAGATAGTCGATTTTGAACTGACTGAAGATATGGATGTGGAAGAATTTCGCACCAGACTAGCTGCCCAGCTACCCGAAAACATTCCTATCTATAAAGTGGAAGAAGTCGAGCTAAAATCCTTAAACGCCAGCCGCATTATGGATAAGGCGGAGTATCTAATTACAGTACAAGGCAACGATAATCCCGCATGGCAAAAATGGATTGAGGCGATTAATAACTCAAAAGAAATAATCTGGGAGAAATTTACTAAAAAAGGCAATAAAAGACAAATTAACTTGTGCGATCGCCTTTTCTCTCTCTCTTTAGAATCGGAAGATCGAGAAAACAATAGCGCAATAATTCGCTTTACTGGTAGCTGTCGCAATGATGGAACTAATTTATCGCCAGACAATTTGGTTTATATGCTGGAAAAAGTTGCTGATACCGAGGTGCAGTTATTAAACGTGCATCGCGAGCAATTAATCTTAAGCTAGTCTAAATTAGCTCGGACGGATAGGGAAATACAAATATTTTCAGTTTCTCTGTCTGTAAATACGATCCCTTATGTGAGATAAAATTTCAAACTTAGATTTTGTAAATAATTAGTAGTCAACTGAAGCTCGTACTATCAGTTTGAAAATTCAATCATTCCGTTAGATT
>JBCDCO010000327.1:0-5405 GCA_039181635.1 Cyanobacteria bacterium P01_G01_bin.19 | reverse complement strand
CGATCGACTTCTATAAACTACTCCTCATTAACTATTAAGAATATTTCTAAATAAAGCGGTTATCCGCTTAGTCTGAGGAGTTTGAATGAAAGTATTATTGCGTTTTTTATCTGTTTGTAGTTTTCTAAGTTTGGTTGTAGTCAGTCCTGTTGGGGCGGAAACAACACCCCCCTTATCCTCCCGAAATACTGAATCTAGCCCCCCCAGCCCCCCAAGTTTGGGGGGAGCAACATCTCAAAGTCCCCCAGAATTGGGGGATTTCCTAAAGGATACCGCTCCGCATATAGGGGGCAAAAATCTCGGAAATGAGACACAAGAAACTTATAAGAAGGAAGAAACGCCCTTACGAGTTGGTACGGCTGAAGATTTGTTAGCTCAGGGGGTAACGCGGGTTACGGGAGTTGAAGTTATCCAGACAGCAGAAGGTTTTGAGTTAATTTTAAAAACAGTAGCGGGAAGTGAAAGGTTAGTACCGTTGATTTTGCCAGAAGGGAATGATTTGATAATCGATATTCTGGATGCAACCTTGGCGTTTTCAATTAGGAATGGGGTAGAGGAACTTAACCCAGCACTAGGGATTAGTAGGATTACGGTCAATAAAGCCGAAGAAAATAGTATCCGAGTCAGGATTGCAGGAGAAAACCAGACACCCAGTGCAGAAATAGTGACTGGAAGAGATGATTTGGTTTTAAGTATTACTCCCGATGGTACTACCGTTGAAACCGAACCCGATGAACAGATTGATATTATCGCTACAGGGCAAGCAGAAGATGATGATTATAGGGTAGATAATGCAAGTACAGCAACCAAAACCGATACACCATTGCGGGATATTCCTCAGTCGATCCAGGTAGTACCGCAACAGATACTAGAAGACCGTAACGTGCAAAATCTCAATCAGGCAACAGAAACGGTTAGCGGAGTTGTAGATGGTGGGACTAAAGATGGTTCATCATCGGGAGGCAGAATAATTAGAGGATTTCGACAGGATGGTAACTTTCGCAATGGATATCGAGATGCATCTAACTTCTTTATACTAAGCAGTCCAATTAATGTTGTCGAACGGATAGAGGTACTTAAAGGACCTGCTTCTGTTCTGTTTGGGGATATAGAACCAGGGGGAATTGTAAATGTTGTCACCAAGCAACCACTTAGCGATCCTTTCTATGAGCTAAAATTTGAGGCTGGGAACTACGATTTTTATGAGGTTGGTATCGATTTATCTGGACCTTTAACTACTAATGAAAACTTGCTCTATCGACTGATTGCTGCTTATCAAACGGAGGGAGATATTCAAGATTTCGTTGATGCAGATCAAATCACTGTGGCACCCTCTTTAGCTTTCAAGATAGGCGAGAATACTAATTTAAATCTATACTACGAGTATGTTAACTATACTGGCGAGCCTCCTGTCAGTCCTGCTAGTCTTCTCAGCGATGGTAGTCTAACACCAAGAGATCTATTTACTCTTTATCCCGATCTAAGTGATATCGATGTATCTGCCAATAGATTTGGTTATACTCTTACTCATGAATTTAACGACAACTGGCAGATTCGTAATAATTTTGCTGGGTTAGTTGCTGATACGAGAGAAACCGATCTATTTTCACCTAATGTAGAAGACGATCGTTTTGCCACCATAGAAGCTTTTGATGTAGACTTCGGCTACGAAAATTATTTTGTCCAGCTTGATGTTGTAGGAGAGTTTAAAACGGGTCCAGTCGATCATCAAGTAGTTGTGGGATTTGATTTTAATGATTTTACTGATGACTATATAGGCTTTTCCGATACTGACTTACCAATATTGGACTTTGAAAATCCTAACTACGACATTCCCGAACCAGAATACGAACCATTTCTAGAGTTTCAAAATGACATTCAGTTCTATGGTATTTATGTTCAAGATCTGATTGCTTTAGGGGACTTTAAACTGCTAGTGGGTGGTCGTTATGATTGGATCGATAGTGTATTTACGATAACTGATTTCGGTGCGTTCGGTAATACAACAGAAGAACCAGAGAGGAGTGAAGGAGCTTTTAGTCCCCGCGTTGGTTTGGTCTATCAACCCAGCGATACAGTGGCACTATTTACTAGTTTCAGTCGCTCATTTAATCAGGAAACAGGATTTAGTACTAGCACTGATGTTTTTGAGCCTACGAGGGGAACTCAGTACGAAATAGGAGTTAAAACAGATTTCTTGGACAACAAACTGTCAGCTACTTTAGCTGCTTACAACATAACAAAAACCAATGTGACTACTACCGATCCTGATAATCCCCAGTTTTCTATTCAGACTGGAGAACAACGTAGTCAAGGGATTGAATTAGATATTCAGGGCGAAATTTCACCTGGATGGAATGTAACTGCCGCCTATGCCTACACCGATGCCGAGGTGACAGAAGACAATGATATTCCTGAAGGTAATCGTTTGCAGGAGGTTCCAGAAAACCAAGCTAGTCTCTGGACAACTTATACAATTCAAAATGGAAGTTTAGAAGGATTGGGTTTTGGTTTGGGACTGTTTTATGTCGGGGAGAGACAGGGAGATTTGGCTAATTCGTTTTTACTTGAAGATTACTTCCGTACCGACGCTGCACTATTTTATCGTCGAGGTCGTCTAAATACCGCAATTAATGTCCGTAATCTATTTGACGTGGACTACATCAGTTCTTCCGACTCTGCTAGTAGAAATTTTCTTGGCAGAGGTGAACCTTTTACGATTACTGGTTCTATCAGTTATGAGTTTTAACTATCATTTTTACCAATCATAGAACGAATTAAAAACATCGGTATATTTATACTCTAGAACTAATTCACAAAACTCAGTAATGAGAAACCAACTAGGTCGTTTTGCCAAGCCATTTCTGTTGATGATTTTAATTTCGATCTTGGCAAGTACAGCTTGTAATCGAGGGAGCGATCAAAAAATCAACATTCCATCGCGAGAATCAGAGAATACCTCTGAGTGTCGAGCCATTCAACATCGGCTTGGTGCAGCCTGTATCCCCCTCGAACCTGAGCGCATTATTGCCCTAGATGTTCCAGCGATTTTAGATCCGTTATTGGCTCTTGACATAAAACCAGTAGGCACTGTGTCCGATCTCTGGGGAGGAGGAAGATATTTTCCCGCCGTACTGCCTGAACTGGTGACAGGAATTGAGTCAGTTGGCTTGGAAGCAACCCCTTCTCTCGAAAAAATTGCGGCACTGAAACCAGATTTGATTTTGATGCCTGACCATACCGATCAATCTTACCAACAGCTATCAGCGATCGCTCCCACTGTATTAATTGATGTATTCAGAGATAAGATACCCATAAAAGAAAATTTTCGCTATATTGCTCAGCTTGTCGGCAAAGAAGAAAAAGCAGAGGAAGTTCTCGATCAATATCAAAAACGAGTTGAAGACTTTCGGAAGCAGCTAGGCGATCAACTACAAAACATGGAAATTTCTGCCATTGCTCACTATAGCAACGAGTTTTGGGTAACGCCAAACAATGACTCTGGTTTTGAGGTTATGAAGGATATTGGCTTACCAATCAAACCTATATTCTTAGAACAAGATGAATGGGCTACCTTTAGCATTGAAGTCATCGATCGGTATGACGCTGACATTCTTTTCATCATCGAAGATGCCGACGAAGATGGCTCAACATCGTATTTATCTCAAGAGCCTTTAATTCTGTCTCTAGAAGCGGTTAAGAATGGTCGGGCTTACATCGTTAGTCCAAAGATCTGGACTTTTGGTGGTCCAATCGGGATGAATCTCTTTCTTGACGACCTTGCTAAATATCTTCTCGAAGGCAAACAAGATCCTCATTTTGAAAAAAGTTAGTTTGTGAAAGCTTAGTAACTTATGCCTATTAAATTTGAATGCAACTTAGCTAAAGCCAAAACGCGATCGCGCAACTATCTAACTCAATTTCTCTTTTCGTAGCAGTACCAATTTACATTAGGATATTTTTTGCTACTTGCTATCTTGATTCGAGCATTCCTTTGCGCCTGACGGCGACGCAGGGTCTCGAATCTATCTGCTAATTACGAGAAGATAACTTTTCTGTCCTAACCAGATATCGTACTGCGATCTAAATTATGGCTACATCTCAACCACTGCTGCGCCTACTCCACTATGGCAAATCTTATCGAGTTCGGATTTTTGGGGCGATCATCTGCACCATTTTCCGCACCCTATTCGATCTCGCTCCCCCTTATCTAATCGGTGTGGCTGTAGATGTAGTAGTCGAACGGGAAACTTCTTTGTTGGCTCGCTTGGGTATCACTGATGTTCCTACCCAGTTGTTGCTGCTATCCCTACTAACGGCAGTTGTCTGGGGATTGGAATCCTTGAGTCAATTCGGAGCAGAAAAACTCTGGCGCAACCTGGCTCAAACTCTCCAACACGAACTGCGGGTTGATGCTTACAGTCACGTCCAAGAGTTAGAACTGGCATACTTTGAAGATCGCAGTACGGGGGATTTATTATCGGTTCTCAATGACGATATCAATCAGCTTGAGCGATTTCTCAACTTTGGGGCGATGGATCTGCTGGATTTCTTTACGCGAGTGCTGGCGGTAGGAATTACCTTTGTTTTGTTAGCTCCTGCGATCTCTTGGCTGGCAATGTTACCCATTCCCGTTATTTTATGGGGGACATTTATTTTTCAGAAAAAGCTAGAACCCCGTTATGCATCTGTAAGAGAGAAGGCAGGTTCGATTGGCGCACGAATCTCTAACAATCTCTCAGGGATGGCAACGATTAAAAGCTTTACCGCCGAAACCTACGAACGCGATCGCGTTACCGTTGAAAGTGAGGCATACCGTCGAAGTAATGCCAAAGCGATCGCTCTCAGTACGGCATTTCAACCGTTATTGCGGTTTCTAATTTTATTAGGGTTCATTGTTACTCTGTACTATGGCGGACTGGAAGTATTAGGCGATCACCTTAGTGTCGGAACTTACGGTTTTATGGTCTTTATCGTACAGGATTTGCTCTGGCCCTTTACCGAACTGAGCGAAATTATGGACGAATATCAGCGAGCGATGGCATCGGTACGACGAGTGATGAAATTGCTCGATACATCAATTACCATGCCTGCAGGGGGTGAGGCTTTAACACCGAATGAAGTAAGAGGGGAAGTAAAATTTGACGACATTAACTTTGCTTACCGCGACCGCAATTATGTCCTCCAAAATTTATCTCTTCACGTTCCCTCCCAAGCCACCATCGGTATTGTAGGAGCAACAGGATCGGGTAAAAGTACCCTGGTTAAACTGCTGCTGCGTTTTTATGAAGTGCAAAACGGACGGATTGCTATTGATGGTATTGATATCAAAGACTATAACCTGTACGATCTGCGTCGGGCGATCGCTTGGGTGAGTCAGGATGTGTTTTTATTTCACGATACGG
>JBCDCO010000326.1:0-5422 GCA_039181635.1 Cyanobacteria bacterium P01_G01_bin.19 | reverse complement strand
TCCCGTTCTGGTTCGGTAGGATCTTGCCCTTTGGTTCCGTGAACGTTAAATAACTTTTCTGCTTTGGCGTAGTAAGGTGCAAAATCTTGATATTTTAGTTCCCATTCAGGAGAAATACCTCCCTTATGTTCTACCTCATCAAAATCCCGCTCCCGCATGGGCAACAAAGCCGCACCATAGACCTTAGTATTTCCTCCTATCCAATAGCAGGTTTGAGGATAAAGAACTTTACCATCGCGATCGCACCATTCTTCTTTGGTGTAGTAACGCTGGTTTTGATAGACTTCTTTGGGACTCCAGTTTTCTTTTTCCCTGGGTAGAAATTCCCCCCGTTCCAAAATCAAAATCTTCTTACCCGTTGGTGCGAGTTCATGAGCTACCGTACCGCCGCCAGCCCCCGTACCAATAATAATTAGATCGTAGTGTTCGCTGCTATTTGTCATCTGTCAGTTTTTTGAATTTTTCTTGTTTATCTAGTTCAAAAGCCAAGCATCTACCGAGTAACCTCCCGCACCAAACACCAAGAGTACGACTAACATCAAGATAAAAATAAATGCTTTTTCTTGACTGGGAGGTTCTCCTTTACCGTCTGCCCCCTCATACTCTCCCTCAGGAATAAGATAGGGATCGACCGCCACAAAAGGTAATCCTTGAGTAATTTCTAAAACCAAAGCAAATACCATCGAGCAAAGCAATGCTATGCAGGCTAGAGGAGTCAAAAATCCTGCAATCAGACAAAAACCACTCAAAAACATCGAAGAAGCCGATAGGAAACATAAGAAAATCGGCATCTTTAAAGCATTTGACCAGGTTTTTAAATGAATTAGCTTGGGATAACCATGCAGAACAAACAGAACTCCCACGCCAACTCGCAAAGCCAACAAAACTCCTCCTTGGATGCCAACGGGAAAGAAAGGAAATAGAGTTTTCCACAAATTTAAAATCGGTTCAAATACACTTACCATATATTATTTACTTTATTACTCATTACTCATTACTCATTACTCATGACTTACGCTTGGCGTGAACTAAAATGACAACGACTACTGTTTCGAAACCAAGAAATTACATTATTTGAGGCTCAAATATTTAGAGCTAAAGATCGAGAATCAAAGCTAAAAGCTAAAAGCTGATAGCTAACAGCTACATGCGAAGCGGTTATCCGAAGGTGTATCCCTTTAGGGAATCCCTTTAGGGACGAACTAATAACTTTTCAATGAAGCTAATTCACGCTAAGCGTTACTTATTACTCATCTCAAATCGATTCCATACAAAGAGCCTCCTGCTGCAATAAATAAACGTTTGCCGTTCTTACCACCAAAAGCAAGGTTGGCAACAATTTCAGGTACAAAAATTTTACCCAGACAAATACCATCGGGGGCGTATACTTGGACACTATCGGCAGAACTAGTAAAAACATTGCCCAAATCATCTAGTTTAATCCCATCAGGCTGTCCTGGTTCGATAATGGCAAATACTCGGCTGTTGGCTACTTGCTTATTATTGATCAGATCGTAGGCGCGAATGTAGTGATGTCCCTGAATATAATTAACCTGAGAAGTATCGGAAACATATAAAATACTTTCATCTGGACTAAAAGCCAACCCATTGGGACGCTCCATCTCTTTGATTATCGCGTCTATTTCTCCCGTGTCGGGATCTAAACGAAACACAAAGCTGCCCGCCTGTTCTTGTTGTCCGCCACATCCCTCATTTGGTTGAGTCAAGCCAAAGGGAGGATCGGTAAACCAAATCGTACCGTTGCTTTTGACTACCAGATCGTTAGGGCTGTTTAAACGATTATTGAGATAGCGATCGCAGATTATTTGCCATTCTCCGTCGTGTTCTCGCCTTAGAATTGCGCGTTTGCCATGAGAACAGCTAACCAAACGCCCTTCGAGATCCAGATAGTTACCATTGTGATAGTAGTAAGAAGATTCGCGAATGACGCTAACGCCATCAGCAGCACTCCAGCGCAACAGGCGATCGCCACTTACATCGCTAAAAACAACGCTGTCATCTTGGGGAATATAAACCACGCCTTCAGTGTGTCTTGCACCTCCTGCTAGCTTTTCGAGTTCGGCAGCGGGGTCGATTATTGACTCCATGCGCCGATCGTAAATAGCGATCTTGTTTGGCATCCCCATCACCTCCTCTACACAATTAACTGGGATTACGCAGAAACTATCAGCAAGGCGTGTCCGCTAGGATCTTTGATTAAAAACCCTTTATCGTAGCGATAGGAATCGGGAAACTCAACTATGTCAGGTGAAACAATCTCTACCTCTCGTTGTTTTAATTCATTCCAACTCGATTGAAGATCGGCAACCTCCATAACATAGTGCATATGCGCCAGATCGTTAATTTGCCAGTCATCGGGAATCGGGCTATATGTCTGAGGTTTTAAATAGTCTAAAAATTCTACTCCAATACTCGACTCAGCAGGTTCTAAAGGAACTACTCTTACTTCTGCTATAGGTAAACCATCCAAAAGAGCTTGAACTTCTCCGTGGTTGACATTGCTACCCGCCATTTCCATACCCAACAAATCGCGATAAAACTTCAAACTGCTCTCTGTATCGGCGATGGAAATCGCACTGTGGTCAATGCCTAAAAATAAGCGATCTGTTTCCTGTTGCCATTTGGCTTTGCCTTTATCTGCGGGAAACCAAATTAACTCCAAAGCATGGCGATCGCAGTCTCTAAACTTGAATGCTTTCACCCCTGCTGCCATAGGATTATCATCGGGTATGGTTTGGGGCTTATCGGAAATTTTCTCGATCTCGAATGATTGTAGGTGCTTATAAGCCAAATCGATATCCTTAACGACAATTGCCATGTGTTGAAACCACAAATCATTGCTTTGAGAATCAGCAGGAATAGATTTAGCAGTTAGATCGAGGTACTGAACTAATTCGATCCGCTCATCTCCCAGCTTTAAGATCGCCTGACGCACCTTTGTCGGTGGAATTGCTGTCAAGAGATCGTAGCTAGATCTATCAAAAACACGATCTTCAACAACCTCGAATCCCAAAGCTTGGGTATAAAACTCTTTAGCACGATCTAGATCGGATACGGTTAAAGCGATCGCACTAATTCTCTCAATCTGTACCATACTAATTACCCTGTGAGGCGATCGCGATCGCCATTACTACTATATTTTTTATTTTATTCATCTGTTTGTCTTTCTCAATCTTGTTTTTGATTTGTCAGATCTTGCTTTTGATTGCAGAAGATCTATGAATCGTATGGAAAATAAATCGCTTATAAAGATTTCATTGCCCGATACTGCTTATCTTCAACAGTCAAATATTTTTCTATGGTTTCGGCTGCACCCAATGCCTGTTGATATTCTTCTCCTCCCTCTGCTTCCAGTCTCGCTCTTACTTTTTTTCTCAGATCCGCAACTATTTTACCGTTGGTTTTTCTCGTCTGTTTAAAATCTAAAATAGGTTGGGGATAGCTGCTGTTCGTGCTGTATTTACGCGATCGCAATTCTGCCATGTTGTACCGCCTCAATTCTGGTATCCAGTAACGGACAAACTGTAGATGGGGATCTTTTTCCTCCAGGTTTTTAGTCGGATTGTAGATTCTAAAGGTAGCAGACATGGGATTGGTGACTCCTGCTTGAGCCTGCCACTGCCAATGATTGATCGCAATATTGCCATCCACTAGTTTGCTCATAAAATACTGCGCTCCATGATGCCAAGAAACACCACAGTTAATGCAGAGGAAGGTGACGCACATTGCCCGCATACGAAAATTCATCCAGCCAATGGTGTTTAACTGGCGCATACTGGCATCCACCAAGGGAAAGCCCGTTTTACCCCCGCACCAGGATTGGAATAGCTCTTGTTTTTCCCCCGTAAGCTTTTGGGCAGAATACCAGGCATCAAATTCGGGATAGCGGTTCTTCCAGGCTAGTTCGGGATGAAAATAATGGCGTTGGCTAAATTTATCGTGCCAGCGGAGGCGATCGCAAAAGCTTTTGAGAGAAAATCGATCTTTAGATTGGGGGAGATTTTTCTCTGCTTTGATTACTTTTTGATAGACAGTGCGAGAGGAAATCGTGCCAAAATCTAGATGTGCCGATAAGTGAGATGTTGCCCCCTGCTGTGCCATCCAAGGACGAGACATTTTCCAGTGATAGCCGCGATAGCGATGAGAAACAAAGGTTTTCAAGGTATTTTGGGCGTTGTCTTCTCCTCCCATAAATATATAGCTCTCTGCATTTAAGAACTGACGGTATTTTTCTTTTAATTCAGCAATTTCTAGCCGAGGGAGATCGAAATTTAATTGGGGAGTATTAATCTGCTGGGGAGTCGGGTATGCAGCCTGCTTTTGATAACAATGATAATCTTGCCACAGAGTTGCATAGTCTTCTTTATCCTGCAGAAAGTGATTGCGTCCAACATGTACATCTAGCTGATGTTGTTGATAGAAATCTAAAATAGTGCGATCGCGTCTCATGCCGTATTTGACTTGAATATCGCGGTTGAAAAAGAGTTTTGGTCGATCTTCCAACTCCAAAAGCGATCGGGTAAGAGACAGTATCGTCGCCACAGATTCCCCTACAAACAAATACAGTCTGCTACCGCATTTTCTGAGATTGGTATCTAAATTCTCCAAAGACTCAAACAAGAATTTGACTCTTGGTGCTGCAATTTCTGGCTGTCGATAAAACCAAGGATCGACGACAAAACAGGGTAAAACTGCCTGTTGGTTTTGCGCGGCGACACTAATAATTTCATTGTCTGTTAGCCGAAGATCGCGGCGGAACCAAACTATCTGCATATTGTTTATCCAAACTACGAACAGTCAAGATTAAAGATATAGTAGTTTTGAATTAGTTTGATTTCCATCTGTAAATTGGCTGATTTCGCTAGAGCTATTCTCGTTCGGAGTAATAAGTAATGAGTGAAAATCCAAAAAGCTTGGTAAGAATCTATAGATCGAATGATTCTATAATGGAATGATCTTCAGTCAGCCATTCTAATTGGAGATGTATCCCCAATAGCAAGAGTAAATAATCAAAATCTAAGGGTTTGGCTAGGAAAGCATTTGCTCCCGACAGATAACACTGAGATTCATCGGCAGGTAGGGTACTAGCAGAGACGATAATAATCGGTAGATCTTGCCAAGCTGAATTTTGGCGGAGAATAGTAGCTACTTCCAAGCCATTTAGCTGGGGCATAACTAAATCGAGAATGACTAAATCTGGCTGATGTTCTGCGGCTTTGGCGATCGCTTCATCGCCAGAATCTGCTTCGATAACCACAAAATCGAGATTGGTGAGAAAATTACTTAGCACCTCTCGATTATTATCTAAATCGTCTACCACCAAAATCTTACGTCGTTTCCCTTGATAGCCTGTAATCTGCATCCCAAGATTAGGTGCAAGTGATTCTTCCTCTGTAGAGGT
>JBCDCO010000325.1:0-5429 GCA_039181635.1 Cyanobacteria bacterium P01_G01_bin.19 | reverse complement strand
TCTGACCTCTTCTTCTGCTACGCTCACAGACATTACAGGATACTTGTCGGGATTCAAGCCCGCACCCTGCATTTGTTTGAAGAAAGAAACGTTACTATCTCCATTGAGACTATTAAAAATAACGCCACCATTGGGCAAGGCTGCCTTTATTTTGGCAATGATTGGGGTTACTTCCGTATCTCCTAAAGGCAGATAGTCCTCGCCTACGGTTGTACCGCCTTTAGCCGCTAGCTGCTCTTTAATGATTGTGTTAGCGGTGCGAGGGAAGACATAGTCCGAACCAACCAAGAAAAATTCTTTGCCTTTATTTTCTAGTAACCAATCAACTGCAGGTTCGATTTGCTGGTTGGGAGTAGCACCCGTATAAAATACGTTGTTAGAGCATTCCTGCCCTTCATACTGAACGGGATACCAAAGCATGTGCTTCTTCTCTTCAAAAACAGGTAGCACTGCTTTACGACTGGCAGAAGTCCAACAGCCAAATACAGTAACCACCTGGTCTTGATCGATGAGTTTAGCTGCTTTCTCAGCAAAGGTAGGCCAATCTGATGCGCCGTCTTCCTTGATCGGAATAATTTGCTTGCCTAAGACTCCGCCTGCTGCGTTGATCTCATCGATCGCCATCATTTCAGCATCAACCACAGTAGTTTCGCTAATTGCCATTGTACCGCTTAGAGAGTGGAGAATACCTACTTTAATGCCATCTTCAGCCGTTGAAGAATCACCAGCAGAATCGGCAGCCGTGTCTCCTCCGCCTCCGTTGCTGGCACAACCCTTAAGTATTAAACTCGCCAATACCCCTGTAGAGCCATAGAGTAAAAATTTACGTCTTCCTAATTGTGACATGATCCTTTCTGTTTATTAATTCTCTATAATCGACCGAGATCATCTATTTCAAGATGATGTCGAGTCTAGAATTACTTGGATTTTCAAGTTTCAAAGTATTTCGTCTGAAGAAGAATTGTACTCTGCAATACAGAAAAAAAAGAAACGTGTTATACAACAAAAAAAGGCAGCTTATACTCTATCTCTTGCTAAACTCAACTACAAAGCAGATGTAATGCTGAATTGAAGCGAAACACTAAGACAGTTTTAAGTTTTTTGTTGATAAAGAAAGATGAAGTCAATTCTTAACTGAGTAGTAAAGTTTCTATAAAAATTGCTAGTAGAAGTAATAAAAGCATCAACTTGTGATAAAAATCTAAGGATTAAAAGGTTTGGAGCAACATTCACTTTACGATATTCAAATCGACGTAGTTCAATAAAGTATTAAATGCAGCTATCACCTCAAGAACAAGATAAATTAACTATTTTTACGGTTGGATTACTAGCAGAAAGACGTAAAGACAAAGGCTTGAAGCTAAATTACCCCGAAGCAGTAGCTTATATTTCGGCAGCTATCTTGGAAGGTGCAAGAGAAGGAAGAACCGTCGCAGAGTTAATGAGTTATGGCACGACTATTCTTAGCCGAGATGAAGTAATGGAAGGCATCCCCGAAATGGTTCATGAAGTGCAAGTGGAAGCTACTTTCCCCGACGGCACAAAATTAGTCACCGTTCACAACCCGATTCAGTAAACATTGCGAGACAGTCCGTTGCGGAGGTTCCCTCCGTTATAGGAACTGTTGAGGGCGAACATTAAGCATTGAACATTGAACATTTATCAGTTCTCAGTTCGAGCGAAAAACTGACGACTAACCACTAACCACTAACCACTAACCAAGATAAATGATTCCAGGCGAAATAATTACCCCATCGGGGACAATTGAATTGAATGCAGGTAGAGAAACTAGAGAGATAGAGGTTGCCAATACAGGCGATCGCCCGATTCAAGTCGGTTCGCACTTTCATTTTTATGAAGTCAATCAGGCTTTACAGTTTGATCGCGAGGCTACTAAAGGAATGCGCCTTAATATTCCCGCAGGTACAGCCGTGAGATTTGAACCAGGAGATGAAAAAGTCGTAACTCTTGTGGCGATCGCAGGTACGAGAGAAATTTATGGTTTTAATGGCTTAGTGGAAGGGAAGGTTTGAGAAATGGCAATTTAATGGTGGGCAAAACAACAATCTTTTAAATCCATAAATTTATTTATCTATTGCCCACCCTACAGACTGAGGGAAAATAACAACTAACAACTAACAACTAACGACTAACCAATAAATGAAAAACGTTGCTAGATTGGGAATTGGAGGACCTGTAGGTAGTGGGAAAACTGCTTTAATAGAGAGTATTGTCCCTATGCTGATGCAGCAAGGAATTGAAGTAGCGGTTGTCACCAACGATCTGTTAACTACTGAGGATGCTGACAGGTTAAAAAAGAAAGGATTTTTGCCCGAAAATCGTATTGTCGGCGTAGAAACGGGTAGCTGTCCCCATACTGCCATTCGCGAAGATCCGACGATGAATTTGTTGGCAGTGCAGGATTTGGAATTGCTGTTTCCTGAGTTGGACTTGGTTTTAATTGAGAGTGGCGGAGATAATCTCGCATCTACCTTTAGCTACGATCTTGTAGATTCCTATATCTTCGTCATTGATGTGGGTGCGGGGGATGATATACCGCGTAAAAATGGTCCTGGTTTCGTGCGATCGGATTTGGTAGTTATTAATAAGATCGATATTGCTCCCTACGTGTGTGCAGATTTGGCTCTGATTCGCCAGCAAGCACCTCAACATCGCCAGGGAAAACCGATTGTCTACACCAACTGCAAAACAGGAGAAGGTTTGCTAGAGGTTCGGGATTTTATTTTGGAGACAGTTTTATTTCATCCTGTGGCTAAATGATTACCGATTGTTGTTCGGGCGATCGCTTTAGAACTAGAAAGTCCAATTCCTTGGTATTTGTTTTTGAATAAAAATCTGTTATTTGATAGTTGACATAATACGTTTTATTTCAATTTGATAGGATATTAAAAACTAAATCGGCTAAAATTAGCGGAATAAGCCTAGTTAATCAAAAAAAGCATCGATTATTCGCCAAAGACTAAAGCGGGCGATTGCTTTTATGACAAATATCGCAAATTAGATTAACATCCAAAAACCAAGTCAAGCAAAGCAAAACATGGACTCGCAACTCCCTTTAGGTTCGGTGATTCAAGGTTCTTTAACCAAAGGTCTAGAAGTAAGATTGCATCCTGACGTATCTGTCGAAGATATGCGAGTGGGCAAATTTTTGGTAGTGCAAGGAAGGCGATCGCGTTTTTTTTGTCTCTTGACTGATGTCTCTTTGGGCTGTTCGAGCGATCGTATTATCGCCAATCCTCCGCCAATTGACGATACTTTCCTCCGAGATGTACTGGCAGGAAGCGGCACTTATGGCACGGTAGATTTATCGCCGATGCTGATGTTTACTCCCACTGCCACTAACAGCGATTTCTCAAGTCTGCCCATCGATACTCCCCAAGATACTAGTTTGGGTTCGCTACAGGCGCAAACCAGTACGGAAATGGAATTATTACCCGTTAAAACCATTCCCGCACACTTCAGCCAGGTTTACGAAGCTACAGAACACGATTTTCGTAGCGTCTTTGGTTGGGAAGACGATCCTTTCCGTCGTAACTTTTCCATTGGCAAACCTTTGGATATGGACGTACCTGTCTGCATCGATCTGGATCGCTTTGTCGAACGCAGTAACGGTATTTTTGGTAAGTCAGGTACGGGGAAATCTTTCCTCACTCGCCTAGTTTTATCTGGAGTAATTCGCAAAGATGCAGCAGTCAACCTGATGTTTGATATGCACTCCGAATATGGTTGGGAAGCCATGAAAGAAGGCAAGCAGGTAAGCACCGTCAAAGGCTTGCGCCAGCTTTTTCCTGGCAAGGTAGTAATGTACACCCTAGATCCCGAATCTACCAAACGGCGGGGAGTCAGAGACGCTCAAGAACTCTATCTCAGCTACGATCAAATTGAAATTGCCGATCTCAAACTGGTTGCTTCCGAGTTAGGCTTATCCGAAGCCGCTATGGACAATGCCAATATTCTCTACAACGAATACGGCAAATCTTGGATTATGCGCTTGGTTAACATGACCAACGAAGATATAAAAATGTTCTGCGAAGCCAAACAAGGACATCAGGGTTCGATCTCTTCACTCCAGCGTAAGTTAATGCGCTTTGATACCCTCAAATATATTCGTTCCGCTTGTCCCCACAATTATATCGATCGCCTGATTCAAGATTTGGATGCGGGTAAGAACGTCATCATCGAATTTGGTTCGCAATCAAATATGCTTTCTTATATGCTGGCGACAAACATGATTACCCGTCGTATTCATGCCAGCTATGTTAAAAAAGCCGATCGCTTTTTGCAAACTAAAAATCCTTTAGATAAACCCCGCCAGCTAGTGATCACCATCGAAGAAGCACACCGCTTTCTAGATTCCAGTGTCGTACATCAGACTATCTTTGGTACGATTGCCCGCGAAATGCGTAAGTACTTTGTTACCTTGCTGGTAGTAGATCAGCGTCCGTCGGGTATTGATAACGAAGTTATGTCCCAAATCGGAACTCGCGTTACCTGTTTGCTCAACGATGAAAAAGATATTGAAGCTATCTTTACTGGTGTTTCGGGTGGGGCAAATCTTAAATCTGTCCTATCCAAGCTAGACTCAAAACAGCAAGCCTTAATTCTCGGTCATGCTGTACCGATGCCTGTGGTAGTCCGCACTCGTTCTTATGATGCTCAATTCTATAGCGAAATTGGCTGTACCGATTGGGAAGAAATGCCCAGCGAAGAAGTATATGCAGCGGCAGAAATTGCCAAGGCAGATTTGGGATTTTGATAGCTCTTATGAAACAAGATAGTCTGTTGCCCTAAAGGATACCGCTTCGTGACCAAAGGGAATCCTTTAGGGCATAAGACTGGGAAAAGGAAAAGGGGAAAAGGAAAAGGGTGATTTGTTTTTTTCTGACATTACTAATCTAGATTTTTGGGACGCTGATGTTGCGTACTAATCCATCTGTAAGAGTAGGTAGTAGGTAGTGAGTCATGGAAACAACCAACAACCAACAACCAACAACTAACAAAATTAAAGTTTAACTCGTACCTCATAACTATGAGCAACGTTATATGCAGTTAACTCAAAAGTCCTCCAGCATAATTGCTTTATGTCTAGGAGTTCCCTTCACCAGCGTCGGCGCAATTATGACTTTATGGATCGCACCTGGAGCGCTCGGGCAAACAATACTAGTATGCTGTCAGATTTGGCTACTTTGTTTGACGGTTATATGGCTGCTTAAGATCGAACCTAAGCCTTTAGATTTCTCTCTTCCTACACAAAATGACTGGATAACGGGAATAGCGATCGGGTTACTGATGTTTGGCGCGATTTTTGTGGTTTACTGGCTGCTTCTCGAACCCATGCTCGATGTCAATTCTATTAGAGACAAACTAACTCGAATTATCGACATCGATCGCCAGGCTTTCATCTTTGG
>JBCDCO010000324.1:0-5446 GCA_039181635.1 Cyanobacteria bacterium P01_G01_bin.19 | reverse complement strand
GATTGTTTGGTCAGCAGTTTCCTGATTTATTTGAATATCTGGTTGAAAATATTGGTGAATTACCTCAACCAAGAAAGTCCAGAAAATCATCCAAACCCAAAACCTTTACCCTGCCTACTGTCCCGTCTTAAGTTGGTTGTCTTTTGGCTTATACTTTGCTTGAAACGACTTCTTTGCTCCAGTTTACTCACTACAAACTTGATTTGCCCACTCTCTTTCAGCCTTTTTTTCGAGAGTGATTGAGCATGATAACTCTTAAAAAGTATGCTTTTTATTCTGGCTCAGAAATTTCTCCTTCGATTTCTGCGGCTGCCTCGTTTAATTCTTGCTGTAACTGTTCGACTGTCGGTAGGCTATTTTGGAGTTCTGGTAGATCTTCTAAGCTATGAGTCGATACACCAATGGGGGTATTTACGCCGCGCAATGCATATTCGACGACCGTGTTTTCTTTTGATTTACATAACACCAAGCCAATAGTAGGTTGATCATCAGGATGTCGCAACTGGTCGTCAATTACATTAACGTAAAAGTTAATCTGTCCTGAAAAAGCTGGCTCAAGTTTACCCATTTTGAGGTCAATAACGATATAGCAGCGTAGTTTCAGATGGTAAA
The DNA here is from genome assembly GCA_039181635.1 of Cyanobacteria bacterium P01_G01_bin.19. GTDB lineage: Bacteria > Cyanobacteriota > Cyanobacteriia > Cyanobacteriales > Xenococcaceae > Waterburya. The sequence continues at coordinate 4,834 of JBCDCO010000324.1, read as the reverse complement.
ACAGCAAATCGACGCGAAACTCCTGGTCTCCAACTTCTAAAACATACTGACTGCCCACAAAGGCAAACCCTACGCCTAATTCCAGCAGAAAGTCTCGCATATGAGCGATTAAAGCTTTCTCTAAATCTCGCTCCTGCGCCTCTTTACCCAAGCTCAGAAAATCAAAGTTATAGGGAGATTTAAGCAGTTGCTGGGCAAGGTCTGACTGGGGTTGGGGTAATACCTGCTCGAAATTAGTAATGGCTTTTCCCTGGCGTTGGTAGAGTTTAGTCTCAATCTGATACTGTAAAACAGCGCGACTCCAGCCATTTTGAATGGTTTGCTGGATATACCAAAGTCGTTCTTCTTGGTCTTTAACCGAATCTAAAAGACGAACATTATGTCCCCAAGGAATTTGTGCAACAGCTTGTTGCACAATTGATTTTTTAGGATAAGCTTCGGCAAAAGAACGCATATATTTGAGATTGCGAGAGGAAAACCCCTTCATCTCAGGAAATTCAGCTTTTAAGTCTTTTGACAGGCTGGCAATTACTTTTGCGCCCCATCCTTCATTCTTCTGACGTTGAAGAATATCTTTACCAATCTGCCAGTATAGCAATACCAACTCATGGTTAACTGCTAAGGCAGCCTTGACTTGTGCCTGGCGAATTGTCTGTTTGAGAGTCGTTAGAAATTCATTGTAGTCATCGGGAAGAGATAAAGATTTTTTGGTCACTAGCTATCAACGTTGAAGAAATAACAGCTTAATTCTAAGCCTAGCTCATCAATTGTCTAGCAACTTACTGAATTAAGAATGAGCTTAATTGTTATAAACTAATTTTAGTCGTTGGGATATATGAGAAAAGAAGGCTAGGAGTTTATTTATGACCGCTACCGTCTCTCAAGATTTTTTCTCGGAAATTTCGGAAATTATGAACAGTGGCTATGAATACGAATTATATGGATATTTAGACCGAGAAACTGGTGAAGTATTAATTGGTAGTCAAGGTTATCCCATTGATATCGAACCTAGTGAAGACGATGACAACTATGAAGCGGCAATGTACGAATTCGAGCAACGCTATTTATTGATACCCCAGCAAGGCTCGGCTAATGCTTACCAAGATATGGTGAATTTTATTGATACTGTTTCAGATGAGAAGTTACGAGATTTATTATCTGTAGCGATTCAGGGAAGAGGAGCTTTTGGTAGATTTAAACATGTTCTTAGTCGTCCTGAATATGAATCAGAAAGAAATCTTTGGTTTTCATTTAGCGAGCAGCGCGAGAATCAGCGAATCGTTGAGTGGTTGGCAGAAAACAATTTAAATGTAGGGTAATTAATCAATATTGAGTTCGGCAAGCAAATCCACCAGATGTTAGAGCGATCGTCGAGTTTAGTAGTCAAAAGTATACTCAAACGCCTAGATGTTAATTCTCAAAACACTTAGAAAATACTTGAGATAATGTATATATGTATAGGCTGCATAGTTGATCGAGGCGTGTATAACATTCACCAAGGTTGGAAAAAGTTAGGTTTTTACTATGAAATTAGAGGACTTAAAGGCTTACCGTGATGACATACTTACCATCGCTCAAAGCTGCCACGCGCCCAATATCAGGGTATTTGGCTCAGTTGCGAGAGGAGAATCAACGGACAGTAGCGATGTTGATTTTCTAGTTGATGTTATACCAGAACAATCCGTTCTGGATCTGATTCGTCTGATTCAGAGTTTATCTGATTTACTCGGATGTAAGGTAGATGTTGCCCAGAGTACGGCACTGAATCCGTTAATGCGGGATGAAGTGCTGAAAGAAGCAATCTCTTTAAAGCAACTTTAGTTAGGTAGAGAGAACATGACACGAAAGCCTCTACTTTTTCTCAAAGACATCTTGAATGCAATCGAAAGAATAGAATCCTATACTCGTAACGGCAAAGAAGAGTTTTTGAATAGTCCATCTTTGCAGGATGCGACACTTTTTAGGTTGCAAACTATTGGAGAAGCAGTAAACCAACTCCCAGATGTGCTGAAAGAGAAGCATCCAGAAATTTCCTGGCGACAGATTGTTGGTTTTCGCAATCTACTAGCTCACGTTTATTGGCAGGTTGACCTGACTACCGTCTGGACGATTCTTGAGCCTGAAGGGGAGCTGGCAGCTTTAAAGGTAGTAGTAATCAAGCTGATCGACGATCTTTCATAACTATCAGTTAATGAAATAGGTTTCAATTATTACGTATAGGGATGGAAGAATCAGACTGATTTCTGCCAGAAAAGCTAGTAAGCAGGAGAGAAAAGTATATGAACAATAATCATCAATTTAATCCAGATATGTCTTTGGAAGAAAGGGAAAAGAAAGATTATCATTCCTATTTAATCAAGGGATTAGGCAATCCGAGTTATGGTTTATAAGGGAATAGCCAAGAGCGAAAAAAGTGGGGGAGATAAAGATCGCGATTAAACTTACTCAACAACCTACAAAATGTTAAGTAATGTTGCAATTTTCACCCTGATTTTAGTGTCAACATTTTGTAGATGATGGTTAACACTTGTAACCCTTTCTCCCAAAACAGTTCACTCTCCAATACTGTTATTTAGATTGTAGACATTTTGGGAGCAAAAACTTGTATTACATTTAAACTTCAGGCAAAAAACAAACAAATTAGCAGCAGTTCGATCTCTGTTTTGTCGACACAGTGTCAACATAATGTGAACAAATTCTCCAAACATAAGAGTTTAGTAGGCATTTTTCTGAATTTACCCAGTGAGTTAGAATGATATACTACAATAACTGCTTAGGTAGGGAGCAAGCCATGCTTGTGCATACGCACAAACGGCTTGCCAAAGGGGATACCCCTTTGAAAACCCCAAGCAAAACAGGGTCAAAACAAAAATAAAAAAAAGTAGTTTATTAGTTAGATAAAACAACACAGGTTAAGGAGGTGAGCTATTTCATCAAAATCAGAAACAGAAAAGAGGAAAAATTTTTCCCTGCGTTTGTCAGCATCAGAACGAACGGAATTAGAAGCAAAAGCATCAGCAGCGGGATTAAAACTCAGTCCTTACCTAAGACAAGCGGGACTAAATAAAACTATTCGCCCATCTACGAAAATTCCCGAAATCAACCTAGCTACCTATGTCGAGCTTGGTCGAATCGGCAACAACATTAACCAAATGACTAAAGCTGCCCACAAATCTCTCCAAAGAGGAATGGGGTGTAATGTAAACCCAACCGAACTATCAGCATTATTAAGACTACTCAAACAGGTTAGGTTAGAAATTCTGGCGATTGACCAACAAGAGGACGATGATAGCTAAACAAGTCAAAGGAAAAAGCTTTCGTGGAGTTCTAAACTATCTACACGAAAAAGAGGGTAGTCGAATCATTGGGGGAAATATGGCAGGAAATACCCCAAGAATTATGGCAGCCGAATTTGCCGTATCCCGACAGCTAAACCCTCGCTTGTCTAAAGCGGTCTATCATTCAAGCCTATCCCTGCCTAAAACAGAACATTTAGATGATGACACCTGGAGTGCGATCGCCGAAGAATATCTATTGGGAATGGAATTTAACGATAGTCAGTACGTAGTCTATCGCCATAGCGATCGCGACCACGACCACGTTCACATCGTCGCCAGTCGAATTCGCATCACTGACGGTACGACGGTGAACGATAGTTGGGACTACGTGAGAAGCGAAAAGCTAATCCGAGAGTTAGAACACAAATACGAATTAACCCCGACAGTTTCATCAAAGCAAAAACAGCAACGGGGACAGACTAATGGGGAGATGAGGCTGATTGAACGTACAGGTGAGTCGAGTGTCAGAACCAAGCTACAGCAAATAATAGATGAATCAACTAGCTCGTCAATAACCATGCCAGAACTAGTAAATTGCCTCAAAGACAAAGGAATCAATGCCAAAGTCAGCATAACCAGAACGGGGAAGATTAGAGGAATTAGCTATCAACTAGACGGGATAGCCACCAGCGGAACTCACTTAGGTAAAGCCTATACATTTAATGGCTTACAAAAACACAAACAAGTAAGGTACGAGCACCATCTTCACGAGGGACAATTAATTGAAGCTAGCAATCGTGAGTCGTTCGTCAAAGCAGAAGTCTCTATCAAGGCTATCGAAGAGAAGGAAAGAGAAGAAGCCAGACAAAGAGAACTAGCCCAAACTAAGCAAAAAGAAAGAAGTCTAATCATCGCCCCGATTCTCAGAGACTATATTAATGAGGTTAGGCAGGCTAAAATCGAAACGCCTGAATATCGTGTCTTCTGGCAGAAAGACGAACAAACTCTCTATCTCTACAAAAAGCCAGAAGCCAGACCTAGATTAAAAATTAAGTATCAGAACCAAAAATTTGAACCAATAGAATCAGCATTGACGAATAAAAACAGACCATTACTAAGCAATGCTGACGTGAGCTATTGGCAACAATTTGCTATTCGATTACATCAAGCGGTCGAGCAAAGGCGGCGACAACAAGAAGAAAAGCAGAAAACTAAAAAGAGGATACGAAGAAGATAAATCCAGGCTAGCGCGGCTAATTCTAGCCCCCAGACCCCCAAGCCAGTCATTAGCCAAGCACATCATATTTATCTTCTCGAACCGCAAGATTATCTTCGCTCTTGTCTACCACTGCGTTATGACTGGCAGAAATGATAAGAGTTGTCTGGATTTTAAGCACAATTCCCCGTTTAGTGAATATTAAATGTCAATTACTTTGACCGAGAAACGACAATTAAGTTGTCCCCTCAGAATCAGAATGAGATGAGCGATTTTGAGCAGCCTTTTGACGAAAACTATCAGCCTTGATTTCTAAAATGACGGCATGATGAACCAGGCG
>JBCDCO010000323.1:0-5457 GCA_039181635.1 Cyanobacteria bacterium P01_G01_bin.19 | reverse complement strand
GGAATCTCTTCAATATCTGCGATCGCTTCTAGCAACTCTTGATGATTGACGTGGTTATTTTCTTCATGCAAAAACTGATAATGAGGGCATTTCTCGCGACAATTCGACTGATGAGGGAGATCGATGCGATCCTGCTGATAGTCTTCTAACCAAACATCTAATCGATCCAAAAGCTCGCTCAAATCCTCTTCTGTTTGTTGATGTAGAGTGCGATTATAATCGAAGGTAATGCTCGTCGGTTTTCCCGATTTAACAAACCAGTAAGTCATCTGAATTTGCTCAGGACGATATTCAGAAGTTTCTGTCAATACATATAGGTAAAGGCGAGTTTGCCAATTACCAGCCAAATAAACTCGTTTTTGTGGTTTTCGATAGGTTTTCCAGTCAAAAATTATCGCCTTGTCCGAACGAGCTACCAACAGATCGTAAATTACATTTAAAACAAAATTACCGTAGCCCAAAGTTCGGTAGTGTTCTGCTTCCCGCCACAGGTCTTTTTTTGGTTCTAATAACTCTGGTACGGCATTAATTAACGACTTAATTGAAGAATCCAATTCGGCATCGCTAGCAAGTAAAGATTCAATCGGTAAACCCAATTCTCGCTGTTGCATTAATAAGTGAAAACGAGTCCCCCATTGCATCCCTTCCTGCTGTTTGGGGTCTGGGATTGAGCCGAGACAGTCTAAATAGATCTGCTGAAATTTTGGCGGACAAATACTCAGCAAATTTAAATGGGATTGAGATAGGTTTACTAGACCTTGTTGGAGCATGATGACTGGAAAGTAGAGAGCAGAGCTATACCGTTGTTTTATTCGCTACAGATGGGGAATAGGGGAATAGGGGAGTAGGGCAATAGGAATAAATTTGTAGTGTCATTTTAGAGAACTTAAGTAGTTAGAAGGTTAGAAATAGTACCTCTAAATTTATCTCATATTATTTACTGATTTCTCTGGTTCAATCGAGACAAAAACTTAGAAAGCAGACAGCTAATAGTGTTAAACTGTATAGGCTTTTTAAAAAAATTCACACATTCAGGATTTCGGGTGTTTTCCACCAAGAAAATGTCCCTGAATGGAGGATTAACCCGAAAACAAGGAGTAAAAATCAATATGCCAGTAGTTTCTCTTGCAGAACTTTTAGAATCTGGAGTTCACTTCGGACATCAAACCCGTCGTTGGAATCCCAGAATGTCTCAGTACATTTATACTGCCCGTAATGGTGTTCACATCATTGACCTAGTGCAAACAGCACAATTAATGGAGGAAGCCTACGAATATATGCGCACTTCTTCCGAGCGAGGCAAAAGAGTTTTGTTTGTCGGTACAAAACGTCAAGCAGCAGGAATTATCGCTCAAGAAGCTTCTCGCTGTGGTGCTTTTTATGTCAACCAAAGATGGTTGGGTGGAATGCTAACCAACTGGGAAACTATTCGTACCAGGGTGGAAAGACTCAAAGAACTTGAATATTTAGAAGAAAGTGGCGGACTAGAAAGAAGACCTAAAAAAGAAGGTTCTGTTTTGCGTCGCGAAATGGCTAAGTTGCAAAAATATCTGGGTGGTATTAAGGCAATGCGTAAAGTGCCAGATATTGTCGTTATTGTTGATCAAAAGCGCGAGCATAATGCGATCGCAGAATGTCAAAAATTGGGTATTCCTGTTGTTTCTCTTCTAGACACTAATTGCGATCCTCTAGTAGCCGATGTAGCTATTCCTGCTAACGACGATGCAATTCGTTCGATCAAATTGATTGTTGGCAAATTGGCAGATGCAATCTATGAAGGTCGTCACGGTCAGCCAGACAATCAGGATGATTATGATGAACTAGACGAAGGAATTGACGCACAAGATTATCCTTCTGCCGAAGAAGTCCTAAAGGATACACCTTCGGATAAAGCGGAAATACCCGCTCCCGAACCAGAAGCTCAAGCAGGGGCTGATAGCGAAGAGTAAAATTAATACTCAAATACTCAGCTATTAAATCTGCTTTAAAGCTATAGGCTCATAGCTTATAGCTGGGGTAAAACCCCTTCATAATTTAAAATTATTTTGTCATCACTAAAATCAAAAATAAAGAAAAAAGAACATGGCAGGTATATCGGCAAAATTAGTTAAAGAACTCCGCGAAAAAACAGGCGCGGGGATGATGGATTGTAAAAAGGCACTAACAGAGAATGATGGTGACACAGAGAAAGCCATCGAATGGTTGCGTCAAAAAGGAACTATTTCTGCTGATAAAAAACAGGGTCGTGTAGCAGCTGAAGGATTGGTAGAAAGCTATATTCATACTGGCGGACGTATTGGCGTGTTGGTAGAGGTTAACTGCGAAACAGACTTCGTTGCTCGTCGCGAAGAGTTTCAAGAGTTGGTCAAAAACATCGCCATGCAAATTGCAGCTTGCCCCAACGTAGAATTTGTTAAGGTAGAAGATATTCCTGAAGATACTGTTGCTAAGGAAAAAGAGATCGAGATGGGTCGCGATGACCTAGACGGTAAGCCAGACAATATCAAAGAAAAAATCGTTTCTGGACGAATCGGCAAGCGTTTAAACGAGATTTCTTTGCTACCTCAACCCTATATTAGAGATCAAAGTATTACAGTAGAAGAATTGGTCAAACAAAGCATTGCTCAATTGGGTGAGAATATCCAAATTCGCCGTTTCGTGCGTTTTGTTTTGGGTGAAGGAATTGAGAAAGAGGAGACTAACTTCGCAGATGAAGTAGCTGCTCAAACTGGTCAGAAATAGGATTGGTTGTTATTTAATTAATATCGATAAAGCCATAGATTTACTGAGTAGATCTATGGCTTTTTTAAATTTATCTTAAAGTTACTCAAATCTGAATTAATCTAGTAGATAAAAATACTGAAGTATGACTATTACTTAAGTGGAACAACACTTATGTAATTTCGTCTTTTAGTTTAATAGAATTAATAAGTAAGTCTATTATTTATAATTTTCGATTAATTTTATTTTTACTTCTAAAGTCAATTAAGGGTGTAATATAATGGCAATATTAAAGTTTTCAGCTATATATCTACTTAACCCATTTAAACTTAGAATTGTTAACACCATTGTCCTAAGCATCGCCGCATTTTTGCTCCTTCCTGGGATAAGCATGACAGAAAGCGATAACATATCAAGTCAGATAGTCGAAGGACAGTCTGGCGGTTCAAAAGATAGTCAAGGATGTGGTTATATTGCCGATCGCCCTAACCATCAAATGAACTTGTCTCAAAGAATAGACTACATGAGATTAACAGTTCAAACCGATGGAGGTCAGCCTACCCTACTAGTATTGGGTCCTAATTCTGGCGACAGCTTTTGCGTTTTGGGAGATGAAATATCGGGACTCAAACCAGAAATTTCTGGGGTATGGGAAGCAGGCAATTATGATGTTTATATAGGCGATCGCTCTGGCGATAGACATCGATTTGTGCTCAATATTTCTACTGATAATTAACTAACCGAGCCAATCTTACTCAATGGTTCGGACAAAATTGAACTAGTAACGAGAGAATAGTAGTTTGAAGCCAAAATCAATCAATCATCAATCTCTTAAAACTGTTCTAACTGTTCTAACTGTCCTAACTGTTCTAACTATTGTTACTGTCCTTCCTCGATTTTTTGCACCGATACTTCCACCGCATCTACATCAATCGTTCCAGGGGGTGTCATGCGAACAAAGCGATCGCCCTCAACCTGGAGGCTTTCGCCACAGTTAGGACAGCTAAATTCAGTATCCTTCAATCCAGTAAATTCGTAATTGCATACTGGGCATTCTGCCTGAGCGAGCTTGCGTTTTAGCCACCACTGAAAGCCCCAAAAGCCAATAACGGGTAGGATAAATAACAATGCGATCAGGAACAAAAATCCGCTAACCACTCCTCCTAAGCCGATTTTACCAACAATTAAGGCGAAGATTATTAGGCTTACCCAACAGCCCAAACCCGAAGTGTTGTATTGAAGTAGCTTATTAAAACGCTCATTCACTGTTATTAACCGTTCGCTTACTGTATTTTCGTTTTCTAATTCTAGTTTAACTTCTACTTAAACAGTAAACGCAGCCACACTTTGTATTAATTGAGGTGTGGCTGCGTTTTTTATCGATTGTTAGCTGAATTATCTAAACTGCTGGCTTGTATGCAGTCCAATATTTGCTAACAAAGTAATTTTCAACTTTGATGTCAGTAAATCCTGCTGTTGTCAGACGCTCCTCAAGATTGTCGGTAGTATAGTGACGATAGTAAGGTTCGTGAAAAATTGCAGGGAAATTGTTCATCATTTCCTTGAAGTCGGGAGAATCTGTCGCCTGGATAGAGTCACAAATGACCAATACGCCACCAGGTTGTAAGACGCGGAAAGCTTCATCGATGACGGCTTGTCTGGCTACTGCTGGTAACTCGTGGAATAAGAAGACTGAAGTCAAGCCATGGAAATAATTATCCAGATAGGGTAAGGCTTCAGCATTAGACTGCAGCAGTTGGGGTAGTTCGCCAGAAATCTCAGAAAGCATCTGATTTGCCTTACGCAGATAAGCGGGAGATAGATCTGTGCCATACAATTTTGCCTGAGGTAAAGTTCCTCGCAGCATGCGTAAAGTACGTCCCGTTCCGCAAGCCACATCTAGCACTTTGATCTGCTGAGGAGGTACTGCGGAAAAAGTCTGTAATCCTTGCTTTAGAGGAGCGAGAATACGACGCCGCATAGCATCAGCTGCCCCGTTAAACAAAATTTCTACCTGTAAATCGTAAAGATTTGCCGACATGTCGCTAAGATAGCCGTCTGTTTGATAGTGGAAATTTTGCAAATAGTAGTCGGGATAGCCAACGCGATCAATCGCAGTATCAAATTTTTGAAATTCTTTTTTCTGCAAACGATCCCAAATTTTGACCATATCCAGGCAAAGTTCAGGATAGTAACGAAAAAAGTCAGACCAAGGGTTATCAAACAGTAAACTGCTAGGATAAACTCCCTGTTGCGCGTCTCGCCAGTCTGCTTCCTCAAGAGATTTTAATCTTACCTGGAGTTTCTCAAAAACTTCGGGAGAAAGAGGAGTTGTTTTGCTAGCCTGTTCGGGAACAACGGTATTAGTAAGGCGATCGCTTACTTGCTTGTGAAGGAAGCCAAATACTTTTTTTCCTTCTTGAAACCCCTGATAGGCTAACTTGGTTACTTCGTTGGGGATAAACTGTTCTAGATTAGGAGTTGATTGCATGGATGTTGATAGAAATAATTGCTGTGCGTCAAATATTTAATTACCGACAACACTTTTAAGTTTTATTGTGTTTTATAGATATATATTAAGTATAGTAAGTTTGCCCTCATAAGATAAACATTAAACTAAAAAAAAGACCGCTTTATTAAAGCAGTCGTCAATAATATTCTTTCAACCTAAAAGAGATAATTAGTCTAAATATTGAACCACCTGTTCGGTAGGGAAACGAACTTTAGGATTGGTGG